>NZ_CP038439.1:722500-1068125 GCF_004683865.2 Paracoccus liaowanqingii | reverse complement strand
CGAACGCGGCTATACCTTCTGCGTGATCGAGCATGACATGGATTTCATCGGCAAGCTCTGCGACCCGGTGATCGTCATGGCCGAGGGCAAGGTCCTGGCCACCGGCAGCGCGCAGGACATCATGAAGAACGAGGCGGTGATCGAGGCCTATCTGGGCACCGGCCTGAAGAACAAGGACATGGTGGGCGCATGAGCGACGTGGGTTTGGGCAACCGGGGGATGCGCGACGCCTCGGTCGTGAATGCCAAGGGGATGGGCAAGATCGACGGCACCCGCCGTTCGGGCCCGGTGGGACCGGGACAGGCGGGCGATCCGTTCCTGATCGGCGAGGCGATGACCGGCGGCTATGGCAAGGGCGCCGACATCCTGCACGACTGCACCATCGCCGTGGAACAGGGCCAGATCGCGGTGATCGTGGGCCCGAACGGCGCGGGCAAGTCGACCGCGATGAAGGCGATCTTCGGGATGCTGAACCTGCGCCAGGGCTCGGTGCGCCTGAACGGTCAGGACATCACCGCGCTGAACCCGCAGGACCGCGTCAAGGCCGGCATGGGCTTCGTGCCGCAGGTGAACAACATCTTCCCCTCGATGACCGTCGAGGAAAACCTCGAGATGGGCGCCTATATCCGGCGCGACGACATCAAGGCGACGATGGCGCAGGTCTATGACCTGTTCCCCGCCGTCGCCGCCAAGCGCCGCCAGGCGGCCGGAGAGCTGTCGGGCGGCCAGCGCCAGCAGGTGGCCGTGGGCCGCGCGCTGATGACGCAACCGAAGGTGCTGATGCTGGACGAGCCGACCGCGGGCGTCAGCCCCATCGTCATGGACGAGCTGTTCGACCGCATCATCGCCATCGCGCGGGGCGGGCTGCCGGTGCTGATGGTCGAACAGAACGCACGCCAGGCGATGATGATCGCCGACAAGGCCTATGTGCTGGTGCAGGGCGCCAACGCACATACCGGCACGGGCGAGGAACTGATGAAGAACGACGAGGTGCGTCGCACCTTCCTGGGGGGCTGAGCCTGTGGATATCGCAAACGCCCTCGTGGTCTTTCTGAACTTCGTCTTCATCCCCGCCGCCGCCTACGGGGCGCAGCTGGCGCTTGGCGCGCTTGGGGTGACGCTGGTCTATGGCATCCTGCGGTTCTCGAACTTCGCGCATGGCGACACGATGGCCTTCGGGACCGGGACGGTGATCCTGCTGACCTGGGGCCTGCAGGCCATGGGGATCAGCGCCGGGCCCCTGCCCACCGCGCTGATCGCCCTGCCCTTCGGGATCGCGCTGACCGCGCTTCTGGTGCTGGGCACCGACCGCGCGGTCTATCGCTTCTATCGCAAGCAGAAGGCGGCGCCGATCATCCTGGTCATGGCCTCGGTCGGCGTCATGTTCGTGATGAACGGGCTGACGCGGGTGCTGATCGGCGTGGACGAGTACCGCTTCGACGACGGCACGCGTTTCATCATGGACGTGCGCACCTTCCGCGAGATGACAGGCCTGCCCGAGGGGCTGGCGCTGCGGTCCACGCAGGCGCTGACCGTGGGGGTGGCGCTGATCGTCATGGTCGCGCTGTTCTGGTTCCTGAACCGCACCAAGTCCGGCAAGGCCATGCGCGCCTATTCCGACAACGAGGATCTGGCGCTGCTGTCGGGCATCGACCCCGAAAGGGTCGTGCGCCTGACCTGGATCATCGCGGCGGGCCTGGCGACCATCGCGGGCACGCTCTACGGTCTGGACAAGTCCTTCAAGGCCTTCAACTATTTCCAGATCCTGCTGCCGATCTTCGCCGCCGCCATCGTGGGGGGCTTGGGCAATCCGCTTGGCGCCATCGCGGGCGGCTTCCTGGTCGCGTTTTCCGAGGTGGCGGTGACCTACCCCTGGGTCCGCGTGGTGGGCTATTTGGTGCCCGGCTACGAGCCCTCGGGCCTGATGCAGCTGCTGGGGACCGAATACAAGTTCGCCGTCAGCTTCGTCATTCTGATCGTCGTCCTGCTGTTCCGGCCCACGGGCCTGTTCCGCGGAAAATCGGTGTAAGGGGAAGATCATGGCCACCAACCGTCAAGCCGCCTCCTCCTCCAGCCGCTGGCGCGCGCCCGTGCTGTTCGCGGTCCTCGCCGTGCTGTTCGTGCTGGAGGGGACGGTGCGCAACGCGATGTTCTCGGGCAGCTGGAACACCTCGCTGGCGATCCTGAACATGGGGCTGATCTCGGCCATCACGGCCTTGGGCGTGAACATGCAATGGGGCTATGCGGGCCTCTTCAACGTGGGCGTCGTGGGCTTTCTGGCGATGGGCGCGCTGGCCCCGGTGCTGGTGTCCCTGCCCCCGGTCGAGGGGGCCTGGGCGGCCGGCGGCACCCGGCTGATGCTGGCGCTGCTGGTCGGTCTGGGCACGCTGGCCATGGCCAAGCTGGCCTGGACGCGCACCCGCAGCGGCCTGCTGACCATCGTCGTGCTGATCGCGGGCTTCGTCGCCTATCGCTGGCTCTTCGACCCGGCCGTCGTCGCGATCGAGGCCAACAACCCCGCCCGCCACGGCAATATCGGCGGCCTCGGCCTGCCGGTGCTGCTGTCCTGGGCGGTGGGCGGGATCTTCGCCGCCGCCGCGGCCTGGGCCATCGGCAAGGTCGCCTTGGGCCTGCGGTCGGATTATCTGGCCATCGCCACGCTTGGCATCGGCGAGATCATCGTCGCGGTCATGAAGAACGAGAACTGGCTGGCGCGCGGGGTGATGAACATCACCGCGATCCCGCGCCCCGTCGCGCAGGAGGTCGACCTGCAGAACAACCCCGATTTCGTCGAATTCGCGTCGAGCTGGGGATTCGCCGCCGCCGAGGCCTCGGGGATCTGGGTCAAGCTGTCCTACATGTCGCTGTTCCTGGTCGTGCTGCTGGTCATCATCCTGCTGGCCGAGCTGGCGCTGAAATCCCCTTGGGGCCGGATGATGCGCGCGATCCGCGACAACGAGACCGCCGCCGAGGCGATGGGCAAGGACGTCACCCGCCGCCACCTGCAGGTCTTTATCCTGGGATCCGCGGTGATCGGGGTGGCCGGCGCGATGATGGTGACGCTGGACGGGCTGCTGGCGCCGACCAGCTACAACCCGCTGCGCTATACCTTCCTGATCTGGGTGATGGTGATCGTCGGCGGGTCTGGCAACAACTGGGGCGCGGTGCTGGGCGCGGTGACGATCTGGTTCCTGTGGATCAAGGCCGAGGTCTGGGGACCGGCGCTGTTCGCGCTGCTGACCGGGCCGCTGCCCGACAGCGCCTTCAAGTCCCACCTGCTGGACAGCGCGCCGCACATGCGCTTCATCGCGATGGGTCTGGTGCTGCTGCTTGTGCTGCGCTTTGCGCCGCGCGGTCTGTTGCCCGAGAAATGACCTGACAAAGGGGCGCGGTCCGATCCGCGCCCCTCTCCCGTGTTCCTGGCAATCGTCTTACTGGCAGTCGTTGCCCAGAACGACGCTGTGCCACAGCCGACCGTCCGCGCCCTGCGCCACGCCGCTGCCGATCTCGTAGCTCAGCTGGCCCATCACCTGCTCGCGCTGCGGGCCCGGCACAGTCCAGGCCGCGACCGTGCCCTCGGGCGTGCCGCCGCTGCCGACAAGCTGCGCGACACCGCAGGTCGGATAGCCGACCGAGCGGGCGCGATCGACCACGTTCGAGCCGTTCGAGCCCGCCACATCGGCACGTCCCTGCTGGGCCATGTCGCAGGCATGAGACAGCGCGATCGTGTCCAGCGCCTCGCTTTGGGTCAGCACGGTCTTGCCATCGGCGGCCCGCGCGGCGTTCACGGCGGCGCCAAGCCGGGCGCCCTGCTCGGGATTGCCTTGGCACTGCGCAGCCAGCGCTTCCTCGGCCGCGGGCTCGGTCTCGGGCAGCGACATCATCGGGCCCGTCGCGCAAGCGGACAGGGACAGCAGGCAGACGAGAGACAAGGACGATCGGAACATGGGAGGCAACCTTCGGTTCGGGCGCGCGGGCGCGTGGGGATCCTGCGGGCAAACGCCCCCGCCTGTCGCCGGTTCCGCCGCCCGAAGGTCGCGACTCTCTTGCAAGGTGCTGTAACCGCGCTTAAAGCGCATCCATGACCCAGCACCAGCGCCTTCTGATCATCGACTTCGGCAGCCAGGTGACGCAGCTGATCGCGCGTCGCCTGCGGGAACTGAACGTCTATTGCGAAATCCACCCGTTCAACGCGGTGACCGACCAGGCCCTGCGCGACATGGCCCCTCAGGCGGTCATCCTGTCCGGCGGCCCGGCCAGCGTCACGACCCAAGGCAGCCCCCGCGCACCCCAGGCCGTGTTCGAGCTGGGCGTGCCGGTCTTTGGCATCTGCTATGGCCAGCAGGTCATGATGGAACAGCTGGGCGGCCAGGTCGAGGCCGGCCACCATGCCGAATACGGCCGCGCCTACATCGCTCCCGCCCCGGGCCACAAGACCGACGGCATCTTCGCCGGCCTCTTCGGGACGGGCCGCGAAGAGGTCTGGATGAGCCATGGCGACCGCGTCACCGCGCTGGCCCCGGGCTTCGAGGTGATCGGCACCTCGCCCAACGCCCCCATCGCGATGATCGCGGACGAGACGCGGCAGTTCTACGGCGTCCAGTTCCATCCCGAGGTGCATCACACCGCCAATGGCCGCACCATGCTGGAGAACTTCGTCCGGCTGGCGGGCTTCACCGGCGACTGGACCATGGCCAGCTACAAGGACGAGGCGATCCGCAAGATCCGCGAGACGGTGGGCGACCGCAAGGTCATCTGCGGGCTGTCCGGCGGCGTCGACAGCTCGGTCGCGGCGGTGCTGATCCACGAGGCGATCGGCGACCAGCTGACCTGCGTCTTCGTCGATCACGGGCTCCTGCGCCTGAACGAGGGCGCCGAAGTCGTCAAGATGTTCCGCGACAACTACAACATCCCGCTGATCCATGCCGACGAGGCCGAGCTGTTCCTGGGCTCGCTGGAAGGCGTCAGCGACCCCGAGGTCAAGCGCAAGACCATCGGCCGGCTGTTCATCGACGTCTTCCAGAAATACGCCAGCCAGATCGAGGGCGCCGATTTCCTGGCCCAGGGCACGCTCTACCCCGACGTCATCGAAAGCGTCAGCTTTTCGGGCGGGCCGTCGGTCACGATCAAGAGCCACCACAATGTCGGCGGCCTGCCCGAAAAGATGGGCCTCAAGCTGGTCGAGCCGCTGCGCGAGCTGTTCAAGGACGAGGTGCGAGAGCTGGGCCGCGAGCTGGGCCTGCCCGCCAGCTTCATCGGCCGCCACCCCTTCCCCGGCCCGGGCCTCGCCATCCGCTGCCCCGGAGAGATCACCCGCGAGAAGCTGGAGATCCTGCGCAAGGCCGATGCCGTCTTCATCGACCAGATCCGCCGCCACGGCCTCTATGACGAGATCTGGCAGGCCTTCGTGGCGATCCTGCCCGTCCGCACGGTCGGCGTGATGGGCGACGGGCGCACCTATGATTTCGCCTGCGCGCTGCGCGCCGTGACCTCGGTCGACGGGATGACGGCGGATTACTATCCCTTTACCCACGAGTTCCTGGGCGAGACCGCGACCCGGATCATCAACGAGGTCCGCGGCATCAACCGCTGCACCTATGACATCACCTCGAAGCCCCCGGGCACGATCGAGTGGGAATGACGGGACGGCGGGGCTGACGCGGCACCCCGCCGCATCGTGAAACGGGACCGCGCGGGGCACCCTGCGCGTCCTGTCGTCCTCGGGGGTGCCCCATGCCGCGTCTGATCCTTGTGCTGGGCGACCAGCTGACCCGCGACCTGTCCGCCCTGCGCGAGGCCCGCCCCGACGATGTGATCGTCATGGCCGAGGTGATGTCCGAGGCGAGCTATGTCCGCCACCACCCCAAGAAGATCGCCTTCCTCTTCGCCGCGATGCGCAAGTTCGCCCATGCGCTGCGCGCCGAGGGGCTGAACGTCGCCTACACGGCGCTGGACGATCCCGACAACGGCCAGTCCATCCCCTCGGAGCTGCTGCGCCGCGCAGCCGAGCATGGCGCCTCCGAGGTCATCGCCACCCAGCCCGGCGAATGGCGCCTGATCGCCGCGCTGGATGAGCTGCCCATCCCCCTGCGGCAACTGCCCGACGACCGCTTCCTGGCCAGCCATGCCGAATTCGAGGCCTGGGCCGAGGGCCGCAAGGAACTGCGGATGGAGTGGTTCTATCGCGAGATGCGCCGCAAGACCGGGCTGCTGATGGAGGGCGACCAGCCCGAGGGCGGCAAATGGAACTACGACCACGACAACCGCAAGCCCGCCCAAGCGGACCTTTTGCGCATCAAGCCCCCCCGGTTCGACCCCGACGACATCACGGCCGAGGTGCTGGATCTGGTCGAGGCCCGCTTTCCCGACAATTTCGGCCGGCTGCGCCCCTTCACCTTCGCCACCGACCGCGAGGGCGCGCTGCAGGTGCTGGACCATTTCATCGCCCATTCGCTGGACGAGTTCGGTCCCTATCAGGATGCTATGCTGCAGGACGATCCCTTCCTGCACCACTCGATCCTGTCGCCCTACATCAATGCAGGGCTTCTGTCCCCGCTGGAGGTCTGCGAGGCAGCGGCGGACGCCTATGCCAAGGGCCGCGCGCGCCTGAACTCGGCCGAAGGGTTCATTCGCCAGATCATCGGCTGGCGCGAATACATGCGCGGCGTCTACTTCCTCGAAGGCCCCGACTACACCGCGCGCAACACGCTCGGGCATGACCGCGACCTGCCGCCGCTCTACTGGGGGGCGCCCACGAAGATGAACTGCCTGGCCCACGCGGTCGGGCAGACCCGCGACCATGCCTATGCCCATCACATCCAGCGCCTGATGGTTACGGGCAACTTCGCCCTGCTGGCGGGCTGCGACCCCCATCAGGTCCATGAATGGTATCTCGAGGTCTATATCGACGCCTATGAATGGGTCGAGGCGCCCAATGTCATCGGGATGAGCCAGTTCGCCGATGGCGGCGTGGTGGGCTCCAAGCCCTATGTCAGTTCCGGCAACTACATCAACAAGATGTCGGATTACTGCAAGGGTTGCGCCTACAAGGTCGCGGCCAAGACCGGACCCGACGCCTGCCCCTTCAACCTGCTCTATTGGGACTTCCTTGCCCGCCACCGCGACCGGTTCGAGGCCAATCCCCGCATCGGCCGGGTCTACGGCACCTGGGACCGCATGGAGGCCGACCGGCGCCAGACGATCCGGGCCGAGGCGGCGGATTTCCTGCAGCGCCTGGATGCGGGCGAGCCGGTCTGAGCCGAGCGCTTGACGTCCCGCGCCGCGCCGCCGATGCTGCGGGCGACCCGACCGGAAGGACCCCCGATGAGTTGCGCCTGCGGCCACCACCACCCTGCCCAGGCAGATGTCTCGGGCCGCCCGGTCCCGCTGGCCCGGCCCCTGGTGGCGCTGCACGGGCGCCTTATCTGCACCGACATGTCACAGATGCTGACGGCGCTGGACCTGCTGCCCGACCACCGCGCCCTCAGCCGCGCCGAGCCCGGCTGCCTGCGCTTCGATGTCGAGCAGTCCGAGGATCCGATGGTCTGGACCCTGACCGAGCTCTTCGCCGATGATGCGGCCTTCGCCACCCACCAGACCCGCACCACGGCCAGCCCCTGGGGCCAAGCCAGCCGCGCCCTCACCCGCGATTTCCACCGCCACGAGGTGCGGCCCCTGATCCGCCCCGAGGCCCCCGGCGACCACAAGGCGCTGGACCGCCTGCTGACCATCGCATTCGGCCGCCCCGACGAGGCGCGACTGCTGCGCCGCCTGCGGGCCGAGGGCGATCTGGCCGTCTCGCTGCTGGCCCATGCCGAAGGCGTGCCCATCGCCCATGTCGCCCTCTCGCCCCTGCAGGCCGAGCGGCCCGCCCTCGCCCTGGCGCCGCTCGCCGTCCACCCCGCCCTGCAGCGCCGCGGCCTGGGCCGGGCCCTGACCGCCGCCGCTCTCGCTGCCGCCGGCGACCGCCCGGTCGTCACCTTGGGCGATCCCGAACTCTACGCCGGCTGCGGCTTCGTCCCCGCCGATCTCGCCTCCCCTTGGTCCGGCCCCGCCCTGCAGATCCATGGCGCGCTGCCCCCCGGCTCGCGGATCACCCACGCCCCGGCCTTCCACGCGCCCTGACTTTCATCTTGGCGAAAATATCCCGGGGGGATCGCGGAACGCGAGGGGGGCAGCGCCCCCCACCGGCCCCGCCACCCCGCACAGGCTTGCACCCGGCCGCCCCAGCCTCCACATCGGGACCAACCGACAGAAAGGACCGATCATGCCGACCCAGATGGTATTCGACGCCGCAGAGGCCAATTTGGCGCAGGGCGATTTCGGCGCCCTCCCCGAATGGGACCTGACCGATCTCTATCCCGCGCCCGACAGCCCGGAACTTGCCGCCGATATCGACCGGCTCGGCGCCATGGTCCAGTCCTTCGCCGCCGCGTATCAGGGCAAGCTGGCGGACCTCACGCCCGAGGCGATGCTGGCCTGCATCGAGACCTACCAGCAGATCGACATCCTGGCCGGGCGCATCATGTCCTATGCGGGCCTGCGCTATTACCAGAACACCACCGATCCCACGCGCGCCAAGCAGATGGGCGACCTGCAGGCGAAGATCACCGACCTGACCACGCCGCTGGTCTTCTTCGGGCTGGAATTCAACCGCATCCCCGATGAAACCTACAGTTCGGTCTTCACCGCCTCCGACGGTCCCGCCCGCTACAAGCCGGTCTTCGACCGGATGCGCGCGATGCGCCCCCACCAGCTCTCCGACGAGCTGGAACAGTTCCTGCACGACGCCTCGGTCGTGGGCGCCGCCGCCTGGAACCGGCTCTTCGACGAGACGATGGCCGGGCTGACCTTCGAGGTGGACGGCGAGACCCTGGGGCTGGAGGCGACGCTGAACCTTCTGACCGACCACGACCGCGCGCGCCGCGAGGCGGGCGCCCGGGCGCTGGCCAAGGTCTTCACCGCCAATGTCGGCCTCTTCGCGCGCGTCCACAACACGCTCGCCAAGGAGAAGGCCATCGAGGACAAGTGGCGCAAGATGCCCAGCCCCCAGCATGGGCGCCACCTGTCCAACCATGTCGAGCCCGAGGTGGTCGAGGCGCTGCGCGATGCCGTGACCAAGGCCTATCCGCGCCTGTCGCACCGCTACTATGCGCTCAAGGCCAGATGGCTGGGGCTGGACAAGCTGCAGGTCTGGGACCGCAACGCGCCCCTGCCCACCGAGACGCCCCGCAGCATCGACTGGCCCGAGGCGCGCGCCACGGTGCTGGACGCCTATGCGGGCTTCTCTCCGGAGCTGGCCGAGCTGGCCCGTCCCTTCTTCGATCGCGGCTGGATCGACGCCGCCGTCAAGCCGGGCAAGGCCCCGGGCGCCTTCGCCCATCCGACCGTGACCACCGCGCATCCCTATATCCTGCTGAACTATTTGGGCAAACCACGTGACGTGATGACCCTGGCGCATGAGCTGGGCCACGGCGTCCACCAGCGGCTGGCCGCGCAGCAGGGGGAACTGCTGGCCTCGACCCCCCTCACCCTGGCCGAGACGGCTTCGGTCTTCGGCGAGATGCTGACCTTCCGCGCGCTGCTGGCGAAAACGACCGATCCGGCGCAGAAGAAGGCCCTGCTGGCCGGCAAGGTCGAGGACATGATCAACACGGTCGTGCGCCAGATCGCCTTCTACGATTTCGAATGCCGCCTGCACGCGGCCCGCGCCGAGGGAGAGCTGACCCCCGACGACATCAACGCGCTGTGGATGGCCGTCCAGCACGAAAGCCTCGGCCCGGTCTTCGAGTACATGCCGGGATACGAGACCTTCTGGACCTATGTGCCGCATTTCGTGCATTCGCCCTTCTACGTCTATGCCTATGCCTTCGGCGACGGGCTGGTGAACGCGCTCTATGCCGCCTACGAGGACGGGCTGCCCGATTTCGAGCAGAAATACTTCGCCTTGCTGAAGGCCGGCGGATCGCAGCATCACAGCACGCTGCTGGCGCCCTTCGGGCTGGACGCCTCGGACCCGGCCTTCTGGGACAAGGGCCTGTCGATGATCGAGGGATTCATCGACGAGCTGGAGGCGCTGGAGGCGTGATCCTCGGTCCGGGGGGTGGCCCACGGGGGCTGCCGCCCCCGCACCCCGCGGATATTTGAGGACCAATGCAGGGGGCCGAGGGGGGCTTTTTTGCGCGGAGGAATGTGGTGCGGCGGATTGTGCTTGGTCTGGCAGCGGTGGGGGTGGTGACGCTGGCGGGGTTTCTGGTCCTTGCCCCGGCTTACGTGGAGCGGGGGATGAACCCGGTCACCATGCCCGCCGAAGGCTGGCCGGTGGGCCCCGAGGCACAGGCGCTGCACGAGCGGCTGGTCATCGGGGACTGGCATTCGGACGCGCTGCTCTGGGACCGCGACCTGCTGCACCGCGTCGACCGCGGCCATACCGACATTCCCCGCCTGCTGGAGGGGAACATGGCCGTGCAGGTCTTCACCACGGTGACGAAAAGCCCGCGCGGCCAGAACTATGATCGGAACAGCGCCGCGGGGGGCGACAACATCACGCCCCTGTTCATAGGGCAGTTGCGACCGCCGCGGGCGTGGTTCTCCCTGCGCGAACGGGCGTTGGTGCAGGCGGCGGCATTGCAGCGCGCCGCCGACCGGGCGCCCGACCGGCTGACGGTGATCCGCACGCGGGGCGATCTGCAGGCGCTGCTGGAGCGCCGCGCGGCCGGAGAGCGGGTGCTGGGCGGGATCCTGGGATCCGAGGGCGGGCATCCGCTGGAGGGCGATCTGGCCAATCTGGATGTTCTGCACGATGCGGGCTTCCGCTTGATGGGGCTGACGCATTTCTTCGACAACGAGCTGGGCGGCAGCCTGCATGGCGAGGGCGGCAGCGGCGACGGGCTGTCGGATTTCGGGCGCGAGGTGGTGCAGGGCATGGTCGCGCGGGGGATGATCGTCGACGTCACCCATGCCGCCCCGCGGATGGTCGAGGACGTGCTGGCCCTGCCCGGCACGCGGCCCGTGCTGTCCCATACCGGCATCGCCAGCCACTGCCCCAGCCCGCGCAACCTGCCCGACGATCTGGTCGCGCGCATCGCCGGGGCCGGGGGCATCATCGGCATCGGCTTCTGGTCGGATGTCGTCTGCGGCACCACGCCCGCCGATGTGGCCGGCGCGATCGTCGCGGCGATCGGGGTCGCGGGCGAGGATCACGTCTCGCTCGGCTCGGACTGGGACGGGTCGGTGGATGTGCCCTTCGATGCGGCGCATCTGCCGGCGCTGACGCAGGCGCTGCTGGATCAGGGCCTGGACGAGGCGCAGATCGTCAAGGTCATGGGCGGCAACATGATGCGCTATCTGGCCGAGATGCTTCCCGAGGATTGAGGAGACACGAATGAAACGCACGGTACTGTTGCATGCCGAACTGTCGGGGCTGGTGGCCGCGATGGGGCATGGCGATCTGCTGGTCATCGGGGATGCCGGATTGCCGGTGCCGCGCGGGGTGCGGGTCGTCGATCTGGCCGTAACCCGCGGGATTCCCGGGGTTTTCGATGTTCTGGACGCGGTGCTGGCCGAGATGGTCGTGGAACGCTCGGCCCTGGCGCAGGAGGCCGGGGCGGATCTGGCGGCGCGGTTCCGGGCGCGGCAGATCGGGGCGGTCTCGCCGATGCCGCATGACGCGCTGAAGGCCGCGATGGCCGAGGCGCGGGCGGTCGTGCGGACGGGAGAGTTCACGCCCTATGCGAATATCTGCCTATATGCGGGCGTCGCGTTTTAGCCGGGAACCGATGCTTCAAGGATTGCGTTGCAAGGTCAGATGGTTATCCACAAGGAGAGTGTGCCGTGCAGAAGAAGATCCTGGGCCTGAGCGCCGTTCTGGCCATGATGACGCTGGCTGCCTGCGAGACCGTGCAGGGTGCCGGACGCGACATCTCGACCGCCGGCGCGGTCGTGCAGCAAGAGAGCGCCGAGGTTCAGGCCGGGATGTGATCCCGTCCTGACCGACGACGACAAGGCCCTCCGCAGCGTGCTGCCGGGGGGCTTTTTCTTGTCCCGCGATGGGGCCGCACCCGGGATGCACCGCCGCGGCACAGGGGCGGCACAGGATGGACACCGCTTGCGGGCGGTGCGTTCAGGACCCGTCAAGGCTCAAGCGCCCTGACGGATTGTCGCAATTGCATCCCGTGCCCCGGGGTGGGATCATCGGGCGTGGCCCCTGCTTTGGGCCGGGAAGACCGGAGGAGGTCGGGATGCGCGGATGGCTGATCGTCTTGCTGATGCTGCCGCTGCCTGCGGCGGCGTTCACGGCGCGAAACGGGATGGAGGTCGCGCAGGTCGGCGCCACCGGGATCGCGGTCGCCTTCCGCTCGGGCCGGGCGGATACGGATTACTGGTGCGCGGCGGGCGATTATGCGCAGCGTGTGCTGAACCAGCCGGTCGGCACGCGGCTCTGGCGCGCCAGCCCGAAGCCGCGCGAGGCCGGGGCGGGGATCCTGTTCACGCTGGACCCGGCCGAGCGGGCCGAGGGCGCCGGGCTATCGCAGTTCGGCGCGGGGCCGCAGGACGGCGCGATCTCGGTCGGGGCGGCGGTGTCGGGTCATTGCCGGGTGATCGTGCCGCTGTGGCGGGACTGAGATCACGCGCGACGGGCGAGGCCTGTCGTCAGGGGCCGGGCAGAGGATCGCGCCTGACCGGCGCGACCCTTGTCCGGGGCCCGATCAGCTGTCCATCTTCAGCGCCTGGATGAATGCCGTCTGCGGGATCTCGACTTTCCCGAACTGGCGCATCTTCTTCTTGCCGGCCTTCTGCTTCTCCAGCAGCTTCTTCTTGCGCGTCGCGTCGCCGCCATAGCATTTGGCGGTCACGTCCTTGCGCATGGCCGACAGGGTCTCGCGTGCGATCACGCGGGCGCCGATGGCGGCCTGGATCGGAATCTTGAACATGTGGCGCGGGATCAGCTCTTTCAGCTTCTCCACCATGACCCGACCCCTCGCCTCGGCGCGGTCGCGATGGACCATGATCGACAGCGCGTCCACCGGCTCGTCATTCACCAGGATCGACATCTTCACCAGGAAATCCTCGCGGTATTCGCTGATCTGATAGTCGAAGCTGGCATAACCCTTGGTCACCGATTTCAGCCGGTCGTAGAAGTCGAAGACCACCTCGGCCAGCGGCAGGTCATAGACGACCATCGCGCGGGCGCCGGCATAGGTCAGGTCCAGCTGGATGCCGCGGCGGTCCTGGCACAGCTTCAGCACATCGCCCAGATAGTCATCGGGGACCATGATCGTGGCCTTGATGCGCGGCTCCTCGATATGGTCGACCAGCGATAGGTCGGGCATGTCGGCGGGGTTGTGCAGTTCCTTCACCTCGCCGTCGCGCATGTGCAGGCGGAAGACGACCGAGGGGGCGGTGGTGATCAGGTCCAGATCGTATTCGCGTTCCAGACGGTCGCGGATGACCTCGAGATGCAGGAGGCCCAGGAAGCCGCAGCGGAAGCCGAAGCCGAGCGCGGCCGAGGTCTCCATCTCGCTGGAGAAGCTGGCGTCGTTCAGGGCCAGCTTCTCGATGGCGTCGCGCAGGGGTTCGAAGTCGTTGGCGTCGACCGGGAAGAGGCCGCAGAAGACCACCGGCTGCGCGGGCTTGAAGCCGGGCAGCGCCGTGGTGCAGGCGCGGCGCTCTTGGGTGATCGTGTCGCCCACGCGGGTGTCGCGGACCTGCTTGATCGAGCCGGTGAAGACGCCGATCTCTCCGGGGCCCAGTTCCGGGATGTCGACCATGGCGGGCGTCAGGACCGACAGCTTGTCGATGCGGTGGCTGGCGCCGGTCTGCATCATCTTGATCTGGTCGCCCTTGCGGATGACGCCGTCCATGACGCGGATCATCACGACGACGCCCAGATAGGCGTCGTACCAGCTGTCGACCAGCATCGCCTTCAAGGGCGCGTCGCGGTCGCCCTTTGGGGCGGGAAGGCGGGTGACGATGGCCTCCAGCACGTCGGGGATGCCCAAGCCCGTCTTGGCGCTGATCGTGATGGCATGTTCGGCGTCGATGCCGATCACGTCCTCGATCTGGGCCTTCACGCGGTCGGGCTCGGCGGCGGGCAGGTCGATCTTGTTCAGGACCGGGACGATCTCGTGGCCCGCGTCGATGGCCTGGTAGACATTGGCCAGGGTCTGCGCCTCGACCCCCTGCGTGGCGTCCACGACCAGCAGCGAGCCCTCGACCGCGCGCATGGACCGACTGACCTCGTAGGCGAAGTCGACATGGCCGGGCGTGTCGATCAGGTTCAGGACATAGGTCTGGCCATCCTTGGCCGGATAGGCGATCCGGACCGTGTTGGCCTTGATGGTGATCCCCCTCTCGCGCTCGATATCCATGCTGTCCAGCATCTGGGCCTTCATGTCGCGATCCGCGACAGTGCCCGTGGACTGGATCAGCCGGTCGGCCAAAGTGGATTTTCCGTGGTCGATATGCGCCACGATCGAGAAATTGCGGATGAGGGAAAGCTCGGTCATGGCCGGGCTATACAGGGGTGCGGGCGCCACGAAAAGAGGGTTTCGCGGCGCCCGAGCGATTGGCCGCAGCCGGTCGGGTCAGCGGATGGCGGGCTGGCCCGCGGCCTGCAGCATCAGCTGGGCGACCTGCGCCGAGGAGGCCGGGTTCTGGCCCGTCACCAGCCGCCCGTCGGCCAAGGCGAAGGGCTGCCAGTCGGGGCCCTTCTCGTGGCGCGCGCCCTGCGCCTTCAGCTGGTCCTCCAGCAGGAAGGGCACGGTGCCCGTGAGGCCCGCGGCCTCCTCCTCGCTGTTGGTGAAGCCCGCGACGCGGCGCCCGTCGACCAGCGGCTTGCCCGAGGGCAGGCGTGCCGACAGCAGCCCCGCCGGGCCGTGGCAGACCGCGCCGATGACCGCGCCCTTGTCCCAGGCCGAGGCCAGCAGCTGGCCCAGGGCCTGCGACCCGGGCAGGTCCCACATGGTGCCGTGGCCGCCGGGCAGATAGACGATGTCGCAGCCCGACACGTCGATCTCGTCCAGCTTCTCGGTATGGGCCAGGCGGTTCATCGCGGCGTCGTCGGCCATGAAGCGGCGGACCTCGTCGGTCATCGTCTCGTCGGTGGCCGAGGAGGGATCGGCGGGCGGGTTGCCGCCCAGGACGCTGGCCAGCTCGACCTGCCAGCCGGCATCGGACAGGATCCAGTAGGGGGCGGCCAGCTCCTCCCAGTAGAAGCCGGTGGGCGTGCCGGTGTCGCCCAAGCGGTCGTGCGAGGTGAGGATGATCAGGGCCTTGGGCATGGGATGCCTCCTTGTCGTCATGCGGAACCTGACGCGCGCGCCCGGGTGGCGTGCCGTCTGTCACCCCGACAATGATCGCCGCCGTCCCGAGGTTCCCGTGCCGCCGCGTCGCCCGTGAGGCGGCCGGTCAGGGGCCGGGGCGGGCCCCGCAGGGGCGCGCGGCCGGCAAGGCCCCTCGAGGGGGCCGTGGCCGGCCTGCCCCCGCCCGCAGCCGCAGGCGCGGGCATCTGCGGGGATCAGCTGGGGCCGGGGCGGATCAGCCCGTCGACGGGGGCGGGGCGGCGCGGCTTGCGGGCCTCGCGCCACATCGCATAGCCGCCCGCCAGCGCGATCAGCCCCGATCCGGCCAGCATGGGCAGGTCGGGCCGCTCGCCGAAGACCACCGCCGCGACCAGCAGCGCAAAGCCCAGCCGGGCATAGCGGAAGGGCGCCACGACGGAGGCCTCGCCCAGGCGCGAGGCGGCGACCAGCGTGGCATAGCCCAGCACGCCGAAGACCACCGTCCCCGCCAGCAGGCCCACCTGCGCCGGATCGGGCATCACCGGCCCCGTCCCCGTCGCCAGCCCCAGCAGCAGCCCCGCCACCAGGATCGCTGCATAGGCCGAGCCCGAGAGCTGGTCCGAGGCCACGCCCGCCGGAATGCGCCGCGTCGCCAGGTCGCGCAGCGTCAGCCCCGCCACCCCCAGGCAGGCCCAGAGCATCGCCGGATCGAAGGCCGCCGTGCCCGGGCGCAGGATCAGCAGCACGCCCGCAAAGCCCACGACGACCGAGGCCCAGCGGCGCCAACCCACCGCCTCGCCCAGAAACAGCGCCGCCCCCAGCACCAGCGTCAGCGGCAGCACCTGCAGGATGGCCGAGGTCGTGGACAGATCGCCCGTCGCCAGCGCGGTCAGAAAGCTCAGCGCGCCCACGATCTCGCCCAGATTGCGCATGAGGACCATCGGATGGCCCAGCGCCCGCGTCCACAGCCGCTGCCCGCGCAGCCGCAGGCGCAGCCCGAAGATCAGGGCCGAGATGGCGCCGACGATCGCCAGCAGTTGCCAGATCGGCATGGTCCGGGTCAGGATCTTGAGAAAGGCGTCCTCGATGGCGAACATGGCCATGGAGGCGATCATGAACAGCGCCGCGCGCCCGTTGTCGGTCAGGCCCGCGCCGATCATGGGCGCGGCCCCGCGCGGCAATCGGTCCGGTCCGTGGTCTGCTGGTCCCTCATCGCCGCCCTGCCTTCCTGGCCCCTGCCGGGTGTTTCCGCACCGCTTGCCACGGCGCGCCGGGCGCCGCATGATCGCCCCCGGAGATCCGTGGAGGCCCGATGATCTATTCCGTACCCGACATGAGCTGCGGCCATTGCAAGGCCGCCATCGAAACCGCCATTGCCGGGGCCGGAGGCCGGGCGCAAGTGGATTTGCCGCAAAGGCGCGTCACGATCGAGGGGCTGTCGCCCGAACAGGCCGTGGCGGTGCTGCGCGAGGCGGGCTTTCCCCCGCAGCCCGTCGTCTGACCCGCCCCCGCTCATGCCGCAAGCGTGATTGAGCCGAGGCACCGATGCTGATATGAGATTCCCCAGGCGCCTGCGCGACCAAGACCGGATCAACCGGCCCATCGCAGGCCCGTTCGAGGCAATCGAGGAGACAGTCCATGCTGAACCGTTTCATTATCGCGGCCGCCGCGATCGTCATGACCACCCCGCTGGCGATGGCGGGACCGGTCGACAGCGCCTGCGTGCGGTCCGACCGGGCGCGGGGCAATGCGCCCCTGTGCGGCTGCATCCAGCAGGTCGCCAACCAGACCCTGTCGCGGTCCGACCAGCGCCGCGCGGCGCAGTTCTTCCGCGACCCGCATCGCGCGCAGGAGGTCCGCACCTCGAAGAGCGATGCCGACAACGCCTTCTGGCGCCGCTATCGCAACTTTGCCGCGCAGTCCGAGCGTCTGTGCCGCTGAGGCCTTAGGCCATCTGCTAAGGCCACTGGCCGCCCGCAGGGGCGGTCAGCCGATCCGGGCCAGGATCTCGTCGGTCAGCGCGGCCATCTCGGCCGTGGCGGGCCCCTTGGGGCGTTCGATCGCGCCCAGGCCCAAGCCCAGCGTCTCGGCATAGACGACGCGGTTCGACACCTGCGTCGCGGCCACCTCGGCCCCCAGTTCGACCGCCTTCTGCGCCACCTCGACCGACAGCCTGGTGTTGGGGCGGGTGCGGTTCAGCACCACCAGCACCTCGGCCTTCTCGCGCCGCGCCAGATCCAGCACGCCCTCGGTCGCCCAGAGGTCGACATGGCTGGTCGCCACCGGCACCACCACCAGATCGGCCACCCGCAGCGCGGGCCGCAGGTCGCTGTCGATCTTGGGCGGCGTGTCGATGATGACGTAATCGAAGCGCTTCTTCAGCTTCTCGGATTCGTAGCTGGCGCCCCAGGCGGAGGAGGTCGAGAAGTCCAGCGCCTCGTCCTCGCCCTTGACGCCCATGCGCTCCATGAACCAGCGGCCCATGCTGCCCTGCGGGTCGGTGTCGACCAGCGCCACGGAATGCCCGCGCGCATGAAGGCAAACCGCCAGGTTCACCGCCAACGTCGTCTTGCCCGAGCCGCCCTTCTGCTGGGCCACCGTGATGATCCGCCCCGCCATGCCGTCCTCCGTCCGTTTCGCCAGAGCCTACTGAGCGCCGCGGGTGATTGCACGGGCTTTTATGCAGCTGCAGCATCAGCCCTGCGGATAGACCGACTGGACCTCGTACATCACCGGCTCGAAGCTCTTGCACATCTCGTGGATCTGGCGATTGCGGCGGCGCATCTCGGGGTCGCGCAGCATGCCTTGGTAATCGCGGCGGTCGCGCCACTGGGAATAGGTGGCGATGCGGGTCTGCGCGTCGTTCAGGTGGATCGCCCCGCCCAGGCAGCCGGTGCGCCGGCTGATCACCTCCGCCCAGGCCTCGGTCAGAAGGTCCAGCACGTCCTGCGCGCTGCCGGGGGTGACCTCGAAGGTGGTGATGACGGTCTGGCCGTCGAAGTCCGACGTGATGCTGGGCATGGGCTGGCCTTTCGCTGCGCAGGGCGTGACGCCTTCAGCCTAGAGCGGCGCGCAGGCCATGCAAGGCGCGATGCGCCATTGCGGGGCGATTGCAGGATATGCAAACTTCAGGCGACATCACGAGAGGACCAGCCATGACGCCCGTGTTCGACGGCCATAACGATTTCCTGCAGCGCCTGGTGGCGGCGGGACCGAACGGCGCGCGGCTGTGGCTGCAGGGCGACGGGACGGGGCATCTGGACCTGCCGCGGATGCAGGCGGGCGGGCTGGTGGGCGGGTTCTTCGCCATCTGGATCCCCTCGCCCTCCGGGCTGACCGATGCGGGCGCGCTGCACGCGATGGAGAACCCGCCCTTCGCCCTGCCCCTGCCGGACGAGATCCCCCATGACACGGCCCTGCCCCATGCCTTCGCCCAGGCCGCGGCCCTGCTGGCGCTGGAGCGGACGGGCACGCTGCGGGTGGTGCGCGATGCGGCCGGGCTGCGCGCCTGCCTGGCCGAGGGACGCATCGCCGCCGTGATGCACATGGAGGGGGCCGAGGCGATCCGCGACATGGACGCGCTGCACCTGTGGCACGCGGCGGGGCTGCGGTCCCTGGGGCCGGTCTGGTCACGGCCCACGCGCTTCGGCCACGGGGTGCCCTTCGCACATCCCGCAGGGCCGGGTATCGGTGCCGGGCTGACGCCCGCCGGGTGCGCACTGGTGGCCGAATGCAACGCGCTCGGGATCCTGCTGGATCTGTCGCATCTGAACGAGGCGGGGTTCGACGATGTCGCGCGACTGTCGGACGCGCCGCTGGTGGCCAGCCACAGCGCCGTGCATGCGATCTGCGAAAGCAGCCGCAACCTGACCGACCGGCAGCTGCGTCAGATCGCCGACAGCGGCGGGCTGGTGGGGCTGAATTTCGCATCCAGCTTCCTGCGCCCCGACGGGCGGCGGCTGCCGCTGGAGGATCTGGGCGTGATGATCCGGCATCTGGATCACCTGCTGGCGATCCTGGGCGAGGACGGCGTGGCGCTCGGGTCGGATTTCGACGGCGCGCTGATGCCGCGCGATCTGGGGGATGCCGCCGCCCTGCCCCGGCTGATCGCGGCGATGGAGGCGCATGGCTATGGCCCGGCGCTGATCGCCAAGATCGCCTGCGACAACTGGATCGGCATGCTGGAGCGGTGCTGGGCACGCTGAGGCCCTGCGGGGCGGCAGGCGCCGCCCCTTCGGTCAGTCGGTCATGTCGGCCGGATCCTCGGGCGTCTCGATCTGGGCCATGGCGATCATCTGCGCCAGTTCGGGATCGGTCTGCAGGTCGGCCAGGGCGAAGCGTTCGGTCAGGCTGGTGGGGGACAGCTCCACCCCGCTGATGACCTGCGCGCCGGGGGCGGCGGGGCCATAGGCCTGGCCATTCACCGCGAAATAGACCGCGCCGGAATTGCCCGTGCGCAGGACGGGGGGCTGTTCCAGCGGCGGCAGGGCGAAGCGTTCGCCTGCATCCATGATCTTTTCCAGCAGCACCGTGCCATCGGCCGATGTCACCCGCACCCAGGCCGGGCGCACGGACAACAGCTCCAGCCCCGGCGCATCGGGGGCCAGGGTGCGCACGCCGCCCTCGGCCGGAGCCTCGGCCAGCTGCTGGGCATCGGGCGCCTCGCCTTGGGGTTGTGCGGCGCCCTGCCCGGGCTGCGGCACCTCGGTCACGTTCCCGGCCGAGGCGATCACGTCCTCGACCGTGGCGGTGCCGTTCAGCAGGCCCGGGTCGATGGCGGCGATGGGGCCGTCGCGGGCGGTCAGCACCGGTGCCTCGAGGATCTGCGGACGATAGAGTCGGTCCAGCGCCTCGGGCTGCGGCAGGGTCTGGGCGATGTCGCCCGCCGCCGCGCCCTCGATGGCGGGATCGGAGAGGCCGGCGCCCTGCGTCGGGTCCAGTTCGGCCACCACGGCGGGCACGTCGTCGCCCGGCGTCAGCGTGACGCGCTGCACTTCCTGCAGGACCGACCAGGTGCCGTATCCCAGGCCCCCGATCAGCGCGATCAGAACGGCGATGGCGCCGATGGCGCGCGGCTCGATCTCGGACAGGAAGCCGCGTTCCTGGGGAATGAACAGCGCGCGCGGATTGGCCAGCGCCTCGGCGGGGTCCGAGGGACGGCGGGCGGGCTTGGGTCCGGCGGCCGAGGGCGCCATTCCATGCGTGGGCAGGAAACCCGATTCCTGGCAGAAGCGGCGGAAGACCCAGTCGGGGTCCATGCCCAGATAGCGGGCATAGGACCGCACATAGCCCGCGATGAAGCTGGGCGTGTCGAAGGCGGAAATGTCGCAATTCTCGATCGCGGCAACGTAGGAGGCGCGGATGCGCAACTCCCTCTGGACGTCCAGAAGGGACTTGCCCAACGTCGCCCGTTCCCCGCGCATCAGATCCCCCAGGCGGGTGTCGTCGTCGAGAATATGCACCATATCATCCGCCTGCGAGTTCTGTTCTGCCGGGTCATATACCCGCAGCCTGCTCATTTCCGTGTGCCTCGCCGCCGTTATGTGATGCCCGCGAATCGCGGGCCATCAAGTCTTCTTAAATCAGAGAGTATCACGCAGGCGAGAGCTGTTCATCCGTGGATTGAGCTAGGCGCTCAATTCAGCGCGATTCAGGGCGCAGTGCGACCAAAGCGCATCCATCGCCCGCACCAGATGGTCGATCTGCTTGGGATCATGCACCGGCGAGGGCGTGAAGCGCAGGCGTTCCGTCCCGCGCGGCACGGTGGGGAAGTTGATCGGCTGCACGTAGATGCCGTAATCGCGCAGCAGCATGTCCGACAGCGCCTTGCAGTGGACCGGATGGCCCACATGGACCGGCACGATATGGCTGCCATGGTCGATGATCGGCATGCCCAGCGACTTCAGCCGCATCTTGAGGATGCGGGCATGCAGCTGCTGCTCGTCGCGCAGCTTCTGCCCCTCGGGCGTCTTCAGAAGCGCGATGGAGGCCGCGGCCCCCGCCGCCACGGCGGGCGGCAGCGAGGTGGTGAAGATGAAGCCCGGCGCATAGGACCGGATCGCGTCGCACATCTTCTCGCTGGCCGCGATATAGCCGCCGAAGACGCCGAAGGCCTTGCCCAGCGTGCCGTTGATGATGTCGATGCGCCCCGCCAGCTGGTCGCGTTCCGCCACGCCGCCGCCGCGCGGGCCGTACATGCCGACCGCATGGACCTCATCCAGATAGGTCAGCGCGCCGAATTCCTGCGCCAGATCGCAGAAGGCCGCGATCGGCCCGAAATCGCCGTCCATCGAATAGATGGATTCGAAGGCGATCAGCTTGGGCGCGTCGGGATCGTCGGCCTCCAGCAGCGTGCGCAGATGGGCCAGGTCATTGTGGCGGAAGATGCGCTTGGCGCCGCCGTTGCGCTTGATCCCCTCGATCATCGAGGCGTGGTTCAGCTCGTCCGAATAGATGATCAGGCCGGGAAACAGCTTGGGCAGGGTTGAGAGCGTCGCGTCATTGGCGATGTAGGCGCTGGAGAAGACCAGCGCGGCCTCCTTGTCGTGCAGGTCGGCCAGCTCGGTCTCCAGCCGCTTGTGATAGACCGTGGTGCCCGAGATGTTGCGCGTGCCGCCCGAGCCCGCGCCGGTCGCGTCCAGCGCCTCGTGCATGGCCTGCAGGACGACCGGATGCTGGCCCATGCCCAGATAGTCGTTGCCGCACCAGACGGTGATCTCCTGGCGTTCGCCGTCGGGGCGGTTCCACACCGCCTGCGGGAACTTGCCCTTGGCCCGCTCGATATCGATGAAGGTGCGATAGCGCCCTTCCTCGTGAAGTCGAGAGATGGCCTGGTCCAGAGCGGCGTCATACTTCATTGCGGGCGATCCCTTGCGTAGCTGGCTGGGTGCGATCATTCTCCGACCGCGCGCGTTGTGCCTTGATAGAGGTCAAAGCGCAAAGAAAACAGGCCGAAAACGTCGCAATTCGACGAAAGGCGCAGGCATGGACCCGAGATCCTCGGTGCAAAAGGTAGAAATCATGGGCGATGACGCAAGACTGCAGGACATCCTGACGCATCTGGATCAGGGGTTGGAGGCGGGGCTGGACCGGCTGGTCCGGTTCCTGCGCATCCCGTCGATCTCGACCGATCCGGCCCATGCGGGCGATGTGCGCGCCGCCGCCGACTGGCTGGCCACCGACCTGCGCGACCTGGGCTTCGAGGTCACCGTCCACGACACGCCGGGCCATCCGATGGTCACCGCCCGCAGCCAGCCCGGCGGCGCGCGGTCGCTCCTCTTCTACGGCCATTACGACGTGCAGCCCGTCGATCCCTTGGACCTGTGGGACCGCCCGCCCTTCGACCCCATCATTGAGGAGACGCCGCAGGGCTGCGTCATCCGCGCGCGCGGCGCCTCGGACGACAAGGGCCAGCTGATGACCTTCGTCGAGGCGTTCCGCGCGTGGAAGGCGGTGCATGGCACCCTGCCCTCGGACCTGATCCTGCTTTTCGAGGGCGAGGAGGAATCCGGCTCGCCCTCGCTGCGCCCCTTCCTGCGCGCCCATGCCGAGGAGTTGCGCGCCTCGCTGGCGGTGATCTGCGACACCGGGCGCCATGCCGACGGGCGCCCGGCCATCACCACGCAGCTGCGCGGGCTGGTGGGACAGGAGGTGGTGATCGACGCCGCCGACCGCGACCTGCATTCGGGCAGCTTCGGGGGCCTGGCGGCCAATCCGATCATGGTACTGGCGCAGGCCCTGGCGGCGCTCAAGGACGATCAGGGCCGCGTCACCCTGCCGGGCTTCTACGACGGGGTCGAGGATCTGGCCCCGGAACTGGCCCGCGACTGGCAGGCCCTGGGGTTCGACGCGACCGAGTTCCTGGGCCGCGTGGGCCTGTCCACCCCCATCGGCGAGGCGGGCCGCACGCCGCTAGAGATGATGTGGAACCGCCCCACGGCCGAGATCAACGGCATCGCGGGCGGCTATGCGGGCGACGGGTTCAAGACCGTGCTGCCCGCCCAGGCCCGCGCCAAGGTCAGCTTCCGCCTGACCGGCACCCAGGACCCCGAGGCGATCCGCGCCGCCTTCCAGGACCATGTGCGCCGCTTCCTGCCCTCCGACTGCCGCGCCAGCTTCCACGACCACGGCGCCAGCCCCGCCAGCGTCATGGACATCTCGGACCCCGCCTTCGGACTGGCCAAGGAGGCGCTCGGCCAGGAATGGGGTCAGGATGCCGCCTATATCGGCGCCGGCGGCTCGATCCCCATCGCGGGCGATTTCAAGCAGATCCTGGGCATGGATTCGATGCTGGTCGGCTTTGCCCGCGACGACGACCGCATCCATTCCCCCAACGAGAAATACGACGTCGAAAGCTATGCCAAGGGCGCCCGCTCCTGGGCCCGCATCCTGACCGCCCTGCGCTGACCACAGGAAAGGGCGGCGCCTCCCCGGCCCGCCCTCCATTTCTTCTTCACGAAAATATCCCGGGGGTCCGGGGGCTGGCCCCCGGCCTTCTTCAGCCCTTCGCCACCTCCGGCGCCGTGCAATAGCTCTGGCTCGAGGTCCAAGCCGCGATGTCGGCGCGCTTGGTGGCGCTGCGCAGGGGGGCCCAGTCCCGGGCCACGCCGCGCCAGCCGCCCTCGGCGCGGGCGACCGCGTTGTCGCGTCCGACCTGGCGGGACATGATCTTGACCGCGCAGGACATGTTGTCCGCGCCGTCCTTGATGTTGCCGTTGCAGCCGTAATGCCGCCAGGTCGCCGGGGCGATCTGCATCAGCCCCAGCCAGCGCCCGCCCCCGCCCGCCGCCTGCGGGTTGTAGGTGCTCTCGTGCTTGGCGACCGAGGACAGCAGCCCCGCCCAGAAGGCCTTGCGGCCGGTCTGGGTCAGCGCGCGATAGTTGGGGCAGTATTCCTGGATGTCATGGGGCACGCGGGACATGATCGTCACGCCCTCGCGGTCCAGCGCCTCCAGCGTCGCGCGGGTCCAGGCGTCGGAACCGCTTCTGTCTCCCCACCGCATCGGAGGCACCTGGGCCAGGGACATCTCCTGGGCCGCCGCGATCTCGGCCTCGGAGGGGCCCGTCGGGGTCGTGGCGCAGGCGGCCATCAGCACAAGGGCGGCAAGGGAGAGCGCGACGCGCATCGGGACCTCAAGGGGTTGTTTCGCTGAAACCTGCCATAGCCGGTCCCGGCCATCCCGCAAGCGCGGCCATTCAACCTCGGCGGGAACCTGCCGCAGGGGTCGTGCCGCATGGTCGGATTTCCGCCGACGGCTGCCCGACGCCCCCGCGCGCGCCCGCCGGATGCCGCAGAAAGACGGTTCCGCCCGCGCCCTGCCGATTCGCGCGGCAGGGCGGGTGCGGGCCGCGGCGACCCGTGACAAGCGCGCGGCCTTGCCCTACAAGCCCTGCCAGACCGTTTTGCCGCCAACGAGGCCCGCCATGCTTGACCTGACCTATACCGCCCCCCAGCCCAAGGTGATCCAAGGCGCGCAGGGGGATTGGGAACTGGTGATCGGGCTGGAGGTCCATGCCCAGGTCGCCTCGAACGCCAAGCTGTTCTCGGGCGCCTCGACGCGCTTCGGGTCGGAGCCCAACAGCAACGTGGCCTTCGTGGACGCGGCCATGCCGGGCATGCTGCCGGTGATCAACGAGTTCTGCGTGGCGCAGGCGGTGCGCACCGGGCTGGGGCTGAAGGCCGCGATCAACCTGCGCAGCGCGTTCGACCGCAAGAACTATTTCTATCCCGACCTGCCGCAGGGCTATCAGATCAGCCAGCTCTATCACCCCATCGTGGGCGAGGGCGAGGTGATCGTGGACATGGCCCCCGGCGTCGCCCGCCGCGTGCGGATCGAGCGGATCCATCTGGAACAGGACGCCGGCAAGTCGATCCACGACATGGACCCGACGATGAGCTTCGTCGACCTGAACCGCACGGGGGTCGCGCTGATGGAGATCGTCAGCCGCCCCGACATCCGCGGCCCCGAGGAGGCCGCCGCCTATGTCGTGAAGCTGCGCCAGATCCTGCGCTATCTGGGCACCTGCGACGGCAACATGCAGAACGGCAACCTGCGCGCCGACGTGAACGTGTCGGTTTGCAAGCCCGGCGATTACGAACGCTTCCAGGAAACCGGCGATTTCGGGCATCTGGGCACGCGCTGCGAGATCAAGAACATGAACTCGATGCGCTTCATCCAGGCGGCCATCGACGTCGAGGCGCGCCGCCAGATCGCCATTCTGGAGGATGGCGGAAGCATCGTGCAGGAAACCCGCCTCTACGATCCCGACAAGGGCGAGACGCGGTCGATGCGGTCCAAGGAAGAGGCGCATGACTATCGCTACTTCCCCGACCCCGACCTGCTGCCGCTGGAGATCGAGCAGGACTGGGTCGACGACATCGCGGCCTCGATGCCCGAGCTGCCCGACGAGAAGAAGGCGCGCTTCGTGCGCGACATGGGCCTGTCGGAATATGACGCGGGCGTGCTGACCGCCGAGGTCGAGAATGCCGACTACTTCGAGGCCGTGGCGGCGGGGCGCGACGGCAAGATGGCCGCCAACTGGGTCATCAACGAGCTGTTCGGCCGCCTGAACAAGGAGGGGTTGACGATCGCCACCTCTCCGGTCTCGGCCGCGCAGCTGGGCGGGGTGATCGACCTGATCGCGGACAAGGCCATCTCGGGCAAGATCGCCAAGGACCTGTTCGAGATCCTCTGGACCGAGGGCGGCGATCCGGCGGCCATCGTCGAGGCGCGCGGCATGAAGCAGGTGACCGATCTGGGCGAGATCGAGGCCGCCGTGGACCAGATCATCGCCGCCAACCCCGCCCAGGTGGAGAAGGCCCGCGCCAATCCCAAGCTGGCGGGCTGGTTCGTGGGCCAGGTGCTGAAGGCGACGGGCGGCAAGGCCAACCCGGCCGCCGTCAACGATCTGGTGGCGCAGAAGCTGGGGCTGTAAGCCCCGATCTGCGGCCCCTCGGGGCCGCACCCCCTTTCGGCCCCCTTCCGCGACAGGATCCGCCCATGCGCTTTGAATATTCCGTCATTCCCGCTCCGACCCGGACCGAGAAGTCCCGCGAGGCCAAGACCCCCACTGACCGCTTCGCCCTGACCCTGACGGCAGAGCTGAACCGGATGGCGGACGAGGGCTGGGAATATCTGCGCGCCGACGTGCTGCCCAGCGAAGAGCGCAGCGGCCTGACCGGGCGCGCGACGGTCTATCACAACGTGCTGGTGTTCCGCCGTCCGCAGGCGGCGGACCCCGAGGTCAAGCGCCTTCCCCAGCCCGAGGCGACACCCGCCCCCGTGACGACGGCGACCGCGCCCGATCCGGCCTGAGTTCAGGCGGCGGCGCTGAGCCGCTCGGGGTGGAAGGGCAGGATCTGCACCCGGTCCTTCTCGAAGATGCAGAAGCTGCCCGGGGGCACCTCCTGCCAGTCGGCCTGATCGGTCTCCAGCGGCTCGGACACCACCGCCCAGCCCTGCCGCGAGGCCGACCAGCGGTGGTACAGGGACGGCGCCTGATCGTCGCTGCTGTAGCGCAGCGCATAGAGCCGCTGCCCGTCCGAGAAGGCGCAGGCGGCGCGGACATGGGGTGCCGTGCCCCGCTGGAAGGCCAAGCCGCCCAGCTTGCCCAGGGCCCGCTCCATCGCGCCCTGCGGGTCGCTGTCCAGCCCCTCGCCCAGGGCGACCAGGAACAGCGCCTCGCTGTCGGTGGCGCCCTTGCGGTGCGGATAGAACTCGTCGGGGATCAGCACGTCGGCATGGCGGCGGAAGGCGTCGTAGCCGCCGAACTGGCCGTTATGCATGAAGGACCAGCGCCCGGCGGCGAAGGGATGGCAGTTGTTGCGGCTGGTCGCCGTCCCGGTCGAGGCGCGCACATGGGCCATGAACAGATGCGAGCGGACCTGCCCCACCAGGCTGCGCAGGTTCGGGTCCGACCAGGCGGGCATCACGTCGCGGTAGAGGCCGGGCTCGGGCCGTTCGCCGTACCAGGCGATGCCGAAGCCGTCGGCATTGACCGGCGTGGGGCAGCGCGTCGCCCCCTGGCTCTGCCGGATCAGCGAATGCGCCGGCCGGCTGACGATGTCTTCCAGAAAGATCGGTTCGCCCAGATAGGCGGCCCACCGGCACATGCGCTGTCCCTTCACGACTGCTTTGTGACAGCCCTAGCACGAAAGGATGAAGGCTTCACCTATTCCGTGGCGGGTGCTGCCTCTTCCACGATCACGAGGTCGCGTTCGCTGGCGCCTTTGGCATGTGCCAATGCCGCCTGGTATTCGCTGCTGTGATAACAGGCAACCGCCGCATCGAGCGAGGGGAAGCGCGCGACCACATGGCGGGCACGGTCCGCCCCCTCCAGCACGTGATAGCGCCCGGCGCGGGCCAGAAAGACCCCGCCATGCGCGGCGATGGCAGGGCCGGCGCCCTGGGCATAGCGCCCATAGGCCTCGGGGTCGGTGACGGTGACATGGGCAATCCAGAGTGCGGTCATGCGCTTTCCTCGATCAGTTTGCGGGCATCGGCAAAGGCGGCCTCGGCGGCCTCCAGGCTGGGGGCGCCGCCCTGCGCGCGGTCGGGACGGCCACCGCCGCCCTTGCCGCCAAGCGCGGCGGTCGCGGCCTGCACCAGCGCCACGGCGCTGACACGGGCGGTCAGATCCGGGGTCACGCCCGCCGCGACCGTGGCCTTGCCATCGGCCTCGGCCAGCACCAGCACGATGCCGCTGCCCAGCTGGGCCTTCATCTCGTCGACCAGCGCGCCCAGCTCCTTGCCGCCCACGCCCTCGACGCTGCGGCCGATGAACTTGATGCCGGCGATCTCCTGCACCGCGTCGCCGCCGCCCATGGCCAGCTGGCGTTTCAGCTGCGCGACCTCGTTGGCCAGCGCCTTGCGCTCGTCGGCCAGCGCGCGGACGCGGTTCACGACCTCGGCGGCCTGCGATTTCAGGATGCCCGCGATCTCGGTCAGCCGCCGGTCGGCATCGCGCAGATGGTCCAGCGCCGCCTGCCCGGTCAGCGCCTCGATCCGCCGCACCCCGGCGCTGGAGGCGCTGTCGCCCAGCAGCGCAAAGGCCCCCATGTCGCCCGTCCGGGCCACATGCGTGCCGCCGCAGAGTTCCAGCGAGTAGGTCGCGCCATCCGCACCCTTGCCGCTGCCGGGATGGGCGCCCATCGACACGACGCGCACCTCGTCGCCGTATTTCTCGCCGAAGAGCGCCTGCGCGCCGATCGCGCGGGCATCGTCGGGCGTCATGATCCGCGTCTCGACCGGGCTGTTCTGGCGGATGAAGCCGTTCACCTCGGCCTCGACCTGCGCCAGCTGTTCCGCCGTCACCGCGTGGTTGTGGCTGAAGTCGAAGCGCAGCCGGTCGGGCGCGTTCAGGCTGCCGCGCTGCGAAACGTGATCGCCCAGCGCGCGCCGCAGCGCCTCGTGCAGCAGGTGCGTGGCCGAGTGGTTGGCCCGGATCGCACCGCGCCGGTCGTGATCGACGGTCAATGTCGCGCCCTGCCCGCGGCTGATCGTGCCCATCGTGACTTCGGCATGGTGGACGAAGACGCCCGCGACCTTCCTGGTGTCGGTGACCCGGGCAGCCCCCGTCTCGGTCCGGATCAGCCCGGTATCGCCGACCTGCCCGCCGCTTTCGGCATAGAAGGGCGACTGGTTCACCACGATGGCGACCGATGCGCCCTCGCCCGCCTCGGGGGCATCCGCGCCGTCGCTGACCAGCGCCAGCACCTGCCCCTCGGCCTCTTCGGTGTCATAGCCCAAGAACTCGGTCACGCCATGGCGCTCGGCCAGCTCGAACCAGATCGTCGCATCCGCTGCCTCGCCCGAGCCGGACCAGGCCGCCCGCGCCATGCGCTTCTGCTCGGCCATGGCGGTGTCGAAGCCCGCGACCTCGACCGCGCGGCCCTTCTCGCGCAGCGCATCCTGCGTCAGGTCCAGCGGGAAGCCGAAGGTGTCGTACAGCTTGAAGGCCGCCTCGCCGGGCAGGTCGGCCCCCTCGGGCAGGCGCGCCAGCTCGTCGTCCAGCAGGCGCAGGCCGCGGTCCAGCGTCTGGCGGAAGCGCGTCTCCTCGGAGCGCAGCGTCTCCTCGATCATCGCCTGCGCGCGGGTCAGTTCGGGATAGGCCGCGCCCATCTGGCGCACCAGCGCGGGCACCAGCCTGTGCATGACCGGATCGGCCGCGCCCAGCATGTGGACGTGCCGCATCGCGCGGCGCATGATCCGGCGCAGCACATAGCCGCGCCCCTCGTTGCTGGGCATCACCCCGTCCGCGATCAGGAAGCTGGTAGAGCGCAGGTGGTCCGCGATCACCCGATGATGCACCTTGCCCGGCCCGTCGGGATCGGCACTGGTCGCATGCGCGCTGGCCTCGATCAGGGACCGCATCAGGTCGGTGTCGTAATTGTCGTGCTTGCCCTGCAGCAGCGCGCCGATCCGCTCCAGCCCCATGCCGGTGTCGATGGACTGCATGTCCAGCGCCCGCATCGAGCCGTCCTCGAACTGCTCGTTCTGCATGAAGACCAGGTTCCAGATCTCGATGAAGCGGTCGCCATCCTCGTCGGGGCTGCCCGGAGGCCCGCCCCAGATCTTGTCGCCATGGTCGAAGAAGATCTCCGTGCAGGGGCCGCAGGGTCCGGTCGGGCCCATCTGCCAGAAGTTGTCGCTGGTCGGAATGCGGATGATCCGGTCGTCGGTCAGGCCCGCGACCTTCTTCCAGATGTTCGCGGCCTCGTCATCGGTGTGATAGACGGTGACCAGCAGCCGGTCCTTGGGAATGCCGAATTCGCGGGTCAGCAGTTCCCAGGCATAGGGGATCGCCTCGGTCTTGAAATAGTCGCCGAAGCTGAAATTCCCCAGCATCTCGAAGAAGGTGTGGTGCCGGGCCGTGTAGCCGACATTGTCCAGATCGTTGTGCTTGCCGCCCGCGCGCACGCATTTCTGCGCCGTGGTGGCGCGCTGGTAGTCGCGCGTCTCCAGCCCGGTGAACAGGTTCTTGAACTGCACCATGCCGGAATTGGCGAACATCAGGGTCGGGTCGTTGCGCGGCACGAGGGGGCTGGAGTCGACGACGCGGTGGCCGTTCTTCTCGAAATACCCCAGAAAGGTCGAGCGGATGTCATTCAGACTGGGCATGGCGGGCCTTCATCGCAATACAAGGGATTTCCGGACGGGCCGGGCTGGCCCATGGTCTACCCCCGCCCCGCAGCCCTGTCCAGCAATCGCCCGGCCCGCAGAGGCGCTTGCGGGACATCGTCCGCAGATCTCTGCATGACGTTGGCATGAAAAAGCGCGCGAGGGTCGGCCCCCGCGCGCTTTTCAGTTGGTCCCGGTACCGATCATTCCTCGGTGACGGCCCCGTCGTCGTTGTTGGCCACGCCGAAATCCAGGCCGTGGCTGGCGCGGATCTTGTCCTCGATCGCGAAGGCGATCTCGGGGCGGTCGCGCAGGAACTGCTTGGCATTCTCGCGGCCCTGGCCGATGCGCTCGTCGCCATAGGAGTACCAGGCGCCGGATTTCTCGACGACCCCGGCCTTCACGCCCAGATCGACCAGCTCGCCCACCTTGCTGATGCCCTCGCCGAACATGATGTCGAACTCGACCTGCCGGAAGGGCGGGGCCACCTTGTTCTTGACCACCTTGACGCGGGTCGAGTTGCCCACGACCTCGTCGCGGTCCTTGACCGAGGTGATGCGGCGGATGTCCAGACGCACCGAGGCGTAGAACTTGAGCGCATTGCCGCCGGTCGTCGTCTCGGGATTGCCGAACATGACGCCGATCTTCATGCGGATCTGGTTGATGAAGATGACCATGCAGTTCGACCGGCCGATGCTGGCGGTCAGCTTGCGCATCGCCTGGCTCATCAGGCGGGCCTGGCTGCCCATCTGCATGTCGCCCATGTCGCCCTCGATCTCGGACTTGGGCGTCAGTGCGGCGACCGAGTCGATGACCACAAGGCTGACCGCGCCCGAGCGCACCAGTGTGTCCACGATCTCCAGCGCCTGCTCGCCCGTGTCGGGCTGACTGATCAGCAGCTCGTCCAGGTTCACGCCCAGCTTGCGGGCATAGAGCGGGTCCAGCGCATGTTCGGCATCCACGAAGGCACAGACGCCGCCCTTCTTCTGTTCCTCGGCCACGACATGCAGCGTCAGCGTGGTCTTGCCCGAGCTTTCCGGCCCGAAGATCTCGATGATGCGGCCCTTGGGCAACCCGCCGATCCCCAGGGCGATGTCCAGACCCAGCGAGCCGGTCGAGGTCGATTCGATCTCGGCCACCGGATTGTCCTTGCCCAGCTTCATGATCGAGCCCTTGCCGAACTGCCGTTCGATCTGGGCCAAGGCGCTGTCCAGGGCCTTCTGCTTGTCTGCCGCCGCGCGTTTGTCCGTCATGTCGAAGATGCTCGCCTGTGCCATGTGATCCACCTTGTTATTTCACAGCCCTCCGGGCGGGGCAATCAGTTCGGCCGTCCGGATGTTCATGTCTTGTTCACAACTAGATGCGCCTTTGCGCGGCGAGTTTCAAGGACGCAGACGTGGTTTTGTGATTCGCCTCGCCCCAAGGATCGCGCGGGCCGGTTAACAAAGCGTTTACAGCCCCGGACGGGGCCGCTATCCAGCACCCCGTGCAGCCAAAACAACAAGATCGGGGCCCGACGCATGCTGATTTTCTGGGACCAGAGGCTGGTGTTCCTGGCCACGCCCAAGGCCGGATCGACGGCGATCGAGATGGCGCTGGATTCGCTGGCCTCGGCCTCGCTGCAGCGCCCGGCGGCGCTGAAGCATACCGATATCGGCAGCTTCCGCCGCTATCTGGGCCCTTGGCTCGAGGCGCAGACCGGGGACAGGTTCACCACCGTGGCGCTGATGCGCGAGCCGGTGGACTGGCTGCGCAGCTGGTACCGCTTCAAGCTGCGCGATGACGACGACGATCCGGATCACGCGATGGCCGGGATCGGCTTTGCCGAGTTCGCGCAGGGCTATGCCCAGCCCGACGGACCAAGCCGGATGGGGATCGGCCGGCAGGTCGATTTCCTGACCGAGGCCGAGACGCGCGTCGACCGGATCTTCCGCTATGACCGGATCGACGGCTTCGTCGACTTCCTGGAGGGGCGGCTGGACTGCGCGATCGAGCTGCCGCGCATCAACGTGCCGCCCAGCGTCGACGTGAATCTGGACCCCGGGGCCGAGGCCGCGCTGCGCCTGGCGATGGCCCGCGACCTGGCGCTTTACGACGCGCTGTAGCGCGCGGCGAATGCTGTCCGTCCGGCGGGGGCTGCCAGCAAGGATCCCTCAGTGCCGGGGCGCGTCCCGGTCCGGGGGGCGGGCCAGCTTCGCCTCGACCAGGCCCGTCAGTTCGAGCAGCGTGAAGGGCTTGGCCAGGAAGGCCGCGCCGGGGACCGGGACCTGCCCGTCGACGAAGATGTCCTCGGTATAGCCCGACATGAAGATCACCCGGGCCGAGGGCAGCAGTTGGCAGCCCTCGCGCACCCAGGTCGGCCCGTCCATGCCGGGCATCACCACGTCGGTGACGAAGATGTCGACCTTGCGGTCGTCCGCCTCCAGCAGGGCCAAGGCCGCCTCGCCCGATCCGGCCTCCAGCACCTCGTAGCCCTTCAGCTTGAGCGCGCGGGCGGCGAAGGCACGGACCGGGGCCTCGTCCTCGACCAGCAGCACGGTGGCGCGCGGACCGGCCTGCAGATGCGGGGCTGCGCGCGGGTTCGGGCGGGGCAGCGCGGTGACCGTGGCCCCCGCATGCGCATGGGCGGGGAAATAGAGCGTGAAGGTCGTCCCCTCGCCCAAGGTGCTGTCGCAGAAGATGAAGCCGCCGGTCTGCTTGACGATGCCATAGGCGGTGGACAGGCCCAGCCCGGTGCCCTCGCCGGTGCGCTTGGTGGTGAAGAAGGGCTCGAAGATCTTGTCCAGATGCTCGGGGGCGATCCCGCAGCCCCGGTCCGCGACCGAGATGCGCACATAGCGCCCCCGGGGCAGGGTCACGCGGTCGCGGGTCATCGCCTCGGTCAGGTGCAGGTTCTCGGTCCGCACGGTGATCTCTCCGCCGCGCGGCATGGCGTCGCGGGCGTTGACGACCAGGTTCATGATCACCTGTTCCAGCTGCCGCTTGTCGGCGCGCACGGCACACAACGCCGGGTCATGGGTGATCGTCAGGCCCATCCGTTCGCCCACGAGGCGGTTGAGCAGATGGGTCAGGTCGGCCAGCGTGTCGCGCAGGTCCAGGATTTCCGGCTGCAGGGTCTGCTTGCGCGAGAAGGCCAGCAGCTGGCCCACCAAGGCCGCGGCGCGGTTGGCGTTCTGGCCGATCTGGTCCAGGTCGGCATAGTCCGGATCGCCCTTGTCGCGCCGGAGCATCAGAAGGTCGCAATGCCCGATGATCGCCGTCAGCAGGTTGTTGAAGTCATGCGCGATCCCCCCGGCCAGCTGGCCGATGGCCTGCATCTTCTGGCTCTGGACGAATTGCGCCTCGAGCGTCTTGAGCGCGCTGGCATCGGTCAGCACGCCCAGCAGATGGCCCGGCGCGGAGGGGTCGCGGGCCAGGGTCAGCTGCAGGTGGTGATCCTTCATGTCCAAAGGCCGCGCCTCGGCATGGCGCAGGCGCAGCATCTGGGAGCCGTTCGTGGCGCGCCCGGCGCACAGATCGGCCAGCCAGTCGGACAGGGGCCGGCCCGGTCCCTCCAGCAGCTCGGCCAGGTTCTGCACTCCTTCTTCGGGCAGCAGCAGCCCGTCCAGCAGCTGGCGCGCGCCGGGATTGGCGCGGACGATCTGCCCGTCCGGGGCCAGGCGCAGCAGCGCGACGGGCACCGCGTCGAAATCGTCGCTTGGGGGGGCGTCGAGGTGGCCGGGTGCCACGTCGATGACGGCCGCGGCGGGGCGGCAGATCGACCAGACCTGCAGGGGCGCGTCGGGCAGGCAGCTGAGCGACAGGATCTGGCCCTGGTCCAGGTCCAGATCGGCATTGCCCAGGCGCATGGCGCGGGCGGTCAGCTGGGCCAGCTGCCCTTCGGCATCGGCGCGCAGCTTGGACATCAGCGTCAGGATGGGCCGCCCGTTCAGGTCCGAATAGGCCCGGTGGGCGGCGGAATTCTGGTAGAGCACATGCCCGCGCCCGTCCGAGAGCCAGATCGGATCGGCGGAGGCCGCGACCTCGGCACGGATGGCGCGAAGCGCACGGCGGGCGGCCAGCCCCTGCGAGATATGCGCCAGCGTCACGAGGCCGCCCAGCAGATACCACGCCACCGCCACGGTCGACAGGACCAGCGCCCCCACCCCCACGGCAGAGCCCGGCCGCATCACCAGCACCGCCGCCCCCAGGGCCATGGGCGCCAGAAGCAGGGGCAAGGCGGACATGGCGCCGCGCGGAAGACCCAGCCGTTCATCCAGTTGCAGCATGCGAATCATCGTCCCTCCCTGTCCGGCGGCTTTTCCGCAGCATTAGCCTATCGAATGTTAAGAGAGAGTTAAGTGCGGCGCATCAGGGCCAGATAAAAACCGTCGCCTCCCTCCAGCGGGGTCCAGAGGCGCCGCAGGACAGGCGCGAAGCCCGGCTGGCGGGCGTGGAAGGCCTCGATCTGGGCGTCGTTTTCGGCCTGCAGCAGCGAGCAGGTCATGTAGGCCAGGTGCCCGCCCGGCCCCACCAGCGGCGCGGCGCGGTCCAGGATGCGGGCCTGCAGCGCCAGCAGCTCGTCCAGCTGCGCCGCGTCCAGCCGCCACTTGGCATCCGGGGTGCGGCGCCACGTGCCCGAGCCCGAGCAGGGCACGTCGGTCACGACCAGATGGAAGGGGCCGCGCGGGCGGGCCTCGACGGCGATGCGCAGGCCGGCGCGCTCGGCCCGGGCCGGAAGGTCGGCCATGCGGGCGGGCCGCGCGTCATGGGCGGTGATCGTCATGCCGGGCTGGCGCGCGCCCAGGGCCAGCGCCTTGCCGCCGCCGCCGGCGCAATAGTCCAGCACGCGCAGTCCCGGGGCCAGCGGCAGCAGCGCGCAGGCCTGCTGGGGCGACAGATCCTGCAGCTCGATCAGGCCGTCGCGATAGGCGGCCGAGCGGGCCACGGCGCGGTCGTTCGAGGTGACCCGCAGGGACTGGGGGAAGCCGGGGGCGGGGTCGGTGTCGATCCCCTCGTCGGCCAGGGCGGCGGCGGCGCGGGCGGGATCGGTCCGAGCCAGGTTCACCCGCAGCCAGAGGGGCGCGCGGTCGGTCATGGCACGGGCGACCTCGGCCGCCTGCGGGCCCAGGGCGGCGGTCCAGGCGGGGCGCAGCCAGTCGGGCAGGTCGTCGGGCAGATCGCCGGGCGGGGGAGAGGCGGCCTCGGCCTCGGTCAGGGGGGCGGGATCGTGGCGCGTGCCGGTGAAGATCGCGGGCAGGTCCAGGCCCGCCTGGCGCGCATGGCCGATCATCAGCCCGCGCCCGGTCATCGCGCCGCCCAGCGCGGCCAGGCTGTCGCGGCGCCGCAGCGCGCCGAAGACCAGATCGCGCAGCGCCATGCGGTCGCCCGATCCGGCGAAGCGGCTGGCCCGCGACCAGCGCAGCAGCGCCTGCTCGGCCGGGCTGCCCGACAGGATCTGGTCCAGCACGGTGATGGCGGCGGCGATGCGGGCGGCGGGGGTCATGGGCGGGCCTTTCGCGGGCGGCAGGGGTTGGTGCCGCCTAGCATGGCCCACCGCCCCGCCTCAATCGCGCAAACGTCCCCGTCAGAAGCAGGTCGAGGTGACGATGACCGGAAACAGCGTGAAGGCGCTGGACACGAGCCCGATCCAGGTGCCCGCCACGATGATCCAGCGCGCCCGGCCCTGCCCCGCGGGCATCCAGACGACCAGCCCCGCATGCAGCAGCAGGCCGCCGATCCAGACCGTCCACATTGCCGCGTGATGCAGGTCGGTGAAACCCAGGGGCCGGTCGGACCAGCCCAGATGGCAGCCCGCCCCGTGCAGCGCATAGACGGCCGAGAACAGGACCGCCCACAGCACCGGGCCCGCCAGCACGCGTGCCATCCAGATCATGCCAAAACCTCCTGCGCGCAGATCAGCGCCACCGAGACGATCGAGGTCGCCAGCCAGAACTTCTGGAACAGCTGCCAGACCGGCAGGGCGCCGCGCCGGTCGCCGCCGATCCGGCCCCGCACCGCGTCGACATGGGCGCGCAGCGCCAGCATCACCGCGATCACGCCATGGGCGACCGCAAAGCCCACCACCGCGCCGCGCAGCGCATCGCGCGCGTGCCGGGTCGGATCGTCCAAACCCAGGGCCAGCGGCGCCAACAGGGCCAGCCCCAGGCCCGCGGCCCCGAGGCCCGCCAGCGTCCAGACCCGCAGCGCAGCGCTGTCACGCCGCGCCTCGGCCAGATGCGCAATCACGGTGGAAACCGCCATCGCCGCCAACGCCGCCAGCGCCAAGGGCAGCATCCACGGGCCGAAGCCCGTCTCGGGCGCAGGCCAGCCGGGCGCCACGACGGTTAGGAAGCCCACCCCGAACAGCAGCGAGGCGTAGAGCGTCGCATCCGCCACCAGCAGAGCCACCGCGCCGGTATGGGCCAGGGTGTTGCGCACCTGCCAGTGCAGCGGCAGCGACAGGCCGGGCGCGACCTCGGCCGGGGGATGGTCGGTGGTGGTTCCCATGATCTCGCCCCACCGCCAGGCCATGATCAGCGTGGCCAGGATCCCCAGGGGCGCCAGCCAGTAGAGCCCCGCCAGCATCATCGCGAAGAAGCTGCCGATCGCGGCCGAGGTGGCGACCGGCAGGGCGGTGTTGGTGGCCAGCACCATGACATGCTGGGGCCGCCCGCTGCCGGGCTCGACGACCAAGGTCTCGCGCCAGCCGCGCGGCGCGCCGGGCAGCAGCCCCTCGCCCCGCGCCAGCGGCAGGATCGCATCCGCATCGGGCTGGCGCGGTCCGGGCAAGGATGCGAAGTTGTAGGAGGGCGCGGGCAGCGGCATCGCCCAGTCCAGGGTCGGCGCCTTCCACGGGTTGCGCCAGCTGCGCCGCCCGAACAGCCATTGCATCACGATGTCGAAGGCGAACAGCGCGAAGCCCGCCGCCTGCACCATCCCGAAGATCGACGAGATCAGGTTCAGCCATTCCCATTCCGGATCGCCCGGATAAGTGGCCACGCGGCGCGGCATGCCCAGAAGGCCGGTCAGGTGCATGAGGAAGAAGGTGCCGTGGAAACCGATCAGGATCAGCCAGAACGCAGCCTCGCCCAGGCCCGCCACGCGCCAGCGCCCGCTGATCAGCGGCATCCAGTAGCTGACGGCGGCCAGCATCGGGAAGACGAAGCCGCCGACCAGCACGTAATGCAGGTGGGCCACGACGAAATGCGTGTCATGGGCCTGCCAGTTGAAGGGCACCATGGCCAGCATGACCCCGGTCAGCCCGCCCATCACGAAGGTCGCGAAGAAGCCCATCACGTAGAGCATGGGCAGGCGCAGCGTCACGCGCCCCTCGTACATGGTGCCGATCCAGGCGAAGATCTGGATCGCGGTCGGCACCGCGACCAGCGCCGAGGCCGCGCTGAAGAAGGCCAGCGCCATGTGCGGGATGCCCACGGTGAACATGTGATGCACCCACAGCCCGAAGGACAGGAACACCAGCCCGATGACCGCCGCGACGATGGCGCCGTAGCCCAGGATGGTCGTCCGCGACAGGATCGGGATGATCGTGGACAGGGCGCCTGCGGCGGGCAGGAAGATGATATAGACCTCGGGGTGGCCAAACAGCCAGAAGAGATGCTGCCACAGCAGCGGACTGCCCCCCCGCGCCACGTCGAAGAAAGGCCAGCCGAAGGCGCGCTCGACCTCGAGCAGGATCGAGCCCAGGATCAGCGGCGGAAAACCCAGCAGCATCATCACGGAGGTGCCCAGCAGGTACCACGCCATCAGCGGCATCTTGGTCAGCGGCATGTGCGCGGCGCGGCAGCGCAGGATGGTTACGGTGATCTCGACCGCCGCCGCCATGGCGCTGATCTCGACGAAGGTGACGCCCAGCAGCCAGATGTCGGCATTGATGCCCGGCGAATAGGTCCGCGAGGTCAGGGGCGTGTACATGAACCAGCCGCCATCGGGCGCGACCCCGAACAGCAGCGACAGCACGATGACCGTGCCGCCGAAGAGATAGCAGAAATATCCCAGGGCGCTGAGGCGGGGGAAGGCCATGTCCCGCGCGCCGAGGATCTTGGGCAGCAGCCACAAAGCCAGCCCCTCCAGCAGGGGAATGGCAAAGAGGAACATCATGATGCTGCCATGCATCGTGAAGATCTGGTTATACAGCTCGACATCCAGGAAGGCGCCGTCGCGGGTGGCCAGCTGCGCGCGGATCATCATCGCCAGCACGCCGCCGATGGCGAAGAACACGAACGAGGTCGCCATGAAGCGCAGCCCGATCGTGCCGTGGTTCACCGAGGTGAAGAAGCCGCGCCAGCCCGGCAGGTCGCGCCAGACCTTGTCCAGCTGCCGGTGCAGGACCAGCGCGCGCTGCGGCGGGCTTGCGGCGATGTCGGCGGCCTCGATGGCGGTGCCGTCCGGCAGGACGCCCGCGCCCGCGTCCCGGCCCGGTCCCTGCTGCGTGGCATCGGTCATGGGCGGGGCTCCTCGGGGTCGGTCGGGTCGGTGGCGGGCTGGGCAGGGTCGGTCGCTAGTTGGTCGGGGGTCGGCTGGTCGGTTGCAGGCTGGTCGGGCAGGTCGTCGGGCGGCACCGGAGAGGTCACGGCGTCCACGAGCTGGCTGTCGAAGGAGGGCAGCGGGCCGTCCGGATCATAGGCCACCACCGTGAAGCGCATCGTGCTGTGGCCCAGGCCGCAGAACTCGGCGCAGAGCCCCTCGAAGGTGCCGGGACGGTCGGCGCTCAGCCGGTGGACGTTGCGATGGCCGGGGATGGCGTCCATCTTGCCGCCCAGCTGCGGCACCCAGAAGCTGTGGATCACGTCCTGCGAGGTCAGCGCCACGTCGAAGGGGCGGCCTGCGGGGACATAGAGGATCCCCTCGGTCCGCACCGGCGCGCCGTCCGGGCCGGGCTGGGTGAAGGTCCAGCCCCATTGCTGCGCCTCGGCCTGCACCTGCAGGGTGCCGTCGTCGCGGGTGATGATCCGCTCTCCGGTCCACAGCGCGAAGGTCAGCAACGCGGTCAGCACCGTCAGGGAAAAGCCCAGGCCCCAGCCCATGATCCAGTGCCGCTCGCGCGCCGGGTCGGGGGCGCGGCCCACGGCGCCGTCGCCGCGATGGCGCATGGCCAGGACCAGCATCACGCTGACCAGCAGGGTGATCAGGGCGCTGCCCGCCAGCATGACCCACCACAGGCGCGCGCCGTGCTGGGCGGCGGGACCCGCGGGGTTCAGGGTGCTGAGGGGACCGTTGCAGGCCGCCAGAAGCGGAACCGCCAGCAAAGCCGCGGACTTGTGACCGTGAATGCGGAACAGAGGGGATCTCCGATGCGTCAGAAATATTCGTGGAAGCAGCGCCGGCGGCTGACCGACCCGATCGAGGAGCATGTCGCCTTCAGCGACACCGAGAGCAAGATCGCCTTCGCGGGCCATCCGCTGCATGCGATGATGGTGGCCTTTCCCATCGCCTTGGCCTTTTCCGTCTTCGGTGCCGACGGCATGTACTGGCTCACGGGCGACGAGTTCTGGCCGCGCGTGGCGCTGTGGGCCGCGGGCGTCGCCTTCGGCATCGGCGTGATCGCCGGGGTGACCGGCACGATCGAGCTGCTGATGGTGCCCGGCATCCGCATCCGCAGCGCCAGCTGGACGCATTTCATCCTGGCGGTGATGCTGCTGTCGGTGCTGGGGCTGAACTGGGGCTACCGGCTGGACGACCCGGTGGGCGCGGTCCTGCCGTGGGGCTTCATGATCTCGGCCCTGGGCGCGGGCATGACCGGCATCACCGGCTGGCACGGCGGCAAGCTGGTCTTCGACTATCAGATCGGCACCAAGCAGGAGACGCGCAGCAAGTAGGTGCCGCGCCTCCCGGTCATCCGACCGCCTCATGCCTGGCCCCGCGGCGCCAGCATGAAGGCGGGCAGCCAGTCCGCCATCCACGCCAGGTCCGGCTTGGCCAGCACCAGCCACAGCACCCCCATCATCAGCGGAATGACGATGAACAGCGCGTAGAGCGGCGAGGGCATCCAGCCCGTGCCGCGACGTTCGGCCGAGACCAGGACGATATGTCCCAGCCAGGCATGGACCAGCGCCATGCCCGCCACCAGCGCCAGCTTGGCCGCGAACCACAGGTCGAAGACCTGGGCCGCGAAGATCAGCGCCGTCCCCGCCGCGATGGCGATGACGGCGGCGGGCGTGGCGAAGGCCACATAGCCGTAATGGGTGATCAGCCGGAACTCGGCATAGCGGGCCTGCCGCGCCTCGCCGCCCTCGTTGTTGCGCCAGGTGCTGCCGTAGAGGCTCAGCAGCAGGGGCAGCGCGATCAGCGACGCGCACCAGCACAGCATCGCGGCCAGATGCAGGTACTTCAGCGAGGCGATCATCATGCCCGGAACCCCGCCATCCAGCCCCGGCGCAGCATCAGCGCCGCCAGCGCCGCCAGCGGCACGAAGCCCGGCACCCACATGATCAGCCCGGCCAGCTGCTGGTCGGCCAGCGCGGGCAGGCCCCAAGGCGCGGCGCCGGTCACATGCTGGATGTAGAGGATGCCCGGCGTGAAGGTCAGCGCCGCACCCAGAAGGCCCATGATCCCGGCCAGCCCCCCGATCAGCAGGGCGCGGGCGACGGCGTCCTCGGCGGTGATGCCCGGCGCCAGGACAGCGGACCAGAAGGCCCAGGCCGGCAGCAGCATCGCCGCCTGCAGGCCCCAATATAAAGCGTCCGACCACCAGATCGCCGCATAGACCGAAGGCAGGTGCCACGCGATCATCGCCGCCGACAGCGCGACCAGCGACAGGCTGGCGGGCAGGCGCGCCGCCAGGGGCAGCGCCAGGGCCAGCGCGGGGGCGGCCACGGTGATGATCAGCAGGTGATGGGCCGCGCGAGCCGAGAACAGCGCCACCGTCAGCGCGCAGAGCGGCGAGACGAAGGCCACGACCAGCGCCGCGATCGCGATCAGCGCGGGCGTGCGCCCCTCGCGGTCGCTGCGCCACAACAGCAGCCCTCCCGCCACGGCCAAGGCCGCCAGCAGGACCGGATCCAGGTTCCAGGCGCGCCAGATCTGCTCGGGCACGGGCGCGGGGCCGCAATAGGTCATGGCTGCGTCGGTCATCATCTGTCCCTGTCATCCGGAGGTCTGCCGTGGCGCGGGCGCGTCGGGAACCGTGGGGGTAACCATCTGTTCCCGCGCGGGTTCCGCCGAAAAGCCCCTGCCCCGCCGCGCAAGGCGATTGGGAATGGCCAACGCCCGCACGGGATCGGGCGGGCGTTGGCATATCTCGCAGGGATATGGGACGCCGGACCCCACCCCCGTCGGGGCGGGCCCGCCTGTCGGACGGGCTCAGCCCAGACGGTAGTTCGGCGATTCCCGCGTGATCTGCACATCGTGGACATGGCTTTCCTTGAGCCCCGCCCCGGTGATGCGGACGAACTGGCAGTCCGTGCGCATCGCGGCCACGGTGGCGCAGCCGGTATAGCCCATGGCGGCGCGCAACCCGCCCACCAGCTGGTGGATCACCGCGCCCGCCGTGCCCTTGTAGGGCACCTGCCCCTCGATCCCCTCGGGGACCAGCTTGTCGGAGGCGGCATCCTTCTGGAAATACCGGTCCGCCGAGCCGCGCGCCATGGCGCCGAGGCTGCCCATGCCGCGATAGGACTTGAAGCTGCGGCCTTGGTACAGGATCACCTCGCCGGGGCTTTCGTCGGTGCCCGCGATGGCGCTGCCGACCATGGCGCAGCTGGCGCCCGCCGCGATGGCCTTGGCGAAATCGCCCGAGAACTTGATGCCGCCATCGGCGATGATCGGGATGTCGCCAGCCGCCCCCGCCGCATCCATGATCGCGGTCAGCTGCGGCACGCCCACGCCCGCGACGATGCGGGTGGTGCAGATCGACCCCGGCCCGATGCCCACCTTGACGGCATCGGCGCCCGCGCCGATCAGCGCGCGCGTCGCCTCGGCGGTGGCCACGTTGCCCGCGACGACCTGGATGTCGCCGCGGAAGGCCTTGATGCGTTCCACGGCATGGGCCACGCCCGCCGAATGGCCATGCGCGGTATCGATGACGACCATATCCACCCCGGCCTCGATCAGCGCGCAACTGCGCTCGTAGCCCTCGTCGCCCACGGTCGAGGCGGCGGCGACGCGCAGCCGGCCCAGATCGTCCTTGCAGGCCTGGGGGTTCAGCACGGCCTTTTCGGTGTCCTTCAGCGTCAGGAGGCCCGTCAGCTTGCCCGAGGCGTCGGTCACCAGCAGCTTCTCGATCCGGCGGGCCTTCATCAGGCTGATCGCCTCGGCCCGGTCGGCGGGCTCGCGCAGGATCGCCAGGTTCTCGGACGACATCATCGCGCGGACCGGGGTGCGCATGTCGTCGGCAAAGCGCATGTCGCGGTTCGTCACGATGCCCAGCACGCGGCCATCCGCGTCCACGACCGGAAAGCCGGTGACGTTGTAGCGGTCCTGGAAGGCCTTGGCGTCGGCCAGCGTCTGGTCGGGCGTCAGCGTGATCGGGTTGTAGACGATGCCGCTTTCGAAGCGCTTGACGCGGCGCACCTCGTCGGCCTGCTGGTCGGTCGTCAGGTTGCGGTGGATGACGCCCATCCCCCCGCCTGCGCCAGCGCGATCGCCATGCGGCTTTCGGTGACCGTGTCCATGGCCGAGGACAGAAGCGGGATGTTCATCCGGATCGCGCGGGTGACGAAGGTGGTCACGTCCGCGGTCGAGGGCAGCACCGTGGATGCCGCCGGAACCAGAAGAACGTCGTCGAATGTGAGGGCCTCACGAATCTGCATGGCGGGTGTCCTTGCGGCAATCTCGTTTGGCAGTTTCCCCTTTCACGGGCAGGGGGAATTGTCCAGCCCGTCCCGGGGCCGTTGCATTCGCGCCACGTGCGGGACCCGCCGTGACATGGACGTGGCGTCAGATGAACGGGGCGATTGATCCATGCATAATCGGCGATAAGGTGACGAAAAGGGCGATATGCCTTGAGGGAGGACGACATGAAATTCGCATTGACAGGCATGGCCGCATTGCTGGCAGGCACAGCGCCTGTCTGGGCCGGGGGGATCGAACGCGCGCCGCAATCGCTGGCCGCGCTGTTCGAAGAGGGCAACTATGTCGAACTGAGCTTCGGCGGCGTCGATCCGACCGTCGAGGGCACGGATGTCCTGGGCTTCCGCACCGGCGACGTGGCGCAGGGCTACGGCTTCGCGGGCCTGTCCTACAAGCACCAGTTCACGCCCAGTTTCTCGGGGGCGATCATCGTCGAGCAGCCCTTCGGCGCCGACATCCTCTATCCGTCGCAGCCCGGCCTGCTGCCCGACCCGTCGGCCGAAGGGTCGGTCCTGCTGGGCGGCACCGCGGCGCGCGTCGATTCGACCACCTTCACCGCGCTGGGCCGCTACCAGTTCCAGAACGCCTTCTCGGTCCATGGCGGCCTGCGCGGCTCGCGGGCCGATGGCGAGGTGACGCTGGACGGCGCGGCCTACGGGCCGGTCGCGGGCTACAACGTCGATCTGGACGCCAACACCGCCTTTGGCTGGGTGGCCGGCGTCGCATGGGAACGCCCCGAGATCGGCGCCCGCGTCTCGCTGACCTACAATTCGGACGTGGAACACGAGTTCGACACGGTCGAGACCGGCCCGCTGGTCGATCCCGACGGGCCGGGCCCGATCCCCGCCGTGCCGCTGCTGAACGCCAGTTCGACCACCACCGTCACCACGCCCGAAAGCTGGAACCTGGAGTTCCAGACCGGCGTCGCGGCGGACACGCTGGTCTTCGGCTCGGTCCGGTGGGTCGAGTGGAGCGCCTTCCGCGTCGATCCGCAGCAATTCGTGGCCGTCACCGGCGGCGGGCTGGTCGAGTTGGAGGACACGACGACCTATACCCTGGGCGTCGGGCGCAAGTTCACCGAAAGCTGGTCGGGCTCGGCCTCCTTCACCTTCGAGAAGGCGGGCGACGATCTGGTCTCGCCGCTGGCGCCCACGAACGGGCGCAAGGGCATCACCCTGGCCGCGATCTACAACCAGGGACCGCTGCGCGTGACCACCGGCATCAACTACACCAAGCTGGGCGATGCCAGCCCCGAGACCGGCACGCCGGACGTGGAACGGGCGCGGATGGAAGACGGCGACGCCCTGGGGATCGGGGTGCGGATCGGCTATCGCTTCTGATCGCGACAGGCACTGAGAGGACAGGCAGGGGGGCCAGCCCCCCTGACCCCCCGGGATATTTCAGCCAAGATGAAAGGCCGGGCCGAGGGAGGGTCCGGGTCGGGATGCGCGGCGGGTGGCCGGCGCCTCTTTCCAATGCCGGTTGCGCGGACTAGTCAGGGGCGCCGGCACAGGAGGGGACGGGGCATGATCTATCGCAGCGCGGCGGAGTGGCAGGCGGCGGCGTCGCGCAGGGTCGTGCTGTTCGGCATGTCGGGCCTGGGCAAGACGCATCTGTCCTCGATCCTGCGGGGCACGGGGGACTGGTTCCACTACTCGGTCGATTACCGGATCGGCACCCGCTACATGGGCGAATACATCGCCGACAACTTCAAGCGCGAGGCGATGAAGGTCCCGTTCCTGCGCGAGCTGCTGCTGTCGGACAGCGTCTACATCGCCAGCAACATCACCTTCGACAACCTGGCGCCGCTGTCGACCTATCTGGGCAAGCCGGGCAGCCCCTCGCGCGGGGGGCTGGACTTCGACGCCTATTGCGCGCGCCAGGACCAGCACCGCCGGGCCGAGATCGCCTCGCTGCTGGACACCCGCCATTTCATGGACCGCGCCCGCGACATCTATGGCCACCCGCATTTCGTCTGCGACAGCGGCGGGTCGATCTGCGAGGTGGTGGACCCCGAGGATCCCGCCGATCCGGTGCTGGCCGCGCTGGAGCGGGACCTGCTGCTGGTCTGGATCAGGGGCAGCGATGCCCATACGGCCGAGCTGGTGCGCCGCTTCGACCGCGCGCCCAAGCCCATGTACTACCAGCCGCAATTCCTGGAGCGCGCCTGGATCGCCTACCGCGTCGAGAAGGGGCTGGAGGGCGGCGAGGTCAATCCCGACGACTTCATCCGCTGGACCTATGCCCGGGCGCTGGCCCATCGCCAGCCGCGCTATGCGGCGATGGCGCGGCGCGGCGTCACCGTGCTGGCCGAGGAGGTGGCCCGGGTCGCCACGCCGCAGGATTTCACCGACCTGATCGCCCGCGCCCTTTCGCGCAAGGAAGACCCCGCCGCAGGGCGCAAGGAAGCCTGACCCATGCCCATCACGCTGAACGAGAACCTGCCCGCCTATCGCATCCTCTCGGACGAGGGGGTGATGGTGATGTCGCCGGGCCGGGCGGCGACGCAGGACATCCGGCCCCTGCGGATCGGGCTTCTGAACCTGATGCCCAAGAAGATCCAGACCGAGAACCAGTTCGCCCGCGTCATCGGCGCCACGCCCCTGCAGATCGACTTCCAGCTGATCCGCATGTCGGACCATGAAAGCCGCAACACCGCCGCCGACCATCTGGAAAGCTTCTACCGCCCCTTCCGCGAGGTCGAGGCCTCGGGCGAGAAGTTCGACGGGCTGGTGATCACCGGCGCGCCGATCGAGCATCTGCCCTTCGACCAGGTCACCTACTGGGACGAGCTGGCCCGGGTCTTCGCCTGGACGCAGACCCATGTGCATTCGACCTTCGGGGTCTGCTGGGGCGGCATGGCGATGGCTTGGCATTTCCACGGGTTGCCCAAGCATCCCCTGCCCTCCAAGGCCTTCGGCTGCTTCCGGCACCGCAACCTGGCGCCCGCCTCGCCCTATCTGCGCGGTTTTTCCGACGACGTGCTGGTCCCCGTCAGCCGCTGGACCGAGGTGCGCCAGGACGAGGTCGATGCCCGCCCGGCCCTGACCACCCTGCTGGCCAGCCCTGACGTGGGCCCCTGCCTGCTGGCCGATCCGGGGCACCGGGCCATCTATGTCTTCAACCATTTCGAATATGACAGCACCACGCTGAAGGAGGAATACGACCGCGACGTGGCGGCGGGCAAGCCCGTCACCCTGCCCGCGAACTACTATCCGGGCGACGATCCCGCGCAGATGCCCGCGAACCGTTGGCGCAGCCATGCGCATCTGCTCTATGGAAACTGGATCAACGAGATCTATCAGACGACATGGTACGACATGTCCCGCATCGGAGAGGGCTAAGCGATGACCGCCACGCAGCCGGACCTGCCGCTGGTCGGCAAGATCAGCGACTATCTGAAGACGGGCGCCCCGGCACCGATCCGCAAGGCGGTGGAAAAGTCCGGGTCCAAGGACATCCTGGACCCCGATTTCCCGTACCGCGCGGAGATGCCGAAATCCGACTACGAGGCGCATCTGGCCGCGCTGCAGCTGCAGCTGGTGCGGATGATGCATGACGTGATCGCCACCGGCAAGCGGCTGGTGGTGATCTTCGAAGGGCGCGACGCCGCCGGCAAGGGCGGCACGATCGAGCGCGTGCGCGAGAACCTCAACCCCCGCTCGGCCAGCATCGTGGCGCTGCCCAAGCCCAACGAGCGCGAGGCGGGGCAGTGGTATTTCCAGCGCTATGTCGACTGGCTGCCCGCCGCCGGAGAGATCGCGCTGTTCGACCGCAGCTGGTACAACAGGGGCGTCGTCGAACGGGTCTTCGGCTTTGCGACCGATCCCGAGCGCGCCTCGTTCTTTCGGCAGCTGCCCAGCTTCGAGCAGACGCTGGTCGATGACGGCATCATCCTGGTCAAGCTGTGGCTGAACGTCGGCCGGGCCGAGCAGCTGCGCCGCTTCCTGGACCGCGAGCAGGACCTGCTGAAGCAGTGGAAGCTGAGCCCCATCGATGTCGAGGGGCTGGTGCGGTGGGACGACTATACCCTGGCCATCCGCGACACGCTGGAACGGTCGCATTCGCCCATCGTGCCCTGGACGCTGATCCGCTCGGACGACAAGCGCCGGGCACGGATCGCGGCGATCCAGACGATCCTGGGCGCGGTCGATTACGCGGGCAAGGACGGTGACGCCATCGGCGCGCGCGACCCGCTGATCGCGGGCGGGCCCGAGCTGCTGCGCGACTGACGCCGCCCCGCCCGAGGCTGCCGCCGCCCTTGGCGCCGCCGCCCGCCCGTGGCACAACCCCGGGCAGGGACATCAAGGGAGGATCCGATGGATCTGTCGACATGCCGCGCCATCGTGACCGGGGGCGCCTCGGGCCTGGGGGCGGCGACCGCCGCGCATTTCCGCCAGCGCGGCGCGCAGGTCGTGGTGCTGGATCTGGACGCCGCCGGCGAGGCGGCGGCAACCGCCATCGGCGCGGGCTTTGCCAAAACCGACGTGACCGATGCGGCCAGCGTGACGGCGGCCCTGGATCACGCGGTGGCGGTGATGGGCGGCATCGATGTCTGCGTGAACTGCGCGGGCATCGCCATCGGCGAGAAGACCTTCGGCCGCGACGGGCCGCACCGGCTGGAGAGCTTTCGCCGCACCGTCGAGATCAACCTGATCGGCAGCTTCAACGTGCTGCGCCTGGCCGCCGAGCGGATGGCCGCGAACGGGCGCGACCGGAACGGCGTGATCGTGAACACCGCGTCCATCGCGGCCTTCGACGGGCAAAAGGGACAGGCGGCCTATGCGGCCTCCAAGGCGGGGATCGCCGGGATGACCCTGCCCCTGGCGCGCGATCTGGCGGGCGCGGGCATCCGCGTCTGCGCCATCGCGCCGGGCATCTTCGGCACGCCGATGCTGGCGGGCCTGCCCGCCGAGGTGCAGGACGGCCTGGCCGCCGAGGTGACCTTTCCCAAGCGGCTTGGCGATCCGTCGGAATATGCCCGGATGGTGGCCGTCATCGTCGAGAACGACTATCTGAACGGCGAAACCATCCGCCTGGACGGCGCATTGCGGATGCGCTGAGCATCCGCGCGCGGCGGTTGTGCGAAATGCTTGCGCGGGCGCAAGGGCGGGTCTAGCGTCATGAAAAACCGATCCCAGAGAGGCCCGATTTCATGCGCTTGCTGACAACCACCATCCTGGCCGCCGCCGCCCTGCCCGCAGCCGCGCTGGCCGCCGATCCCGAATTCACCGTCTTCGATTGGGCGGGGTTCGAGGAACCCTCGATCTTCCAGTCCTATGTGGACACGCATGGCACCAGCCCGACCTATTCCTTCTATGGCGACGACGACGAGGCCTTCCAGAAGGTCGCCTCGGGGTTCCGGGCCGATGTCATCCATCCCTGCAGCCAGATGGTCGGCAAGTATCGCGATGCCGGGCTGATCGAGCCCTGGGACACCGCGCGCATCCCGAACTTCGACAAGATCGACGAGCGCTTCCTGGACAGCGAGGTGTTCCGCGACGACGAGGGCGTCTGGTTCATCCCGACGGACTGGGGCGTCACCGCCATCGCCTACAACACCGAGACCGTCCCGGCCGAGGACGTGGCCAGCCTGAACGTCTTCACCTCGCCCAAGTATCAGGGCCGCACCTCGCTGCCCGACAGTCAGGACGATGTCTGGGCGCTGGCCTATCTGGCGACCGGCGTGACCGATTGGGACGGCGTCACCGAGGAGCAGTTCCAGGCCGCCGCCGCCTGGCTGCGCGAGGCGCACATGAATGTCGCGGCCTATTGGTCCGATCCCTCCGAGCAGGCGCAGCTGATGGCCTCGGGCGCGGTGGATGTCGCCTGGTCGTGGAACGACGGCGTGACCTATCTGCAGGCCGACGACTATCCGGTGGGCTTTCAGCGCGAGCCGGTCGAGGGGTCGTCGACCTTCACCTGCGGCTATGTGAACGTGAAGGACGGGCCGGGCAGCGAGGACAAGGCCTATGACTTCATCAACGCCTGGCTGGAGCCCTCCGCCGCCAAGGCGCTGCTGGAGACGATCGGCTATGGCCACACCTCGACCGAGGCGATGGCGACCATCGCGGACGAGCCCGCCGTGACCGAGGGGCTGTCCGAGATCGATGCGCCGGTGCTGGCGCAGACCCCCAACGATCCCGAGCAGCGCCAGCGGCAGCTGGAGGAGTTCGAGAAGATCAAGGCGGGGTTCTGAGAACACCGGCGTTGGCCGGGGGGCTTCGCGCCCCCCCGGACCCCCCGCGGGATATTATCGCCAAGATGAAGGGGCTGCGACTTGAGCGGGATTCATAACCTTGTCGAGAAGGATGAATTTGCCGATGGGAGGTGCAGGGGCTATATGAGGTGCTCCCTTGGAAAGGCCGTCCCATGCCCCTGCCCCCCTCGCCCGCCTTCGCAGCCCTGAACGCCGCCGCCGCCGAGCGCATCCTGATCCTGGATGGCGCGATGGGAACGCAGATCCAGGAGCTGCGCCTGGCCGAGGAGGATTACACCGGGCAGGGCTCGGGCCATGTGTGCCGGCATCATTCCGACCATCCGCAGACCGGCAACAACGACCTGCTGATCCTGACCCAACCGCAGGCGGTCGAGGAGATCCACTACCGCTATGCGATCGCGGGCGCCGACATCGTCGAGACGAACACCTTCTCCGCCACCACCATCGCGCAGGCCGATTACGGGCTGCAGGAGGCCGTCCACGACCTGAACGTCGAGGGCGCGCGGGTGGTGCGCCGCGCACTGGACCGCGCCACGGCCGAGGACGGGCGGGCGCGTTTCGTCGCAGGCGCGATCGGGCCCACGAACCGCACCGCCTCGATGAGCCCGGACGTGAATGACCCGGGCTACCGCGCGGTCAGCTTCGACGACCTGCGGGTGGCCTATCTGCAGCAGGCCAAAGGGCTGATCGCGGGCGGCGCCGACATCATCCTGATCGAGACGATCTTCGACACGCTGAACGCCAAGGCCGCGATATTCGCCTGCCTCGAGGCGATGGAGGCCCATGGGCAGCGCCTGCCGATGATGATTTCCGGCACGATCACCGATGCCTCCGGGCGCACGCTGTCGGGACAGACGCCCACCGCCTTCTGGCATTCGGTGCGCCATGCCAATCCCTGGACCATCGGGCTGAACTGCGCCCTTGGCGCCGCCGCCATGCGCCCGCATCTGGTCGAGCTGTCGGGCGTGGCGGACACGCTGATCTGCGCCTATCCCAATGCGGGCCTGCCCAACGCCTTCGGCCAGTATGACGAGGGCCCCGAGGACACCGCCCCCCAGGTCGCCGATTTCGCACGCGCCGGGCTGGTCAACGTGGTCGGCGGCTGCTGCGGCACGACGCCCGACCATATCCGCGCCATTGCCGAGGCCGTGGCCCGCTTCGCCCCCAGAAAGGTGCCCGCCTATGCCTGATCGTCATTTGCGCCTGTCGGGGCTGGAGCCCTTCGTGCTGACCCCCGACATTCCCTTCGTCAATATCGGCGAGCGGACGAATGTCACCGGGTCCGCGCGGTTCCGCAAGCTGGTCAAGAACCGCGACTATGCCGCCGCCCTCGAGGTCGCGCGCGATCAGGTCGAGAACGGCGCCCAGATCATCGACATCAACATGGACGAGGGGCTGATCGATTCGAAGGCCGCCATGGTCGAATACCTGAACCTGCTGGCCGCCGAGCCCGACATCGCCCGGGTTCCGGTGATGATCGACAGCTCCAAATGGGAGGTGATCGAGGCGGGCCTGAAATGCGTGCAGGGCAAGCCGGTCGTGAACTCGATCAGCATGAAGGAGGGCGAGGACCAGTTCCGCGAACAGGCGCGGCTGTGCCTGGCCTATGGCGCCGCGGTCGTGGTCATGGCCTTCGACGAGCAGGGGCAGGCCGATACCTGCGCCCGCAAGATCCAGATCTGCGAGCGAGCCTATCGCATCCTTGTCGACGAGGTGGGCTTTCCGCCCGAGGACATCATCTTCGATCCCAACATCTTCGCCGTGGCCACGGGGATCGAAGAGCACAACAACTACGGCGTCGATTTCATCGAGGCCACGCGCTGGATCCGGGCGAACCTGCCGCATGCGCATGTCTCGGGCGGGGTGTCGAACCTGTCCTTCAGCTTCCGCGGCAACGAGCCGGTGCGCGAGGCGATGCATGCGGTGTTCCTGTACCACGCCATCCAGGCCGGCATGGACATGGGCATCGTCAATGCGGGGCAGCTGGTCGTCTATGACCAGATCGACCCCGATCTGCGCGAGGCCTGCGAGGATGTCGTCCTGAACCGCCGCGACGACGGGACCGAGCGCCTGCTGGAGATCGCCGAGCGGTTCCGGGGCGACGGCACGGGCGCCAAGCGCGAGAAGGACCTGTCCTGGCGCGAATGGCCGCTGGAGAAGCGTCTGGAACACGCGCTGGTCAACGGCATCACCGAATTCATCGAGGCCGATACAGAAGAGGCGCGGCAGGCAGCCACGCGCCCGCTGCACGTGATCGAGGGCCCGCTGATGGCGGGGATGAACGTGGTGGGCGACCTGTTCGGCGCGGGCAAGATGTTCCTGCCGCAGGTGGTGAAATCGGCCCGGGTGATGAAGCAGGCCGTGGCCGTGCTGCTGCCCTACATGGAAGAGGAAAAGCGCCTGTCCGGCGGGACCGAGCGCGAGACGGCGGGCAAGATCCTGATGGCCACCGTCAAGGGCGACGTCCATGACATCGGCAAGAACATCGTCGGCGTCGTGCTGGCCTGCAACAATTTCGAGGTGATCGACCTGGGCGTGATGGTGCCCGCGCAGAAGATCCTGCAGGTCGCGCGGGATGAAAAGGTCGACATCATCGGGCTGTCGGGGCTGATCACCCCGTCCCTGGACGAGATGGTGCACATGGCCTCCGAGATGGAGCGCGAGGGCTTGGACATCCCGCTGCTGATCGGCGGCGCGACCACGTCCAAGATCCACACCGCGGTCAAGATCGCGCCGCGCTATACCAAGGGGGCGGCGGTCTATGTCACCGATGCCAGCCGCGCGGTGGGCGTCGCCTCGTCCCTGCTGAATGCCGGGCAGAAGGACGCCTATATCGACGGCATCCGCGCGGACTATGCGGCGGTGGCCGACAAGCACGAGCGGTCCGAGGCATCGAAAAGCCGGCTGCCGCTGGCCAAGGCCCGGGCCAATGCGCTGAAGATCGACTGGTCGGCCTATGCCCCGACCGCGCCCAGTTTCACCGGCACGCGGGTGATCGAGGACTGGGATCTGGCCGAGATCGCGCGCTACATCGACTGGACGCCGTTCTTCCAGACATGGGAGATGAAGGGCGTCTATCCGCGCATCCTGGAGGACGAACGCCAAGGCGAGGCCGCGCGGCAGCTGTTCGAGGAAGCGCAGGAGATGCTGGCCCGGATCATCGAGGGCGGCTGGTTCAAGCCCCGCGCGGTGGTGGGCTTCTGGCCCGCCAATGCCACGGGCGACGACGTGCAGCTGTTCACCGGCGCGGACCGGACCGAGGTCCTGGCGACCCTGCACATGCTGCGCCAGCAGGTCACCAAGCGGAACGGCCGGCCCAACGTGGCGCTGTCGGATTTCGTGGCGCCCGCGGGCATCCCCGATCATGTGGGCGGCTTCGTCGTCACCGCCGGCCCCGAGGAATCCGAGATCTCGGCCCGTTACGAGCGGGCGAATGACGATTACGGCGCGATCATGGTCAAGGCCTTGGCCGACCGCTTTGCCGAGGCCATGGCCGAGATGCTGCACGAGCGGGTGCGGCGCGACTATTGGGGCTACATGCCGGACGAAGCCTACACGCCCGCCGAGCTGATCGGCGAGGCCTTCTCGGGCATCCGCCCCGCGCCGGGCTATCCCGCCCAGCCCGACCACACCGAAAAGCTGACGCTGTTCAGGCTGTTGGACGCGGAAGCTGCGACCGGGGTGGAACTGACCGAAAGCATGGCGATGTGGCCGGGGTCGTCGGTCTCGGGCCTCTATATCGGGCATCCCGACAGCTATTACTTCGGCGTGGCCAAGATCGAGGAAGATCAGGCCCGCGACTATGCCGACCGCAAGGGCTGGACCATGGACGAGGCCGAGCGCTGGCTGGCACCGGTCCTGAACTATACCAAGCGCCAGGCAGCCGCCGACGCGGACGCCGCCTGACGGCACGGGCCCGCAGGGATGCGGGCCCTTTCTTACGCGTCCTCGCGCAGCATCGGGCGGCCCAGGATATGGTCGGCGGCCTTCTCGCCCGTCATGATCGAGGGGCCGTTCAGGTTGCCGTTGGTGATGCGCGGAAAGACGGAACTGTCCGCCACCCGCAGCCCCTCGACCCCGATCACCCGCAGTTCCGGGTCCACGACCGCCATCGGATCGCTGGCCGCCCCCATCCGGGCCGTCCCGCAGGGGTGATAGGCCGATTCGGCATGCTCGCGGATGAAGGCGTCGATCTGGGCATCCGACTGCACGTCGTCGCCGGGCTGGATCTCGGCACCCCGGAACTCGGCGAAGGCGGGGGCGTCGAAGATGCGGCGCGTGTGCCGGACGCAGGCGCGGAACTCGGCCCAGTCATCCTCGTGCGACATGTAGTTGAAGCGGATCTGCGGGGCCGCCGCCGGATCGGCGCTGGCAAGCCGCACCGAGCCGCGCGATTTCGACCGCATCGGCCCGACATGGGCCTGAAAGCCGTGCCCCTTGGCCGCCGACTTGCCGTCATAGCGCACCGCCAGCGGCAGGAAGTGATACTGGATGTCGGGATAGTCCACCGCGTCCGAGGATCGGATGAAGCCGCAGCTTTCGAACTGGTTCGACGCGCCCAGACCCGTCTTCTGCAATAGCCATTCGACCCCCACCCGGCCTTTGCCCAAGAGGTTGTAATAGGTGTAGAGCGTGATCGGCTTCAGCGAGGTGTACTGCATGTAAACCTCCAGATGGTCCTGCAGGTTCGCGCCGACGCCGGGCCGGTCGGCCAGGGCGGTGATGCCGTGCTCTGCCAGATGGTCAGCGGCCCCGATCCCCGACAGCATCAGCAGCTTGGGCGTGTTGATCGTGCTGGCCGAGACGATGACCTCGCGCGTGGCCTCCAGCGTGACGATCCGGCCCTTGGTTTCCAGCTCGACCCCATAGGCGCGCCTGTCCTGGAACAGGATCCGCCGCGCCATGCCGCGCACGACGGTCAGCAGGCCGGATGTCTTGGCGGGCCGCAGATAGGCATTGGCGGCGGACCAGCGGCGGCCCTTCCAGATGGTCGCCTCCATCGGGCCGAAGCCCTCCTGCTGGGCGCCGTTGTAATCCTCGGTCCGGGGCCACCCGGCCTGCTGGCCCGCCTCGATGAAGGTGTTGAACAGCGGGTTCTTGCGCTTGCCGCGCGTGATGTGCAGCGGCCCGTCGGTGCCCCGCAGGGGCGAGGTGCCGCCGTGCCAGGTCTCCATCCGCTTGAAATAGGGCAGCACGCCCGCATAGTCCCAGCCCGCAGCCCCGCTGTCGGCCCAGTGCTGGAAATCCATCGGGTTGCCGCGCACGAAGACCATGCCGTTGATCGAGGAGGACCCGCCGATCACCTTGCCGCGCGGAGTGGCCAGACGGCGGCCCCCCAGATGCGTCTCGGGCTGGCTGGCGAATCCCCAATCATAGCGCGGCATGTTCATCGGATAGGACAGCGCGCCGGGCATCTGGATGAAGGGCCCCATGTCGCTGCCGCCGAACTCGATAAGCGTGACGCGGCGCCCGGCCTCGGTCAGGCGATAGGCCAGCGCGCAACCGGCGCTGCCCGCGCCGATGATGACGTAATCGGCGGGGGCGGCGCCGCGCGGGGCGGGGGTCGTGGACTCAGTAGGGTGCATCGACGCCTCCCATGCCGACATAGACGGATTTCAACTGCGAATAATGCTCGATAGCGGCGGCCGAGTTCTCGCGCCCCAGCCCCGACATCTTGACGCCGCCGAAGGGCATCTCGACCGGGGTCAGGTTGTAGGTGTTGATCCAGCAGGTCCCGGCCGCCAGCCCCGCCACCACGCGATGCGCGCGGGTCAGGTCCTGGGTGAAGACGCCCGCCGCCAGGCCGAAGCCCGTGGCGTTGGCGCGCAGCACCGCCTCGGCCTCGTCGACGAAGCTCAGCGCGGTCAGGACCGGGCCGAAGATCTCGTCGGTGGCGATGGACATGTCGTCGGTGGCCTCGGCGAAGACGGTGGGCGGGATGAAGGCGCCCTCGCCCTCCCCCCCGCAGACCAGCCGCGCGCCCGCCGCCTGCCCCGCCCGGATGGCGGCGCGGATCTTCTCGGCCTGGGCCGGGCTGATGATCGGGCCATGGGTCGTGGCCGGGTCCAGCGGGTCGCCCATGCGGGCCTCCGTCACGCGCTCGGCCAGACGGGCGAGGAAATCTTCCTTGATCCCCTCCTGCAAAAAGACCCGCGTGCCGTTCGAGCAGATCTGCCCCGAGCTGTAGAAATTCGCCAGGATCGCCGCGCTGACGGCATCCTCCAGATCGGCGTCGTCGAAGACGATCAGGGGCGACTTGCCGCCCAGCTCCATCGTGACGTGGCGCATGCCTTCGGCGGCCGCCGCATAGACGCGGCGCCCGGTCGGCACCGATCCGGTCAGCGAGACCTTGGCCACGTCGGGGTTGGTGACCAGCGCGGCCCCCACCTCGCCGCGTCCCTGCACGACGTTGAAGACGCCCGGCGGCATCCCCGCCTCGATGAAGATTTCCGCCAGTTTCAGGGCACCCAAGGGCGTTTCCTCGGACGGCTTGAAGACCATCGTGTTGCCCATGACCAGCGCGGGCGCGGCCTTCCAGCAGGCGATCTGGCTGGGATAGTTCCACGCGCCGATGCCCGCACAGACGCCCAGGGGCTCGCGCCGCGTATAGGCCCAGTCCGCGCCAAGCGGAATCATCTGCCCGGTCAGCGTCGCCGCCAGCCCCGCGAAATACTCCAGGCACGCGGCGCCCGAGGGCCAGTCGGCGACCAGCGTCTCGGAGAGGGGCTTGCCGGTGTCCAACGTCTCCAGCCGGGCCAGCTCGTCATTGCGCGCCAGGATGATCGCGGCGGCGCGGCCCAGGATGCGGCCCCGTTCGACCGGGGCCAGCGCGGCCCAGGCCGGGCCCGCCGCGCGGGCGGCGGTGCAGGCGGCGGCGACCTGGTCGGTGGTGGCCTCGTGCAGCGTGGCGATCACCTCGCCGGTATAGGCATAGCGGACGGGCAACGCGGCGCCCTGCCCCTCGACGGGCTGGCCGTTAATGAACAGGCTGGCTGCGGGCTGGGCGGAAAGGCTCATGCGAGGGCCTCCTCAAGATAGGTCATGATGGTGTTCAGGGCGGCATCCGCATCGGTCGGCCCCGGCGTCAGGACGGCGCGCAGGTAGACGCCGTCGATCAGCGCGCCAAGCGTGTCGGCGGTGCGGGCGGGATGGTCGGTCAGGCCCCGCAGCGCCACGATCAGGTTCGACCGCAGCCGCCGGTGATAGACCCGCAGCAGCCGCGCCGCCGCCTCGGAGGTCAGGGCCAGCGCGTAGAAGTTCACCCATGCACTGACCGTCTCGCGCTGGAAGTTCTGCGGCGCGAAGCTGGCCTGAACGATGGCGTCCAGCCGCCCGCGCGGGCCCTGCCCCGGCAGCCGGTCATGGACCGACTGCCCATAGCTGCGCAGGATGAAGCGCATCGCCGCCAGAAAGATCTGGTCCTTGGATCCGAAATAGTGATGCGCCAGCGCCGGGGACATGCCGGCCCGCCGCGCGATCTGCGCCACGGTCACGTCCAGCGACCCCGCGCGCCCCACCTCGACGATGGCGGCGTTGATTAATGCTGCTTTTCGGATAGGCTCGGCCCCGAGTTTCGGCATGTTCGCACCTGTGACGGATGGATTTCTGTTGCTTTGCCGTTTCCATGTAGCGTTAATTGACTGACCAATCAAGAACAGGGAGCCTCCTTCATGACCCTTTCCCGGCCCATGCCCCCCGCCCGGCCCGCGATCCTGTCGCGGATCGCCGCGACCCTGGCGGTCGGCGCCGCGATGGCCCTGCCCGCGCAGGCGGCCGAGCCCGAGCAGTGCCACAAGGTGATCTTTTCCGACGTGGGCTGGTCCGACATCACCGCGACGACGGCGCTGGCCTCGACCGTGCTGGAGGCCCTGGGCTACACCACGCAGACCCGCATCCTGTCGGTGCCGGTGACCTACACGGCGTTGGCCACCGACGATGTCGACGTCTTCCTGGGCAACTGGATGCCCACGATGGAGGCCGACATCGCCCCCTATCGCGACGAGGGCACGGTCGACACCGTGCGGACCAACCTGACGGGGGCGAAATACACGCTGGCCACCAACCAGGCGGGCGCCGATCTGGGCATCGCCGATTTCGCGGACCTTTCCGCCCATCAGGAGGCGCTGGACGGCCGCATCTATGGCATCGAGCCCGGCAATGACGGCAACCGCCTGCTGCTGGAGATGGTGGCGATGAACCAGTTCGAGACGGGCACCTTCGAGGTGATCGAATCCAGCGAACAAGGGATGCTGGCGCAGGTGCAGCGCGCCTCGGACCGCGACGAGCCGGTGGTCTTCCTGGGCTGGGAGCCGCATCCGATGAACGCGCAGTTCCAGATGACCTACCTGACCGGCGGCGACGACATCTTCGGTCCCGACCTGGGCGGGGCCGAGGTGCGCACCAACACCCGCGCGGGCTATGTCGCGGAATGCCCGAATGTGGGGCAGTTCCTGCAAAACCTGGAATTCACCCTGCCGATGGAGAACGAGGTGATGGGCGCGATCCTGAACGACGGGCAGGCCCCGATGGCCGCCGCGCGCGGCTGGCTGGAAGCCAACCCCGATGCGGCGACCGCCTGGCTGGAGGGCGTGACCACCGTCGACGGCAACGACCCGCATTCGGCCCTGAGCGCGGCCCTGGCCGACTGACCCCACGGGCCCCGGCGCGCAGACCCGCGCCGGGGCCGGACCGACCGCACAGGCAGGAGCGCCGCATGGACCAGCTGACCGGATGGGTCACCGACAACAAGATCCCCGTGGGGCGCACGGCCAAGACCCTGTTCGACTGGCTCAACGCCAATGCCTCGGGGCTGTTCGACGCGATCTCGGTCGCGATGGAGGCGCTGATCGATGCCATCCTGGCCGGGCTGGAGGCGCCGCACCCGTTCCTGTTCATCGCGCTGGCCATGGCGCTGACCTGGGCGCTGCAGCGGCGGGCGGGCACCTGCCTCTTGGTCGGGGCGGGGCTCCTGTTCATCCTGAACCAGGGCTACTGGACCGAGATGATGCAGTCGCTGACGCTGGTGCTGTCGGCCTGCTTAGTCTGCATGGGCCTGGGCGTCCCCATCGGCATCGCCGCCGCCCACCGCCCGCGCCTGTACGGCTGGATGCGCCCGGTGCTGGACCTGATGCAGACCCTGCCGACCTTCGTCTACCTGATCCCGGCCATCGTCTTCTTCGGCATCGGCATGGTGCCGGGGCTGCTGGCGACGGTCATCTTCGTGCTGCCCGCGCCGATCCGGCTGACGCAGCTGGGGATTGCCTCGACGCCCCCCTCGCTGACCGAGGCCGCGACCGCCTTCGGCGCCACGCCGCGCCAGCTTCTGTGGAAGGTCGAGCTGCCCAGTGCCCTGCCACAGATCATGGCCGGGCTGAACCAGACCATCATGCTGTCGCTGTCGATGGTGGTGATCGCGGCACTGGTCGGGGCCTCGGGCCTGGGCGTGCCGGTGGTGCGGGCGCTCAACAGCGTGAACACCGCGCTCGGCTTCGAATCGGGCATCGTCATCGTCGTCGTCGCCATCCTGCTGGACCGGATGCTGCGCATGGAGGGCCGCAAATGACCGCGAATGCCGTCGAGTTCGACCGGGTCTGCATCGTCTTTGGCGATCATCCCGAACGCGCCCTGCCCCTGATGGACGAGGGGCTGGACCGCGGCCCGATCAAGACCGAGACGGGGCAGGTGCTGGGCGTCCATGATTGCAGCCTGTCGGTCGCGACGGGCGAGATCCTGGTGCTGATGGGCTTGTCGGGCTCGGGCAAGTCGACGCTGCTGCGCGGGGTCAATGCGCTGAACCATGTCTGCCGGGGCGAGGTGCGCATCCGCCGGGGCGGCGAGATGGTCAGCGTCACCGGCGCCGGCGCCAAGGCCCTGCGCGACATCCGCCTGCGCGACGTGGCGATGGTGTTCCAGGCCTTCGGCCTGCTGCCATGGCGCAGCGTGCGCGAGAATGTGGGCCTGGGGCTGGAACTGGCGGGCATGTCCGTGGCCGACCGCCGTGCCAAGGTCGACCAGCATCTGGACACGGTCGGCCTGACCGAATGGGCGGACCGCAAGGTGGGCGAGCTGTCGGGCGGCATGCAGCAGCGCGTGGGCCTGGCCCGCGCCTTCGCGACCGAGGCGCCGATCCTGCTGATGGACGAGCCCTTCAGCGCGCTCGACCCGCTGATCCGCGCCCGCTTGCAGGACGAGCTGCTGGAGCTGCAGGCCAAGACCGGCCGCACCATCATCTTCGTCAGCCACGATCTGGACGAGGCCTTCAAGCTGGGCAACCGCATCGCGCTGATGGAGGGGGGGCGCATCGTCCAGATCGGCACCGCGCGCCAGATCATCGCCGATCCGGTCAACGACTACGTGGCCGATTTCGTGGCCCACATGAACCCGCTCGGCGTGCTGACCGCCGAGGACGTCGCCGAACCGGGCGAGGCCGAGGGCCCGCCCGTGCCCCGCGACATGCCGGTGCGGGCGGTGATGGACCTCTTGGCCGGGCGCGCGGCCCTGCCCGTCGAGGGCGGCGGGCGCATCACCCGCGAGGCGGTGCTGGCCCGGCTGATCGACCCGCGCGGCTGATCGGCTCAGCTGTTCTGCAGGTCGCGGTGATAGCGCGCCAGCAGCGCCAGACCCAGGGCGAACAGCGCAAGCCCCAGCCCGAAGACATAGGCATGGCTGACATAGTCGCCACCATAGCCGGGATAGAAGGCACCGCGCATCTGGCCGATGATGTGGATCAGGGGGTTCCACCACAGCCAGTCCTGATAGGGCTGGGGCACGTCGTCGAACATGAAGAAGATGCAGGACAGCAGGAAGAACGGCCGCATGAGGATCGACCACAGCGGCTGCCACCAGCTGAAGGCCGCGAACATGAAGCAGTTCATCGCCCCCACGCCCGAGGCCGTCACCAGCATCATCGCGATCGAGAGGGCGATCAGGTCGATCTGGGGATCGGTGCGGGTGTCCCCGGTCACGAAGATGGTGACGAAGATGACCGTGGCGACCATGATCTGCGTCATCGAGTTGAAGGCGATCCGCGCCAGCAGCGCGTCCATGAAGGTCACCGCCGGATAGGCCAGCAGCGCCGCGGAATAGCGCACGGCCCCCGCCACCTTGCCCGACATGTCCAGATAGCCCAGGAAGGGCACCATCCCGGTCGCGTAGAACAGGGGAAAGCTGGTGCCGATGGGCGGCTCGCGGAAGGCGAGGGAGAAGATGATCGTCAGCAGCACGATCCCGCCCGCGGGCTCGGCGATGGCCCAGAAATAGCCCCCCGACTGGCGCCCGTGGCTGGTCTGCATCTCGCGCAGGACAAGCGCCCCGATGGCGCGCAGGCTGGCAAAGCGGCGATGCTTGCGCACCTCCTTGAGGAGCCGCGGGCCGGAGACGGGGCGGGCCTGCGGCAGCGGCGCGGCAGGAGGGGGTGCAGAAGGGGACTGGGTCATGGTCGGGCCTTGCCGGGACGCCTGTGCGATGCCTCACGAACCTGGCACAGGATCGGTGCTGGAATAGTTCCCCGCGCTTATGTATGAGGACCGCCACAAGTTCAACATGACAGGCGGGGTAAACGCATGTCGGCCATCGATCCCAAGACAGGCCTCGGCACCGTGCCGGCCGCCGACCGCGCAGCCGCGACGCCGGCGCCGCCCGAAGGCCACGGGACGCCCCAGACCGCTCCCGAGGCCAAGGCCGAGGCGCCTGCCGCCCCTCCCGCCGCCAAGCCCTGGCGGCGCGCGCAGCGGCAGCGGCGTCCGAATCCCGAGATGGAAGCCCGGATCGAGGCGGCGCTGGCCCAGCCCGTCCTGCCGCCCGCCAGCCCGGCGGCGCTGAAGCCGCGCCACTACGGCATGGCCGCCAGCTTCTTCCTGGTCGTGATCCTGCCGATCCTGCTCAGCGGCTGGTATGTCTATGGCCGGGCCTCGGACCAGTATGCCTCCTATGTCGGATTTTCGGTGCGCAGCGAATCCTCGCCCGGCGCAACCGACGTGCTGGGGGGGCTGGGCTCGCTGGTGGGGGTCACCTCCAGTTCGACCAGCGACACCGACATCCTCTACAAGTTCATCCAGAGCCGCGACCTGGTCGAGCGGGTCAATGCCCGGATCGATCTGCGCGAGGTCTGGTCCAAGGCGCCCGGCGATCCGATCTTCGGCTATCAGGGCGGCGCCGCGCTGGAGGATCTGGTCGACGAATGGGAGCGCAAGGTCCGCATCCATTACGACAACGGCATGATCGACCTGCGCATCCTGGCCTTCGTGCCGCAGGACGCGCAGGACATCTCGAACGCCATCCTCGACGAGGGCGGCATCCTGATCAACCAGCTGAACGACATCGCCCGCGAGGATGCCCTGCGCTATGCCCGGGCGGAACTGGAACGCGCGCAGGACATGCTGCGCGAGGCGCGCCAGTCGGTGACCGAGTTCCGCAACCTCTATCAGCTGGTCGATCCGGTGGCCGACGTGCAGGGCCAGATCGGTGTCGTCACCTCGCTGCAGCAGCAGCTGGCCGAACAGCTGGTCGGGCTTGGCCTGCTGCAGGCCAATGCCCAGCCCGAGGATCCGCGCATCAGCCAGACCGAGCTGCGCATCCAGGTCATCCGCGAGCAGATCGATGCCGAGCGGCAGAAGTTCGGCTCGACCGGCGGCGAGGTGGCCCTGTCCGAGGTGGTGGGCCAGTACGAGATCCTGGCCGCCGACCGCCAGTTCGCGGAAACCAGCTATGCCGCGGCCCTGGCCAGCTTCGAATCGGCCCGCGCCGAGGCCGTGCGCCAGTCGCGCTACCTCGCCCCCTATATCCGCCCGACCCTGGCGCAGGAGGCCGAGTTCCCCGAGCGCGAAAAGCTGATGCTGATGATCGCGGGGTTCCTGATGGTGTTCTGGATCATCGGCAGCCTGATCTTCTACAGCCTGCGCGACCGGCGATGATCCATCTGCAGAACCTGTCCAAGACCTACAAGCTGAACGGCAAGCGCAAGGTGGTGGCCGACGACATCACCGCGACCTTCCCCTCGGGCATGTCGATCGCGCTTCTGGGGCGCAACGGGGCGGGAAAGTCGTCGCTGTTGCGGATGATCTCGGGCGCGATGCTGCCCTCGTCGGGCAAGATCCTGTCCACCGGCACGATCAGCTGGCCGGTGGGCTTCGCGGGCTCGTTCAACGGGGAACTGACCGGAGAGCAGAACTGCCGCTTCGTTGCCCGCGTCTACGGCGTCGATACCGACGAGCTGCTGTATTTCGTGCAGGATTTCGCGGAGCTGGGCGACCATTTCAAGCTGCCCATCCGCACCTATTCCTCGGGGATGCGGTCGCGGCTGGCCTTCGGGCTGTCCATGGCCGTGCCCTTCGACACCTATCTGGTCGACGAGGTCTCGGCCGTGGGGGACGCGGCCTTCAAGGCCAAGTCGAACCGGGTCTTCAACGAACGCATGACCCATTCGGGCGCCATCGTGGTGTCCCACTCGATCGGCATGCTGCGCAAGACCTGTGATGCCGGGGCGGTGCTGGAGGACGGCAAGCTGACCTTCTTCGACGACATCGAGGACGCCATCTCGAACCACATGGCCAACATGGCCCGGGTGCGCGACAGCCTCGCCGGCTGAATGCCGCCGGTCGCGTGACGGTTCGGTGTCGGTCCCCGCAGCGGGGCTGGCCTGCGGGCCTTGGGCCGGATATTGATCCGAATGAATTTGGATCTGCTGGTCACAAGGCATCGCATGAAGATCATCGTTCTGGGCGGAGACGGCTTTTGCGGCTGGCCCACCGCATTGCACCTGTCCGCCCGCGGCCACGAGGTCGTGATCGTCGACAACCTGTCGCGCCGCAAGATCGACATCGAGCTGGAGGTCGCCTCTCTGACGCCCATCCGCCCGCTCGGCACCCGCGTGCGGGCCTGGGCCGAACTGACCGGCCACCAGATCCGCACCGTCGATCTGACCGTGGGGCAGGATTACGACCGCCTGCTGGCCCTTCTGGCCGAGGAACGCCCCGACGCGGTCATTCATTTCGCCGAACAGCGCGCCGCGCCCTATTCGATGAAGTCGGCCCGCCACAAGCGCTATACGGTCAGCAACAACCTGAACGCGACGAACGACATCCTGGCGGCCATCGTCGAATCGGGGCAGGACATCCACCTGGTCCATCTGGGCACGATGGGCGTCTATGGCTACGGCACGGCAGGCATGAAGATCCCCGAGGGCTATCTGGACGTCACCGTGCAGACCGCCAACGGTCCGCACAGCCAGCAGATCCTCTATCCGGCCAATCCGGGCAGCATCTACCATATGACCAAGACCCAGGATGCGCTGTTCTTCTTCTACTACAACAAGAACGACCGCCTGCGGATCACCGACTTGCACCAGGGCATCGTCTGGGGCACCCAGACCGAGGAGACGCGGCGGGACGAGCGGCTGATCAACCGTTTCGACTATGACGGCGATTATGGCACGGTGCTGAACCGCTTCCTCATGCAGGCGGCGATCGGCTATCCGATGACGGTGCATGGCACGGGCGGCCAGACCCGCGCCTTCATCCATATCCAGGATACCTGCCGCTGCATCGAACTGGCGCTGGCCTCCCCGCCCGCGCGGGGCGAGCGCGTGCGGATCCTGAACCAGATGACCGAGACGCATCGCATCCGCGACCTGGCGCAGATGATCGCGGCGCGCACCGGCACCGGGATCGCGCATCTGCCCAATCCCCGGAACGAGGCGGACGAGAACGACCTGCATGTCGCGAATGACGGCTTCCTGGACCTGGGCCTGCAGCCCATCCGGCTGGCCGACGGGCTGATGGCCGAGGTGCAGGACATCGCCCGCCGCTACGCCAATCGCTGCGACCGCGACAAGATCCCCTGCGTCTCGCAGTGGCGCGCTGCGCAGGCGGCGGAATAGACCATGTGACGAAGGGGTGCGCAGGTCCGACCCGCGCGCCCCTCCGGTCCTCAGGCCAGGAACGCCTTCAGGTCGTCCAGCAGCCGCTCGGCATGCGTGGCGCCCAGACCATGCGGCGCGCCGTCATATTCGATCAGCTGCGCCTGCGGGACCAGCGTGGCCATGCGGCGGGCGGTGGCGTCGATGGGCACGATCTTGTCGGCGGTCCCGTGGACCACCAGCGTCGGCACCGTGATCCGTGCCACATCGGCGGTGAAGTCGGTCATCCCGAAGGCCGTCACGCATTCCAGCGTGGCGCGCGGGCTGGCCATCAGCGCCATGCCCTGCGTCCAGTCCAGTACGGCCTGGCTGACCCCGCCGCTGAACACGCCCTGCCCGTAGAACTGCTTGAAGAAATCCGCCAGGAAGGCCGGGCGGTCCTTGCGCAGACCCGCGCGCATCTCCTCGAACAGCGAGGCCGGCGCACCGTCGGGATTGGTCTCCGATTGCAGCAGCCCCGGTGCTACGGACGAGATGAACGCCGCCCTGGACACCCGGCCCGCGTCTGCGCCCGAGAAATACCGCGCAACCTCGCCGCCGCCCATCGAAAAGCCCACGAGGGCCGCATCCGTCAGATCCAGCTCCTCGATCACCGCGGCCAGGTCGCCCGCCATCGTGTCATAGTCATAGCCCGACCAGGGCTGCCCCGACCGGCCGAAACCCCGGCGGTCATAGCTGACGACCCGGTACCCGGCCTCGGCCAGACCCAGGGCCTGCACCTCCCAGCTGTCGGCAGTCAGCGGCCAGCCATGGATCAGGACCACCGGGCGCCCCTCGCCCCAGTCCTTGACGTAAAGCGGGGTGCCATCCGGCGCGGAGATCATCGGCATGTCGCGGTCCTTTCGGTCTGATGTGACCGGGGAAACGCAAGGGCCCGGGCGGGGTTCGCCCGGGCCCGATCACGCTTCTGTCGCCCTCAGGGCAGCCGCACCCAGGTCTGGCTGCTGCACAGAAGCCCGCCCGCGATGCAGCCCGACAGGCTCATGCGGTCGCCCGCCACCGCGGCCTTGCCGGCATAGACCTTGTCGTTCGACGGACGCCAGACGCGGCCCGTGTAATCGCCGCTGCCCTGCGGCGCCATGTCAATGACGATCTGCCGCCCCACATTCGGCGAGGCATATTCGGCCCCGTCGCGGAAGGTGCGCGCGATCGTGCCGCAGAACGCCCCGCCGCAGGGGGCCACGGTGACATGGGCAAAGGCCCCCTCGTCGGGCTGGGTCTGCCACAGCCCCTCGATCGGGTCGGCGGCGGCGGCCCCCGCAGACAGCAGCAGCCCGGCGGCCAGAATGACGTGACGCATGTTCTCTCCTCCTCAGGATGGGGCCAGATTGCGCGGGCGCGGGCCAGGCGGGCAAGCGTGACGTCAGGTCCGCCCCTTGCCGTGCCCGGCCCCCCCGTGGCAAAGGGGGGCCGACCCCCAGGACCTCCGGAGCCGCGCCATGATCCTCTACCCCGCCATCGACCTCAAGGACGGCAATTGCGTGCGCCTCCTGCGCGGCGACATGCAGGCCGCGACCGTCTTCGGCACCGACCCGGCCGCGCAGGCCCGCGCCTTCCAGGACGCCGGCGCCGAATGGCTGCACCTGGTCGACCTGAACGGCGCCTTCGAGGGCAAGCCCGTGAACGCCGCCGCCGTCGAGGCGATCCTGGCCGCCACCACCATTCCCACCCAGCTGGGCGGCGGCATCCGCGACATGGCCACGATCGACGCCTGGTTGGACCGCGGCCTGACCCGCGTGATCCTGGGCACCGTCGCCGTCGAGAACCCGGACCTCGTGCGCGACGCCGCCGAGGCCTTCCCGGGCCGCATCGCGGTGGGCATCGACGCCCGCAAGGGCCGCGTGGCCACCCGGGGCTGGGCGACCGAGACCGACATCGACGCCACAGACCTGGCCCGCCGCTTCCAGGATGCCGGGGTCGCCGCGATCATCTACACCGACATCGACCGCGACGGCGCGATGGGCGGCCCCAACATCTCGGCCACCGAGGCTTTGGCCCGCGCCGTCACCATCCCGGTGATCGCCTCGGGCGGCGTCTCCTCGCTGAAGGACCTCAAGGCCCTGGCCGACACGCGGATCATCGCCGGCGCCATCTCGGGCCGCGCGCTCTACGACGGCGCCCTCGACCTGCGCGAGGCGCTTCGAACCCTCGCCTGACCCTTTCATCTTGGCACAAATATCCCGGGGGGATCGCGCCCTTCGCGCGATGGGGGGCTGGCCCCCCTCTGGCCCTGCCGCCCGCTCTGCGCTAGACCCCTGCCGGACAGCCCCAGCCAAAGGCGCATCCCCGATGCTCAAGACCCGCATCATCCCCTGCCTCGACGTGGCCGATGGCCGCGTGGTCAAGGGCGTCAACTTCGTCGACCTGATCGACGCCGGCGACCCGGTCGAGGCCGCGCGCGCCTATGACGCCGCCGGCGCCGACGAGATCTGCTTTCTCGACATCCACGCCACCCACGAGAACCGCGGCACCATGTTCGATCTGGTGACCCGCACGGCCGAACAGTGCTTCGTGCCGCTGACCGTGGGCGGCGGGGTGCGCAGCCATCTGGACGTGCGCGCGCTGCTGCTGGCCGGGGCCGACAAGGTCAGCTTCAACTCGGCCGCCGTGGCCGATCCCGATGTGGTGGCCGCTGCCGCCGACCGCTTCGGCAGCCAGTGCATCGTCGTGGCCATCGACGCCAAGACCGTGGCGCCGGGCCGGTGGGAGATCTTCACCCATGGCGGGCGCAAGCCCACCGGCATCGACGCCGTCGACTTCGCCCGCATCGTCGAGGCGAAGGGCGCCGGAGAGATCCTGCTGACGTCCATGGACCGCGACGGCACCCGCTCGGGCTTCAACCTGCCCCTGACCCGCGCCATCGCCGATGCGGTGAACGTGCCGGTCATCGCCTCGGGCGGGGTCGGCACGCTGGACCATCTGGTCGAGGGCGTGACCGAGGGCCATGCCAGCGCCGTGCTGGCGGCCAGCATCTTCCATTTCGGCACCCATACCATCGCCGAGGCCAAGGCCCACATGGCCGCCGCCGGCATCCCGATGAGGCTGACATGACCCCCTGCACCGCCTCGCCGCCACGATCGAGGCCCGCAAGTCCGCCGATCCCGACGGCAGCTGGACCGCGAAGCTCCTCGCCAAGGGCCCCGAGAAATGCGCCGAGAAGTTCGGCGAGGAGGCCGTCGAGGCGATCATCGAGGCCGTCAAGGGCGACCGCGCCCGCCTGACCTCCGAGGCGGCGGACGTGATCTTTCACCTTCTGGTGATGCTGGCCGCCCGCGACGTGACCCTGGCGGATGTCGAGGCCGAGCTGGCCCGCCGCGAGGGCGTGTCGGGCCTGGCCGAAAAGGCGGCGCGCGACACGGGCTGACACCCGAGGGGCGGCAGGCAATTTGCCCCTGCCCGCCCCGGAACCCTTCCCCTCGGGCGGCCACAAGGGCTATAAGCCCTGCAATCGCCGCGCAGGGCGCGGCCAGACCAGAAGATGGCAGAGGACGGCATGAGCAACGATTCCACCCATGACAATCATCACGAGGGCGACGTGGCCTTCATCCGGTCGCTGGCCGAACTGCTGAATGCCAGCGAGCTGTCCGAGATCCAGGTCAAGCGGGAATACGGCGAGCACGACCGCCTGACGGTCAGCCTGTCCAAGCAGGGCAAGCAGGTCGTCTATGCCCAGGCCCCCCAGCAGCAGACCTCGTCCTTCCAGCCCGCCCCCGGCCCCTCGACCTCGCTGACCGTCGCGGCCCCGGCGGGCGCCCAGGATCCCGCCAGCCTGCCCGGCGCGGTGACCTCGCCCATGGTGGGCACGGCCTATCTGTCCGCCGAGCCCGGCACCGCCCCCTTCGTGGCCGTGGGCCAGACCGTGGCCGAGGGCGACACGCTGATGATCGTCGAGGCGATGAAGACCATGAACCACATCCCCGCCCCCCGGGCGGGCACGGTCAAGCGCATCCTGATCGAGGACGGCATCCCGGTCGAATTCGGCACTCCCCTGATGATCGTCGAGTGATCCCATGTTCGACAAGATCCTCATCGCCAACCGGGGCGAGATCGCGCTGCGCGTGATCCGGGCCTGCCGCGAGATGGGCATCGCCTCGGTCGCGGTCCATTCCACCGCCGATGCCGACGCGATGCATGTGCGCATGGCCGACGAATCGATCTGCATCGGTCCGCCCTCCTCCGCGCTGTCCTACCTGTCGATGCCCGCGCTGATCTCGGCCTGCGAGATCACCGGCGCGCAGGCGATCCATCCGGGCTACGGCTTCCTGTCCGAGAATGCCGGCTTCGTGCAGATGCTGGAAGACCACGACATCACCTTCATCGGCCCCCGCGCGGAACATATCCGCATCATGGGCGACAAGATCACCGCCAAGGACACCATGAAGGCGCTCGGCGTGCCCTGCGTGCCCGGCAGCGAGGGCGGCGTGAACGACGTGGACGAGGCCTTCCGCGTCGCGGCCGAGATCGGCTATCCGGTCATCGTCAAGGCCACCGCCGGCGGCGGCGGGCGCGGCATGAAGGTCGCGCTGGACGAGACCGGCCTCGACGTCGCCTTCCGCTCGGCCCGGGCCGAGGCCAAGGCGGCCTTCGGCAATCCCGACGTCTATCTGGAAAAGTACCTGCAGCGTCCCCGCCATATCGAGATCCAGGTCTTCGGTGACGGCAAGGGCCGCGCGGTGCATCTGGGAGAGCGCGACTGCTCGCTGCAGCGCCGCCACCAGAAGGTGCTGGAGGAGGCCCCCGGCCCCGCCATCACGCCCGAGCAGCGCGCCCGCATCGGCAAGGTCTGCGCGGACGCGGTGGCCAAGATCGGCTATTCCGGCGCCGGCACGATCGAGTTCCTGTTCGAGGACGGCGAGTTCTACTTCATCGAGATGAACACCCGCCTTCAGGTCGAACATCCGGTGACCGAGGCGATCTTCGGCGTGGACCTGGTCCGCCAGCAGATCCGCGTCGCCGCCGGCCTGCCGATGGAGTTCCACCAGGAGGATCTGGTCATCAACGGCCACTCGATCGAGGTGCGGATCAACGCCGAAAAGGTGCCGGGCTTCTCGCCCTGCCCCGGGCGGATCACCCAGTATCACGCGCCGGGCGGCCTGGGCGTGCGGATGGATTCCGCGCTGTACCAGGGCTATGCGATCCCGCCCTATTACGACAGCCTGATCGGCAAGCTGATCGTGCATGGCCGCGACCGCGACGAGGCGCTGGCCCGCCTGTCCCGCGCGCTTGGCGAGCTGATCGTGGACGGGGTCGACACGACCGTGCCGCTCTTCCGCGACCTCTTGGCCGAGCCGGACATCCAGTCGGGCAACTACTCGATCCATTGGTTGGAGCGCTGGCTGGCGCAGCACTACACGTAGGCGGCGATGCTGACGCCCGCGCAACTGCTGACCGGCTATGCACGCGGCGTCTTCCCCATGGCGGAAAGCGCCGAGGATGATCGCCTGCACTGGTACGACCCGCCTCTACGCGGCGTCCTGCCGGTGGGCGGCGTCCATGCCGCCAAATCCCTGCTGCGCGATCTGCGGCGGGGCGGCTGGTCGGCGCATCTGGACGGCGATTTCGACCGGGTGGTGGCGGCCTGCGCGGATCGCGAGGCGACTTGGATCAACGCGCCGCTGGCGACGCTCTATGGCGCGCTGCACGGGCTTGGCCATGCCCATGCCATCGAGATCCGGCACGAGGACCGATTTGCCGGGGGGATCTTCGGCGTCACCCTGGGGGGCGCGTTCTTCGGGGAATCGATGGTCTCGGCGCGGCGGAACGGATCGCGGATGGCGCTGATCTGGGCCTCGGCACATCTGGCGCGTTGCGGCTTCACGCTGTTCGACACGCAGTTCCTGACGCCGCATCTGGCCCGCATGGGCGGGGTCGAGATCCCGCGAGAGGCCTATCGCCTGCGCCTGTCAGACGCGCTGCGCCACGACGCCGATTTCCGCGCCCATCCCCTGCCCCCGGCCGATCAGCTCTGGCAGGACATCACCCAGACATCGTAGCGCGCGTCATCCAGCGCCGAGAGCGCGGGCGCGCTGGCGATCATCCAGCCGCTGAAGACCGTGGCATTCTGGCGCAGGTCGGTGATGATCAGCTGCGCGAAGGCGTCCGAACTGGGATCGCCCGCCGGATAGCGGCATTCGCCCAAGCGGATCTCCAGCCGGCCATAGCGCTGCGCCTCGCCCACCTGCAGCGGCAGATCGACCGTCCGCCCCGAGACCTTGTCCAAGCCCCGCAGCATCGCGCCGGGCGCGCGGACCGTGTCCTGGGCTGCGGCGGGACCCGCCAGCAGCGCCAGGCACAGGGCGGCGCAGATCACGGGACCGATCATGGGGCCACCTCATCGCCCGACTGGCTGTCGACGAATTTCAGCATCAGCTGCAACAGGCTGACGGCGCCCTGCACATCCTCGATCTCGTCGCCCGGACCCAGATCCTCGGGGCTGCCGCCCGGCTGCAGCTGGATATAGGCCCCGCCCAGAAGCCCGTCCGACTGGATCAGCGCGGCGCTGTCCAAGGGCAGCACGATGTCGTCGGGGATCGTCAGCACGGCATCGGCCAGATAGGTCTGCGGGTTCAGGCGGATGTCGCTGACGCGCCCGATGCGCACGCCCGCCAGCCGCACCTCGGTCCCCACGGCGACGCCGTCGACATCGGGAAAGGAGGCGGTGACCTCGTAGCCCGCACCGCTGCTCCACCGGCCCTGCGCGGCCCAAGCCAGAAAGCCCACCGCCACGGCCAGGACCACGGCGCCGGCGATCAGTTCGGCCCGCGCCTCGCCCCGGTGAAGGCCCGTCGCGGACATGCTATTCGGGACGCCATGCGTCATAGTCGCTGCGCGGCTCCGGCTGCGCACGGTACAGCGATCCGGCGGGGACATAGGCCCCGGGCGTACCAGTCTGGTTGGACTTGTGGGGCTGTTCCCAGGCCTTGCGCGGCACGGCCAACTCGGTCGGCGGCTCGGCCCAGGTGTGGTGCAGCCAGCCATGCCATTCCGGCGTGATCTGGCTGGCCTCGGCCTCGGCGCCGTAGATCACCCACCGCCGCTTGCCGTCCTTGGTCTGGTAGAAGATGTTGCCCGCGCCATCCTCGCCGACGCGAACGCCATGCCGCCACGTCCAGAACTGGGTGTTGAGCGTCTGGCTGTTCCACCAGGTCAGAAAGCGCAGCAGAAACGACATCGACAGGACCCTTTTCAGCAGGATGATCCCCGGGATATGCCCCGGTTCCGCGCAAAGGTCCAGCCGTCAGCCGGACCGGACGACCAAGGCCGGGATCACCCGGCCGAGGCGCTTTCCTTCTTGGCATCTGCATGAATCAGCAGCGGCTTGGCGGCGGTCGATTCGACGGCCTCCTCGTTCACCACGACCTCTTCGACGCTGTCCAGACCCGGCAGTTCGAACATGGTGTCTAGCAGGATCTCCTCCATGATCGAGCGCAGACCCCGCGCGCCGGTCTTGCGCTTGATCGCGCGCTTGGCGATGGCGGTCAGCGCATCCTCCGTGAAGGTCAGCTGAACGCCTTCCAGATCGAAGAGCCGCTGGTACTGCTTGACCAAGGCGTTCTTCGGCTTGGTCAGGATGATGATCAGCGCTTCCTCGTCGAGGTCCGTCAGCGTGGCGATCACCGGCAGGCGGCCGACGAATTCCGGGATCAGGCCGAACTTCAGCAGATCCTCGGGCTCCAGTTCCTTGAACAGCTCGCCCACGCCGCGATCGTCCTTTTCCTTAACCGCCGCGCCGAAGCCCATCGCCGTGCCGGCGTTGCGCTGCGCGATGATCCGGTCGAGGCCCGCGAAAGCGCCGCCGCAGATGAACAGGATGTTCGTCGTGTCCACCTGCAGGAATTCCTGCTGGGGGTGCTTGCGCCCGCCCTGCGGCGGAACGCTGGCGACCGTGCCCTCCATGATCTTCAGGAGCGCCTGCTGCACGCCCTCGCCTGACACGTCGCGGGTGATCGAGGGGTTGTCGGACTTGCGGGTGATCTTGTCGACCTCGTCGATATAGACGATGCCGCGCTGCGCGCGTTCCACGTTGTATTCCGACGACTGCAGCAGCTTGAGGATGATGTTCTCGACATCCTCGCCGACATAGCCGGCCTCGGTCAGGGTCGTCGCATCGGCCATGGTGAAGGGCACATCCAGGATGCGGGCCAGGGTCTGCGCCAGCAGCGTCTTGCCGCAGCCGGTGGGGCCGATCAGCAGGATGTTGGACTTGGACAGTTCAATGTCGGTCTTGGACCCGTGGTTGAGCCGCTTGTAGTGGTTGTGCACCGCGACCGAGAGGACGCGCTTGGCATGTTCCTGGCCGATCACGTAGTCGTCCAGCACGCCGCAGATCTCGCGCGGGGTGGGGACGCCGTCACCGGATTTCAGGCCGCTGGACTTGGTCTCCTCGCGGATGATGTCCATGCACAGCTCGACGCATTCATCGCAGATGAAGACGGTCGGTCCCGCGATCAGCTTGCGGACCTCGTGCTGGCTCTTGCCGCAGAAGCTGCAATAGAGCGTGTTCTTGCTGTCGTTGCCGGACTGGTTCGCCATCGTCCACTTCCTTCACTGCCGCCCCGCGTAGCCGCGCTGCGGGCGGCGTCGGATTTCAGGTCCCGCGCGCCGCATCTTCGGTTTCCTGCGACGGATCGGCCGCCGCAGGTCATTTCCGCCATGTTACGGGCCAGCCCGGCCCGTCACAATCCCCAAGGCACCTATTTCTTGTCGGTCGCCTCGGCCTTGCCGCGGGGGGCCACGACCTCGTCGATCAGGCCCCAGTCCCGGGCCTCCTCCGCGGTCATGAAGCGGTCGCGCTCCAGCGCCTCCTCGACCTCGGCCAGGGTGCGGCCGGTATGGGTGACATAGATCTCGTTCAGCCGGCGCTTGAGCTTTTCGGTCTCGCGGGCATGGATCAGGATGTCGGTCGCCTGGCCCTGAAACCCGCCCGACGGCTGGTGGACCATCACCCGGCTGTTGGGCAGCGAATAGCGCAGGCCCTTTTCGCCGGCGGCCAGCAGCAGCGAGCCCATCGAGGCCGCCTGCCCCACCACCAGCGTGGACACGCGGGGCCGGATGTACTGCATCGTGTCATAGATCGACAGGCCCGAGGTCACCACGCCGCCGGGGCTGTTGATGTACATGCTGATGTCCTTGGACGGGTTCTCCGCCTCGAGGAACAGGAGCTGCGCGCAGATCAGCGTGGACATGCCGTCATGGACCGGACCCGAGACGAAGATGATCCGTTCCTTCAGCAGGCGCGAGAAGATGTCATAGGCCCGTTCCCCGCGAGAGGTCTGTTCGACCACCATGGGAACGAGGTTGTTCATGTAGAATTCTGCCGGATCGCTCATCGTGTGTCCTTGCCTGTTCGTCTCTGGTGCCGCGATTCGTCCGGGCGTGAACCCCTGTCTTAGCCGCGATAGGTTGACAGAGTCTTAGTAACCGGCAAGGTCAGCCGCAAGGGATGGAACGAAAAACGACCCCCCGGGGACGTCAGGAGGCAGTCGTGAAACTGATCGTGGGCCTAGGCAATCCCGGTGCGAAATATGCGGCCAATCGTCACAATATCGGCTTCATGGCGGTGGATCGCATCGCAGAGGATCACGGCTTCGGCCCCTGGCGCCCCCGCTTACAGGCACTGACCGCCGAGGGGCGGCTTGGCGAGATGCGGGTCACGCTGCTCAAGCCGCAGAGCTTCATGAACCTGTCGGGGCAGTCGGTGGGCGAGGCGATGCGCTATCTGAAGCTGACCCCCGCCGAGATCATCGTGCTGCATGACGAACTGGATCTGGCGCCGGGCAAGGCGCGGGTCAAGCAGGGCGGCGGGCATGCGGGGCATAACGGGCTGCGCTCGATCCACCAGCATCTGGGGCCGGATTACGGGCGCGTGCGCCTTGGGATCGGGCATCCGGGCCACAAGGACAAGGTCGCGCCCTATGTGCTGTCCGATTTCGCCAAGGCGGAACAGGACTGGCTGGACGACCTGCTACGCGGCATCTCGGACGGGGCGGCGGCGCTGGCGGCGGGCGACGGGGGGCGGTTCCAGAACGCGGTCGCCAACCGCACCGCGCCCGCCCGCAACAGCGGGACCGAGGCGCCCGCCAAGCGCGCCCCAGACCCCGCGCCGCCCAAGGCGCCCCGCGCCGATGCCCCCGCACCAGGCCCCGACCCGGCCGCGCCCGAGGCACCCGAGGCGACTGCCAGCCTGGCCGACCGGCTGCGCGCCCTGACCGACCGCTTCAGATGAGCGATCGGGTCCGGGCGGCGTTCCGCGACCAGGCCCGGGCCTGCACCGATCTGGGATCGCCCCTGACGGCGGCACTGTGCCGCAGCCTGCCCGGGGCGCTGGAGGCCGTGGGCGGCCCGGTCGCCAACCGCGTGCTGGGCTGGCCGGGCGATCCGTCCCCTTCGGCGGCGTCGGTGCCGTTGCGGCTGTGCGGGGCGCTGCATGCGCTGGTGCTGACCGGGGCGGCACCCGATCTGGCGCGGGCCTATGTGGCGGCCGAGGTGCCGGACGGGCTGCTGGAGGAGGTGCTGCAGGCCCACGACGCCGCGATCCTCGACTGGCTGGGCAGCCCGCCCCAGACCAACGAGGTCGCGCGCTCGGCCGCGCTGATCGGGGCGGCGCGGTTCCTGCGGGGCCTTGCGCCCCTGCCGCTGCGGCTGCGGGAACTGGGCGCCTCGGCCGGGCTGAACCTGAACTTCGACCGCTATCACCTGCAGGACGGGGGCACGGGTGTCCGGCTGGCCCCCGACTGGCAGGGCGATCTGCCGCAGGGGGCCATCGAGGTCGCCAGCCGCCGGGGCGTCGATCTAAACCCGCTGGACCCCGACCGGGACGGGCTGCGGCTCATGGCCTATTGCTGGGCCGACCAGACGGCGCGCATGGCCCGGCTGCGCGCGGCGCTGGATCTGGCGCGAGGCGATCCGCCACCGGTGGACCGGGGCGATGCGGGCGACTGGCTGACGGACCAGCTGGCCCGCCCCGCGCCGGGCGCGCTGACGATGGTCTTTCACACCATCGCCGCGCAGTATTTCCCGCCCGCGACCGCCCATGCCTGCGCCAGGTCGCTGGCCCGCGCAGGGGACGCCGCCACCCCCGAGGCGCCCTTGGCCCATGTCGAGATGGAGGCCGACGGGGGCGAGGGCGCGGCCCTGCGGCTGACGCTGTGGGACGGGGTGCGGCGGCACTGGGCGCTCGGGCGTGCGGATTTCCATGGGCGCTGGATCCGGTGGCAGCCCCGCCAGATGTGACAGGTTCCCCCCTTCCCCCGGCCGTCTCTGCAGCCTACCCTGTCCGGATGAAGACCAGATGCGGAAGGAGACGCCCATGCAGCCGTCGGTGAACGTCCTGGGCGGCAAGCTGCAGCCCTGCTCGACCCGGCCCGTGACCGGGTTCTATCGCAACGGCTGCTGCGACACCGGCCCCGAGGACCGGGGCAGCCACACGGTCTGCGTCGTCCTGACCGAGGAATTCCTGGCCATGTCGCGCTATCTGGGCAACGACCTGACCACGCCGCGCCCCGAATTCGGCTTTCCGGGGCTGCAGGCGGGCCAGCGCTGGTGCCTCTGCGCCAGCCGCTTCCTGCAGGCGGCGCAGGAATTCGCGGCCCCGCATGTGGTGCTGGAATCCACGCACAAGCGCGCGCTGGACATCGTGCCGCTGGAACTGCTGCAGCGCCACGCGCGGCCCGCCGCCGACTAGGGGGCGCGGGCAGGCATCAGGGGTGCGACCGGTGCGCCCCCCGGAGCCGTCAGATCTTCATGTCGAAGCCCAGATGCTTGGCGACGGTGAAGATGTCCTTGTCGCCGCGCCCGCACATGTTCATCACGATCAGGTGGTCGGCGGGCAGGTCCGGGGCGATCTTGATCACATGGGCTAGGGCATGGCTGGGCTCCAGCGCCGGGATGATCCCCTCCAGCGCACAGCACAACTGGAAGGCGCCAAGCGCCTCGTCATCGGTGATGCTGACATATTCGGCCCGGCCGATATCCTTCAGCCAAGCATGTTCCGGCCCGATGCCCGGATAATCCAGGCCCGCGCTGATCGAGTGCCCTTCCAGGATCTGGCCGTCATCGTCCTGCAGCAGATAGGTGCGGTTGCCGTGCAGCACGCCCGCGCGCCCGCCCGACAGGCTGGCGCAATGCTGCATGCGGTCGTCGACGCCCTTGCCCCCGGCCTCGACGCCGATGATCCGGACATCGGTGTCGTTGAGGAAGGGATAGAACAGCCCCATCGCGTTCGATCCACCGCCGATGGCCGCGATGATCGTGTCGGGCAGGCGCCCCTCGCGCGGCATGATCTGCTCGCGCACCTCCTTGCCGATGATCGACTGGAAGTCGCGCACCATCGCCGGATAGGGATGCGGCCCCGCGACCGTGCCGATGCAGTAGAAGGTGTCGCGCACATTGGTCACCCAATCGCGCAGCGCATCGTTCATCGCGTCCTTCAGCGTGCCGCGGCCCGATGTCACGGGGATCACCTCGGCGCCCAGCAGGCGCATGCGGAAGACGTTGGGCGCCTGACGCTCGACGTCATGGGCGCCCATGTAGACGATGCACTTCAGCCCGAAGCGCGCGCAGACGGTGGCGGTCGCCACGCCGTGCTGGCCCGCCCCGGTCTCCGCGATGATCCGGGTCTTGCCCATGCGGATCGCCAGCAGGATCTGGCCCAGCACGTTGTTGATCTTGTGCGCGCCGGTGTGGTTCAGTTCGTCGCGCTTCATGTAGATCTTGGCGCCGCCCAGGTTCTCGGTCAGCCGTTCCGCGAAATACAGCGGGCTGGGGCGGCCCACGTAATGCGTCCACAGATCGTCCATCTGCGCCCAGAAGGCGGGGTCGGTCTTGGCGCGCTCGTATTCGGCCTCGAGGTCCAGGATCAGGGGCATCAGCGTCTCGCTGACGAACCGGCCGCCATAGATGCCGAAACGGCCCTGCTCGTCGGGGCCGGTCGTGAAGCTGTTGGGCAGGTCGTCGGGCATGGGATGCGCCTTCTGGGTTCGGAACGGACGGGATGGGGCCCGGGCCTGCGCCCGGTCGCCCTCTTCTAGCGGCCTTCGCGGCCGGGGTGAAGCCCCGGCCCGGCCCGGCGAGGCGCGACAGATCGGCGGGAGGCCGTGCCGCGCCAAAGGGCCGCAGCGCCGCCCGAGGCTCAGCGGAAGCGACCCTGCTCGATCGGGGCGGGCGGCACGGGCTGGGTCACCAGATGGCTGCGGCGCTTTTCGTAGAAGGCGTTGCCGCCCGCGACCAGCACGTAATGCATGTTGTCATAGGGGAAACGATAGCCGTGGGTGTGGAAGAACATCGCGTTGCCGATGCGCGGATGGCGTTCGCCGCGCAGGACGGCGCTGGCGGCGCGGCGCACGTCGGGCACCCGCTCCAGATCGATGGGGCGCGACAGCACGCCGGGGGCGAACTGGTTCTTCTGGCCCACGACCTCGCAGACCGTGTCGGGAAACTGGTCCGAGGCGACGCGGTTCATCACCACGCTGCCCACCGCGATCATCCCGTCGCGGCTGGAGCGGTTGGCCTCGAAGAAGATCGCCCGCTCCATGCAGGATTGCGCGTTGAGTCGCTTGCGGCCGAAGCCGGAATCGCCGCAGCCCGTCAGGACCAGCAGCACGGCCGACAGCGCCGCGACGGCGCGCGATGTGGAAGGTAGCGTCATGACCTGCCCGTCCCTTTTGTTTTGCGCCGACATTCGGGCATGGATCGCGCCGGGGCAACCCGAAAGGACAGGGGTCGCCCCATTTGCCCGGTGGCGGGGTCAGGCGGCGGGCTTCTGCGCCCGGCCCGCCACATAGGTCTGCGCCACGGCGCGGTCGTCCCCCATGATCTGCAGGATGAACAGTTCCTCGGCCAGGGTGCGGGCGCGGTCCATCCGCAGCGCCATGGCGGGGGTGGCGCGAGCGTCCAGCACGACCAGATCGGCCATGCTGCCGGGGGCCAAGGTGCCGATCCGGTCCTCCATTCCCAGGGCCAGGGCATTGCCGCGCGTGGCCCAGTGGAAGGCCGCCAGCGGGTGCAGGCTCTGGCCCTGAAGCTGCAGGATCTTGTAGCCCTCGGCCAGGGTCGCCAGCATCGAATAGCTGGTGCCGCCGCCGATATCGGTGGCGATGCCGCTGGTCACCCCCGCCGCCCGCAGCCCGCCCGCATCGAAGAGCCCCGAGCCGAGGAAGAGGTTCGAGGTCGGGCAGAAGACCGCGCGGCTGCCGGTCTCGGCCATGCGCGCGATCTCGCGCGGTTCCAGATGGATCGAATGGCCCAGCAGGGTGCGCGGGCCCAGCAGGCCGTAGGTGTCGTAGATGTCCAAGTAATCCCGTGCCTTGGGGTACAGGCTTAAGGTGAAGTCGATCTCGGCCCGGTTCTCGGACAGGTGGGTCTGAATGTGGCAATCGGGATGCTCGGCGGCCAGCTGGCCCGCCATGTCCAGCTGCTCGGGCGAGGAGGTGATGGCGAAGCGCGGGGTGATCGCATAGCGCTGGCGGCCCGTGCCGTGCCAGGCCTCGATCAGGGCGCGGCTGTCGTCATAGCCCTGCTGCGGCGTGTCCAGCACCTCGGGCGGGGCATTGCGGTCCATCATCACCTTGCCCGCCACCATCGCCATGTCGCGGGCATGGGCGGCGGCGAACAGCGCCTCGGCCGACTGCCTGTGGACCGAGCAGAAGGCGACGGCCGTGGTGGTGCCATGCGCGGTCAGCAGGTCCAGGAAGGCCCCGGCCATGGCGGGGGCATGGCCCTGCCGGGCAAAGCGCGCCTCCTCGGGGAAGGTGTAGTCGTTCAGCCAGTCCAGCAGCTGCGCCCCCCAGCTGGCCACGACCTGCACCTGCGGGAAATGGATATGCGTGTCGATGAACCCCGCCAGGATCAGGTGCGGGCGGTGGTCGGTCTGAGCGATGCCCGCCGGGATCAGGCCCCGGCGCGACATCTCGGCGTGATCGCCGGTGGCGGTGATGACCCCGTCGGTCACCAGGATCGCCCCATCCTCCCAGAAACGGTGGCTGTCATCCGTGTCATGGGGGTCGGCGTGAAAATCGAGGACGCGGCCCCGGATCAGCTGTTGCATGGATATTTTCGTGAAGAAGAGAGGGTGAGGCACGCCATCAGCTCGGCGGCGGTGAAGGCGGCGATGATCTCGGGGCGCTTGTCGCGACTGAAACCCGCGCCGATGGGACAGGTGAGGGGCGCGGGGTCGAGGCCGCGCGCAATGGCGAAGCGGGCGAATTGCGCGCGCTTCGTGGCGCTGCCGATCATGCCGACATAGGCCAAGTCGCGCCGGGCCAGCGCCTCGGCGGCCAGAAGGAAGTCCAGCGCGTGATCATGGGTCAGGATCACCACGAAGGTGCCGGGGCGGGCGTCGCGGATCAGCGCCTCGGGCAGAGGGGTCAGCCGGGTGGGCCCCGAGGCCCGCGCCAGCTCCTCGGGGCGGCTGTCGATCAGCAGGGCGTTGACGGGCAGCGGCTGCAGCGCGCGCGACAGGGCCCGGCCGACATGGCCCGCCCCGAAGATCAGCGCGTCGGGATGGGCGGGGGGCGTGGGCGCCTCTCGGTCCAGCGACAGGATCACGCGGCCGCCGCAGCATTGCCCGATCTCGGGGCCGAGGGGGATGTCCATGCGGGCCGTCGCCTCGCCGCGCGCCAGCATCTGGCGGGCGCGGTCGATGGCCATGTATTCCAGCTGCCCGCCGCCGATCGTGCCCTGGATCGTGTCCGGGCCCACGATCATCTCGGCCCCCGCCTCGCGCGGGGTCGAGCCGCGCGCCGAGGTCACGCGGACGCGGATCATCCGCGCAGCCGCTCGACCGCCATCAGCACCCGCTCGGGCGTGGCGGGCGCGTCCAGCCGCGCGGGTTCGCGGTAGCCCGCGACCGAGGCCACGGCCATGTTGATCGCCTCGAAGACGCTGATGCCCAGCATGAAAGGCGGCTCTCCGACGGCCTTGGAGCGCTTGATCGTGCGCTCTGAGGCCTCGGACCAGTCGGCCAGCGCCACGTTGAAGATGCGCGGGCGGTCGCTGGCCAGAGGCACCTTGTAGGTCGAGGGGGCATGGGTCTTGAGCTGCCCCTGCTCGGACCACCACAGCTCCTCGATGGTCAGCCAGCCCGCGCCCTGCACGAAGGCGCCCTCGACCTGCCCCCTGTCCAGCGCCGGGTTCAGCGACCGGCCCACGTCATGGAGCACATCCGTCCGGTCGATCACGTATTCGCCGGTCAGCGTGTCGACCGAGACCTCGGACACCGCCGCGCCGTAGGCGTAGTAGTAGAAGGGCCGCCCCTTGCCGGTCGCGCGGTCCCAGTGGATCTTGGGCGTCTTGTAGAAGCCCGCCGCCGACAGGTGGATGCGTGCCATGTAGGCGGCCCGGATGACCTCGGTGAAGGGGATCAGGTGGTCGCCCGCCCGGATCTGGCCGGGCAGGAAGGCCACGTCCCCGGGCGCGACCTGCCACCGTTCGGCCACGAACCCCACCAGCCGCGCCTTGATCTGGTCCGCCGCGTCCAGCGCCGCCATGCCATTGAGGTCGGTGCCCGAGGAGGCCGCGGTGGCCGAGGTGTTGGGGACCTTCTCGGTCGTGGTCTTGGTGATCTTGATGCGGGCGATGTCGCATTGGAACGCCTCTGCCACCACCTGGGCCACCTTGGTGTTCAGCCCCTGCCCCATCTCGGTCCCGCCATGGTTCAGGTGGATCGAGCCGTCGCTATAGATGTGGATCAGCGCGCCCGCCTGGTTGAACCAGGTCGCGGTGAAGCTGATCCCGAACTTGACCGGCACCAGCGAGATGCCCTTGCGGATCACGCCGCCTTTCGCGTTCCAGTCCAGCACGGCCTGCCGGCGGGCGTGATAGTCGCTGCTGGCCTCAAGCTCGTCGAAGATGCGGGGCAGGATCTGGTCGGTGACCTCCTGATGATAGGGGGTCAGCTGGCCGTTCTGATAGAGGTTGCGCTTGCGCACCTCCAGCGGGTCCAGACCCAGGGCGTAGGCGATCTCCTCGATCATGCGCTCGGCCACGATCACGCCCTGCGGGCCGCCGAAGCCGCGGAAGGCGGTGTTGCTGACGGTGTTGGTCTTCAGCGGGTGGCTGCTGATGCGGACGTCGGGATAGAAATAGGCGTTGTCGGCATGAAACAGCGCGCGGTCGGTGACCGGGCCCGACAGGTCGGCGGAAAAGCCGCAGCGGGCGTACCAGTCGCCCTCCACCGCCTGGATGCGGCCCTGATCGTCGAAGCCCACCGCGTAATCGACCACGAAATCGTGGCGCTTGCCGGTGGCGATCATGTCGTCGTCGCGGTCGGGGCGGATCTTGACGGCGCGGTTCCAGCGCTTGGCCGCCACCGCCGCCACGCAGGCGAACAGGTTCATCTGCGTTTCCTTGCCGCCGAACCCCCCGCCCATGCGGCGCACGTTCACCACGACCGAATGGCTGGACACGTTCAGGACATGGGCCACCATGTGCTGCACCTCGGACGGGTGCTGGGTCGAGACATGCAGCGCGACATCGTCATCCTCGCCCGGGATGGCCAGCGCGATCTGGCCCTCCAGATAGAAGTGATCCTGCCCGCCGATGGCGAAGCGGCCCTCGATCCGATGCGGGGCGCGGGCCAGGGCTGCGGGCGCGTCGCCGCGGCGCAGGGTCAGGGGGTCGGTGACATAGCCCATGCCCGCATCGCGCGCCGCGATCGGGTCCAGCGCATGGGGCAGCGGGTCATAGGTGATGCGCGCCCTGTGGGCGGCACGGCGGGCCTGGTCGCGCGTCTCGGCCACTACGGCAAAGACCGGCTGGCCCCAGAACTGCACCACGCCTTCGGCAAAGATCGGGTCGTCGTTCTTGCCGTTGGGCGAGACGTCGTTGACGCCGGGCAGATCGGCGGCGGTCAGCACGCCCAGCACCCCGGGCTGCGCCAGCACGTCCGAGAAATCGCTGCCCGTGATCCGCCCATGCGCGCAGCTCGACAGGCCCAGATAGGCATGGATGGTGCCCGTCGGCTCGGTCAGGTCGTCGGTATAGTCGGCGCGGCCGGTCACATGCTTGATGGCGCTGTCATGGGCCTGATCCTGATGGGCCAGTCCCCGGATGGCGGTCCTGTCGTCCTTCATGGCCTCAGGCTCCTACGGGTTGGCGCAGCCGCACGGGCAGGCCGGGATCGGATTGCTCCAGCCAGAAGCGGCGAAGCAGGTTGCGCGCCACCAGGGCACGGTAATCGGCGCTGGCCCGCATGTCGGACAGCGGCGTGAAATCCTGCGCCAGCGCGCGGGCGGCGGCGTCGAAGCTGCTTTCCGCAAAGGGCTGGCCCTGCAGCGCGGCCTCGGCGGCCCGGGCGCGCTTGGGGGTGGCGGCCATGCCGCCGAAGGCCAGCCGGGCGTCCGTGATCACCCCGCCTTGCACCTCGAGGCACAGGCCCGCCGCCACCGCCGTGATGTCGCTGTCATGGCGCTTGGTGATCTTGTAGGCGGCGATGCGCGCGCCTGCCCGGGTCGGGATGACGATCCGTTCCACGAACTCGCCGGGCGCGCGGTCCTGCTTGCCGTAGTCCAGGAAGAAATCCTCCAGCGGCAGCTCGCGCCGCGCGTCCCCGCGCCGCAGCACGATCCGCGCACCGAGCGCGATCAGCAGCGGCGGCGTGTCCCCGATGGGCGAGCCGTTGGCGATGTTGGCGCCGATCGTGCCCATGTTGCGCACCTGCCAGCCGCCGATCCGCAGCCAGTAATCATGGGCTTCGGGGATGTGGCAGGCGATCAGGGGGGCGGCCTCGGAATAGGTGACGCCCGCGCCAAGATGCAGGTCGCCGTCCTCGACGCGGATGTCCTTCATCAGGTGGCCGATGAAGACGGCGGGGCTGATGTCGCGCAGGAACTTGGTCACCCACAGCCCGACATCGGTGCCGCCCGCGACCAGCGTGGCCTGCGGCTGGTCCAGCAGGACCTGCGCCAGATCGTCGGCGTCAGCGGGGATGATGGCGCGGTCGGCGCCGCGCGCCAGTGTGATCCGCCCGCCCGCCATGCCGGCCAGCCGGGCGGTGACCGAGGCGCGTTCGCGGGCCAGCGCGTCCTGCGCCTGGCCCCCGGCGGCGCCTGCGGCCAAGGCCGCGGTGATGATCGGCTGATAGCCGGTGCAGCGGCAGATGTTGCCCTGCAGCGCCACCTCGATGGCGGCCTCGTCCGCCTGCGGGTCGGTCATCCACAGACCATAGAGCGCCATGACGATGCCCGGCGTGCAGAAGCCGCACTGGCTGCCATGATGCTCGACCATCGCGGCCTGCACGGGATGCAGCCCGCCGTCGGGGCCGCGCAGATGCTCGATCGTCACGACATGGGTGGCGTGGCAGGAGGCCAGCAGCCGGATGCAGGCATTCACCGGCTCGTAGACCAGCCCGCCCTCGGTCAGGCGGCCCAGCAGCACGGTGCAGGCGCCGCAATCGCCCTCGGCGCAGCCCTCCTTGGTGCCGGTCAGGCGGCGGGCCAGGCGCAGATGGTCCAGCAGCGTGTCCGACGCGCCCACCTCGGTCAGGGCGACCTGTTGGTCGTTGAGCAGAAACCGCAGCTGGGTCATGGTGATCCTTCCTCGCTTGGTCCCGATGCTAGGCGGAAATGGATGGTTGCGAAATCGGGCGCGGCATAGAAGACTTTACACGTCTCATTGAAAGCGGGCCACCCTCATGTCCTATCTGGAAAGCCTGCGCGTCTTCGTGAGGGTGGTCGAGCTGGGCTCGATCACCGCCGGAGGCAGGGATCTGCGCCTTTCCCCGGCAGTTGCCTCGAATCGTATCAAGGATCTTGAAAATCGCTTCGGGCTGCGGCTGCTGAACCGCACCACCCGCAAGCTGACCCCGACCGAGATCGGGCGCGCCTTCTATGACCATGCCCGCCGGGTGATCGAGACGCTGGACGAGGCCGAGGCGCTGATCGGCAGCTTCTCGGGCAAGCCGCAGGGGGTGATCCGGCTGACCGCGCCCCTGGGGCTGGGGCGACGGCTGATCGCGCCGCTGGTCCCGCCCTTCTGCGCGGCCAATCCCGGGGTCGAGATCCGGCTGCGCCTGTCGGACCGCAACGTCAACATCGTCGAGGATGCCATCGACCTGGCCTTCTTCCTGGGCGAGCCCGCGGATTCGGCGCTGAAATGGCGCAAGATCGCGGACTGCCCGCGCGTGCTGGTCGCGGCCCCCGCCTATCTGGCGCGCGAGGGGGTGCCCGAGGGGCCCGACGATCTGGCCGGGCACAACTGCCTGCTGCTGCGCTATCCGCGCAGCCCGGAATATTTCTGGACGCTGCAGACGCCCGAGGGGCCGCGCAAGATGATGGTGCAGGGGCGCTTCGACACCGATGACGGCGACGTGCTGACGGGGTGGGCGCTGGACGGCCACGGGATCGCGAACCGGCCCATGTACGAAGTCGCGGGCGATCTGGCGGCGGGGCGGCTGGTCGAGGTGCTGGCCCGTCACCGCCCCCTGCCCGCCCAGTTCGGCTGCCTGACGCCGCATCGGCGGCTGCAGGACCCCAAGGTGCGGCTGTTCGCCGATCACGCGGTGCGCGAGCTGCGCCCGCTGTTCTGACCGCCGGTCCGACCCCTGCCCCGACCGGCGCCTAGAGCCCCGCGACCGCGGATGCGCCGACCTGCCGGAACCAGCGCAGGATCAGGTCGCGCTCGGCATCCTCCATTCCGGTGATGTTGGCGGGGGGCATCGCGTCGGTCAGCCCGGCCTGGACATAGATGTCGCGCGCGGCGCGGGCGATGTCAGCGGGCGTTTCCAGCAGCACCCCCTTGGGGGCGTGATGGATCCCCTCCCAGACCGGCTCGCGGGCATGGCACATCGAGCAGCGGCCGATCACGGCATTGGCGGCCTCGTCAAAGCCCGGACCCTCGGCGAAGCGCGCCTCGACCGGCGTCAGCGGGCGGGCCATCGCTTCGTCATAGCTGTCCTGGTTCACGCCCAGGGCCGACAGCCACATGACCCCGATGAACAGCATCACCGTCACCGCCCAGGTCCACCAGCGATAGCCCCTGCGGGCATGCATGGTGTTGAAGAAATGCCGGATCGTCACCCCCATCAGGAAGATCAGCGCCGCGATCAGCCAGTTGTACTGGCTGGCGAAGGCCAGGGGGTAGTGGTTCGACAGCATCAGGAAGATCACGGGCAGCGTCAGGTAGTTGTTGTGGGTGGACCGCAGCTTGGCGATCTTGCCGTATTTCGGATCGGGCGCGCGGCCCGCCTTGAGGTCGGCCACCACGATGCGCTGGTTGGGCATGATGATCAGGAACACGTTCGCGGTCATGATCGTCGCGGTGAAGGCGCCCAGATGCAGCAGCGCCGCCCGGCCCGTGAAGATCTGGTCATAGGCCCAGCCCATCGCCACCAGCGCCACGAACAGCAGCCCCATCAGCACCGTGGGCCGGTTGCCCAAGGGCGACTTGCACAGCCCGTCATAGATCAGCCAGCCCAGGGCCAGCGACCCGGCCGAGATCGCGATGCCCTGCCAGATGGCCAGATCGGCCTTGGCGGGCTCGATCAGGTACAGGTTCGCGCCCGCCCAGTAGGTGACCATCAACAGCGCCGCGCCCGACAGCCAGGTGGCATAGCTTTCCCATTTGAACCAGGTCAGATGCTCGGGCATCCGCTCGGGCGCGACCAGGTATTTCTGGACATGGTAGAAGCCGCCGCCATGGACCTGCCATTCCTCGCCATGCGCGCCCTTGGGCATGCCGGGCGCCTTCTGCAGGCCCAGATCCAGCGCGATGAAGTAGAAGGACGACCCGATCCAGGCGATGGCGGTGATGACATGGGTCCAGCGGACGGCGAAGGCCAGCCACTCCCACAGGATGACGGTTTCCGGGATCATCTCAGCTGCCCCGATAGGTCGAATAGCCGAAGGGAGAGACCAGCAGCGGCACGTGGTAGTGATCGTCACGCGACATGCCGAAGCGGATCGGGATCACGTCCAGAAAGCGCGGGCTTTCGGCAAGCACCCCCGTCGCATCCATCCAGGCGCCGGCGTGGAATTCCAGCTCGTAGGTACCGGTGACGAAGGCCTCCTCGGGCAGGATGCGCGCATCGGTGCGCCCGTCGGCATTGGTGCGCATCCGGGCCAGTACGTGGCGCGTGCCGCCATCGAGGCGGCTCAGCACCACCTCCATCCCCGCGGCGGGCGCGCCCCGGGCGGTGTCCAGAACATGGGTCGTCAGATAGCCCGCCATCGCGGCTCTCCCTTGCTGCGTTTTCCCCGTGATACCCGCTTCCGGTCGGCAATCGAGCCACGGGCATCGCAAGGCAGTCTATAGGGATCGTGGACAATCGCCCGCAACCCGCCTGTGCGTCCGCCACTGCCCCGACCCCGACGATCCCCAGCTAAGACCCGCGCGCGCCGATCGGAAACGCTTTTCCCGCCGGGCCCTGCGCGTGCCGCCCGCACTGCCGCCGGATTGGGCAGCGGTCGCACCCGCCGCCCCCGAAAAACCGCCCGTCTCGCGGGATTTTCCCCCTTGTGCGGGGCGATGTTCGCCGTCACCACAAGGCAGCATCGTCAACGGAGGCAGAATGGCCGATCCGATCCGCCGCCGGGGCCGCCCGCCCAAGGCGCAGGTTCCCCTGCCCGGCACCGTGCAGGCGCTGGACCGCGCGCTGGACCTGCTGGACCTGCTGGCCGCCCGTCCCGGCCTGACGCTCTCCGAGGTGGCCGAACATGCGGCCCAGCCCCCCTCGACCGTGCACCGCGTCCTGCACACGCTGGCCACGCGCGGCATGGTGGAAAGCGATCCCGCGACCCAGGCCTGGAATATCGGCCCGCAGGCCTTCCGGTTGGGGTCGGCCTTCATGCGCCGCTCGGGGATCGTGGAGCGCGCCCGCCCGATCCTGCGCGCACTGATGGAACATACCGGAGAGACGGCAAACCTCGGCATCCTGCAAGGCGACGCCGTGCTGTTTTTGAGCCAGGTCGAGACGACCGAGACGATCCGCGCCTTCTTTCCGCCGGGCACCCGCTCGCCGCTGCATGCCTCGGGGATCGGCAAGGCGCTCTTGGCTTTCGGAGCGGCGGGCGGCGCCACGGGTCCGCTGCAGGGCGCGGCGCCGCTGGCGCGCTTCACCGACAACACCCTGACCGACCGCCAGGCGCTGCAGGCGGATCTGGCGCGCATCCGCCATCGCGGATTCTCCTTCGACGACGAGGAGCGCACGCGCGGCATGCGCTGCATCGCGGCCCCGGTCTTCGACCTGTCGGGCGAGGCGGTGGCCGGGGTCTCGGTCAGCGGCCCCGCGCACCGGATCGCGGCCGAGCACGTGAAGACCCTGGGCGCGGTGGTGGCCGCCGCCGCCGCCAGCCTGACCGAGGCGATGGGCGGCCAGACGCCCTGAGCCCCTAGTGGCCGCCGAAGAAGGTGTATTTCGCCACGAACATCGCCGCGATGATCCAGGTCGCGGCATGCACCTCTCGGGCGCGGCCGGTCAGCAGCTTGATCAGCGCATAGCTGATGAAGCCGAAGGCCAGCCCGTTGGCGATGGAATAGGTGAAGGGCATGGCGATGGCCGTCAGGACCGCGGGCGCGGCCTCGGTCACGTCGTCCCAATCGACCTCGGACAGCTCGCGCACCATCAGCGTGGCGACATACAGAAGCGCCGGCGCCGTGGCATAGGCCGGGACCGCGCCCGCCAGCGGCGCAAAGAACATCGCTGCCAGGAACAGCACGCCCACGACCACCGCCGTCAGCCCGGTCCGGCCCCCCGCCTGCACGCCCGAGGCGCTTTCGACATAGGCCGTGGTGGACGAGGTGCCCAGCAGCGCGCCTGCCGTGATCGCCGTCGAATCGGCCATCAGCGCGCGGCCCAGGGCGGGGTTCTGGTGGGTCGGCCCCTCGGTCAGCAGGCCCGCGCGCTTGGCCACCCCGATCAGCGTGCCGGTCGCGTCGAAGACCTCGACCAGCACCATCACCAGCACGACCTGCACGATGCCGAAGGTCAGCGCGCCCATCAGGTCCATCTGCAGGAAGGTGGGCGCGATCGAGGGCGGCATCGACACCACGCCGCCGAACTGGCTGACGCCTAGGGCGATGGCGGCCAGCGTGGTCACCAGGATGCCGATCAGGATCGCGCCGGTCACCTTCAGCGCGTCCAGCGCCACGATGACGAAGAACCCCGCGATGGTCAGCAGCGTCCCCGTCGCCGTCAGGTCGCCCAAGGCCACCAGCGTGGCCGGGCTGTCCACCACGATCCCCGAGGATTGCAGCGCGATGATCGCCAGGAACAGCCCGATCCCCGCCGCGATGGCGCTGCGCATGGACGACGGGATGCCCGCGATCAGCCAGCGCCGGATGCCGGTGGCCGACAGGAACAGGAAGATCAGGCCGCTGATGAACACCGCCCCCAGGGCCTGCTGCCAGGTGAAGCCCATCATGCCCACGACCGTGAAGGCGAAGAAGGCGTTCAGCCCCATGCCCGGCGCCATGCCGATGGGCCAGTTGGCCCACAGCCCCATGATCAGCGATCCCAGGGCCGCCGCCAGGCAGGTGGCCACGAAGACCGCGTCCCGGTCCATGCCGGTCGTGGCCAGGATGTCGGGATTGACGAAGATGATATAGGCCATCGTCAGGAAAGTGGTGATGCCGGCGATCACCTCGGTCCTGACGCTGGTTCCCTTGTCCGACAGCTTGAAGTAACGGTCCATGACCCCCCCTTTGGCAGCGGCCTTGTTGGGCTGCCTTTCGGCGCAGCCTGGGCCCGGCGGGCCTGGGCGACAATGCCCGCCCGCCCGCAAGTCTTTCAATGCCCGATTGAAAAGCAGTGGGATCTTTGCGGTTTCCTTGATACAGAATTCGGCGTCTGCCCGCTTGCCGTCGCCCGCGCTGCGCGCTTTTCTGGCAGCGTCACGACCTTGGGCCCAAAGGGGACTTCGATGCGCTACAGCCGCGATCTGCGAGGATATGGCGAAACCACCCCCGATCCCCGCTGGCCGGGCGGCGCCCGCATCGCGGTCCAGATCGTGCTGAATTACGAGGAGGGCGGCGAGAACAGCATCGAGCATGGCGACCCCGCCTCCGAGGCGTTCCTGTCCGAGATCATCGGCGCGCAACCCTGGCCCGGGCAGCGGCACTGGAACATGGAATCGATCTACGACTACGGCGCGCGCTCGGGCTTCTGGCGGATGCACCGGCTGCTGAAGGACATCCCCGTCACCGTCTACGGCGTGGCCACCGCGCTGGAGCGCAGCCCCGAACAGGTCGCCGCCATGCAGTCCGCCGGGTGGGAGATCGCGACCCACGGGCTGAAATGGATCGACTATCGCAACGTGCCCGCCGAGGTCGAGGCCGACCACATCGCCCAGGCCGTGGCCCTGCACACGGCGGTCACCGGCCAGCGCCCCCATGGCTTCTATCAGGGGCGCACCTCGATGAACACGGTGGCGCTTGGCTGCGAGGAAGGCGGCTTCGCCTATCTGGCCGACACCATCGCGGACGAGCTGCCCTATTGGCATGTCCACAAGGACAGGCCGCAGCTGATGGTGCCCTATACGATGGACGCCAACGACATGCGCTTTTCCAGCGGTCAGGGCTTCGGCACCGGCACCGATTTCTTCGACTACCTCCGCGACAGCTTCGACATGCTTTACGCCGAGGGCGCGGCGGGGGCGCCCAAGATGATGTCCATCGGGTTGCATTGCCGCTTGGCGGGTCGGCCCGGACGCGCCATGGCCATCCAGCGGTTCCTGGACCATGCCCGCGCACATGAGGGGGTCTGGTTCGCCTCGCGCCTGGACATCGCCCGCCACTGGGCCGAGGAACACCCCTATTGGCCCCGCCCCCGCCCCTCGCAGATGGCGCGCGCCGATTTCGTCGCCCGCTTCGGCAGCATCTACGAGCATTCGCCCGTCATCGCCGAACGGGTCTGGGACGCCGAGATGGGGGCCGTCCATGACAGCGCCCAAGGCCTGGCTGCCCGCATGGCGCAGGTCTTCCGGCAGGCCTCCGAGGCCGAGCGGCTGGCGGTGCTGAACGCCCATCCCGATCTGGCCGGAAAGCTGGCGCAGGCGAAGCGCCTGACCTCGGACAGCAGCGCCGAACAGGCCAGCGCGGGGCTGGATGCCCTGACCGACGCCGAGCGCGCCGGGTTCACGCAGCTGAACGAGGCCTACATGGCCAAGCACGGCTTCCCCTTCATCATCGCGGTGCGCGACCATGACAAGGCGGGCATCCTGTCGGCCATGCAGGCGCGCCGGGACAACGACACCGCGACCGAACGCGCCACCGCCGAGGCCCAGGTGATCCGCATCGCCACCCTCCGCCTGCAGGAGATCCTTTCGTGACCGACCAGACCCCCGACCACCAGACTGCCGACAGCCCGCCCGAAGGTGCCCCCACCGGCGACATCGCCCGCGTCCTGCCCGCGCAGCATGCCGGGCCCTATGCGGGTCCGGTGGCGGGCCTGCCGCCGCAGACCGGCATGACCACCGACACGGCGGTCTTCACCACCGCCTATGCGGTCATCCCGCGCACGGTCATGCGCGACATCGTCACCAGCTATCTGCCCGGCTGGCAGGGCATGCGCTTCTGGATGCTGGCCCGCCCCCTGTCGGGCTTTGCCGAGACCTTCAGCCAGTACATCGTCGAACTGGCCGAGGGCGGCGGCAGCGAGACCCCCGATGACGACCCTGAAATTCAGCACGCGATCTTCGTCACCGGCGGCGACATGCAGGTGATCATTGACGGGACCGAGCATCTGCTGACCCCCGGCGGCTTCGCCTATATCCCGCCCGGCACGCCCTGGCGGGTGCGCAACCGCACGGCGGGGCCCGCGGGGTTCCACTGGTGGCGCAAGCGCTGGCAGCCGGCGGCCGGGACCGATCGGCCCGACCCCATCGTGGTGCAGGAACAGGACATCGCGCCCTCGATGATGCCCGACACGGACGGGGCCTGGGGCACGACGCGCTTCATGGACCCCGCCGATCTGCGCCACGACATGCACATCACCGTGGTGACCTTCAAGCCCGGCGGCTCGATCCCCTTCGCGGAAACCCATGTGATGGAACACGGCCTCTTCGTGCTGGAGGGCAAGGCAGTCTATCGCCTGAACCGCGACTGGATCGAGGTCGGACCGGGCGACTTCATGTGGCTCCGCGCCTTCTGCCCGCAGGCCTGCTATGCGGGTGGCCCGGGACCGTTCCGCTACCTGCTCTACAAGGACGTGAACCGCCACGCGCCCCTCTGGCCCAACCGTTGAGGCCGGGGGCATCGGTCACTTCATCGGATCATGGCCCCAGTTCATCAGGGAGAAGCGCCAGTCGCTCGTCTCCTTGTCCTCGTCGGGCCCGCCCTGCGCCAAATGGCGCTTGATATAGCCGTTGACCTTGGCCATGTGCGACCAGTCGTCCTCGGTCAGGTCGGCCTTCTTCTTGTCCTTGATGCGCAGGATGTGGCGGCCGGACTTGTGGCCGGTGCTTTCGCCCTCGCCGCCGGTATCGCCGACGGACTTGCTGTCCTCGGTCTCCAGCCAGTCCTTCAGCTCGGTCGGGGTCATGTTGACCAGCTCCTGCCAGTCGCTCCAGGTGTCGTCCTGCGCTGCCATCATGTCCTCCGTGACGGGCTGTGGGGGCCGAACACCCGCGCGCGGGGCGCGGTTCCCCGCCCTCAGCCCTTGGTGGCGCCCACGGCGGGGGTGATGGTCCGCGCCCGGACGCGCGCCTCGCGCCAGGTGATGTAGCTGATCGCCCCGATCATCAGCCCGCCGCCCAGCAGCACCCATCCGTCCATCGGCTCGTGGAACACCAGCACGCCCACGAGGCTGGCCCAGACCAGCTGCAGGAAGGTCACCGGCTGCGTCACCGCCAGGGGCGCGGCCGCGAAGGCCCGCGTCATCGTGTAATGCCCGGTGGTGGCGAAGACCGCGACCAGCCCCAGCCAGCCCAGCTGCGCCCAGCTGGGCGGCACCCATTGCGCGATGGCCAGCGGCGCCAGCCCCACCGCCACCATCAGCGACATCATCGCCACCACCACCGAGGCCGGCACCCGCCCCGACAGCTGCTTGGCCACCAGATAGGACGCCCCGAAGGCGACCGAGGCCAGGACCTGAGACAGATGCCCGGGATCCAGCTCGCGCAGCCCCGGGCGCAGCACGATCAGCGCGCCCATCAGCGCGACGCCCACCGCGATCATCCGCCGCGCCGCCAGCCGCTCGCCCAGAAACAGCGCCGCGCCCAAGGTCACGATGATCGGGTTGAGAAAGCCGATGGCGGTCACCTCGGCCACGGTGATGCGCGACATGGCATAGAACCACGCGACAACCGCCACCACATGCAGCGCGCCGCGCAGCGCGAACATGCCCCAGACATCGCGGGGAAACCCGCCCCGCAGGGCACCCAGGATCACCGGGGCCAGGAAGACCAGCCCGAACAGGAACCGGATGAAGGCCGCCTGCGAGGCAGGCAGCGCCCCCTCCAGCCCGCGCACGATGGTGTTGACGCCGACGAAGCACAGCCCCGTCACCAGCATCCAGCCCATGCCGACCAGATCGCGGCGCGTGTGAGGTTCCATCTGCATCATCTGCAATTGTCGGGTTTTCCCCATGGACGCAAGCCCCCACGAGAGCCGCGCCCCTCACAGACGCGGCCTCCCCCATTCATCTTGGCAAAAATATCCCGGGGTCCGGGGCAGAGCCCCGGTTCCCCCCCTCACAACTGCGCCGCGACCTCTTCCGAGATGTCGAAGTTGCCCGTCACCGTCTGCACGTCGTCGTCATCCTCCAGCGTGTCGATCAGCCGCATCAGCTTCTGCGCGGTTTCCAGGTCGGTCACCTCGGTCGGCGCCTGCGGCTTCCAGATCAGCTTGGCGGTGTCGGCATCCCCCAGGGAGGCCTCCAGCGCCGCCGCGACCTCGTTCAGCGCCGTGTCCGCGCAATAGATCCAATGGCCCTCGTCGTCGCTTTCCACGTCGTCGGCGCCGGCCTCGATCGCGGCCAGCATGACCGTGTCGGCATCGCCCGCGGACGCGGGATAGACGATCTCGCCCACCCGGTCGAACATGAAGCTGACCGACCCGGTCTGGCCCATGTCGCCGCCCGACTTGGTGAAGTAGCTGCGCACGTTCGACGCGGTGCGGTTGCGGTTGTCGGTCATCGCCTCGACCACCAGCGCGATGCCGTTGGGGCCGTAACCCTCATAGCGAATCTCGTCATAGCTCTCGGCATCGCCGCCTTGCGATTTCTTGATGGCGCGATCGATCACGTCCTTGGGGACGGATTTGACCTTGGCCTCCTTGACGGCCATGCGCAGGCGCGGGTTCTTCTCGGGATCGGGATCGCCCATCTTGGCGGCGACGGTGATCTCTTTGGCCAGCTTCGAGAACAGCTTGGACCGCAGCTTGTCCTGCCGGCCCTTGCGGTGCTGGATGTTGGCCCATTTGGAATGACCTGCCATGTCGGGTCGTCCTTCGTCATGCGGTAAAAACAGGAATGTCGGGCGCTTCTAGTCCAGCCTGCCCCCTCATCGCAAGACGAACCGGAAAGACCCGGCACGCGTTCGGGGCAAAGGATCCGATTTCGGACCGAAGGGACATGATGACAACCGACCAGATGATGCTGTTCGCCCTGCTGGGCGTGATCGTGGGACTGATGCTGTGGGGGCGGTGGCGCTACGACCTCGTGGCCTTCGCGGGGCTGATGGCGGCGGTGCTTCTGGGGCTGGTCCCCTCGACCGAGGCCTTCTCGGGCTTCGGCAATCCGACCACGCTGATCGTGGCGCTGGTCCTGATCGCCACGGCGGGGCTGACGCGGTCGGGCGCGGTGGCGCGGCTGGCGCGGCTGATGTCGGGGCGCGACCGGGGCACCACCGGGCACATCCTGCTGTTCGGGGGCGTGGGCGCGCTGCTGTCGGGCTTCATGAACAACATCGCCGCACTGGCCATGCTGATGCCGGTCGACCTTCAGACCGGGCGCAAGCTGGGCCGTGCGGCGGGGCTGACGCTGATGCCGCTGGCCTTCGCCACGATCCTCGGCGGCATGCTGACGCTGATCGGCACGCCGCCCAACCTGATCGTCTCGGGCTTTCGCGCCGACGTGCTGGGCGAGCCCTACCGCATGTTCGACTTCCTGCCAGTGGGCGGCGCCGTGGCGCTGGCGGGCCTGGCCTTCATCGCCCTGATCGGCTGGCGGCTGATCCCCCGCCCCGACGAAAGCGAGGCCGGCACCGATGCCGACAGCCGACAGCGCCGCTATGTCGCCAGCCTCGTGCTGACCGAGGCCAGCCTGACCGCCTCGCGCACCATCCGCGAGGCCCGGGCCGAGGCGGCGGGCGCGGGCGTGCGCATCACCGGCCTGATCCGCCACGGGCAGGAGGTGGCGGGCCCGCTGGACGATCAGGCCTTGGCGGACGGCGACATCCTGATCCTGCGCAGCACGCCCGGCAGCCTGGACGAGTTCCGATCGACCTCGAACCTGGCCTTTCCCGACGGGCGGCAGGAGCCCCGCGCCCGCAAGGATGCCGAGGGCCAGCAGCTGATCGAATGCCTGGTGTCGGTCGCGGCCGAGATCGCGGGCCGCTCGGCGCAGAGCTTCGGGCTGGCCAACCGGCATGACAGCGTGCTGATCGGGCTGCGGCGCGACGGCGTGGCCCTGCGGCGCGGGTTGGCCCGGCAGGAGCTGCGCGCGGGCGACATGCTTCTGGTGCTGGTCCCGGAAAGCCGCATGGCCGACATGCTGGCCGCGACCGGCCTGCTGCGCCTGGACGGGGGCAGCCTGCCCGTGCAGCGCGAGCGCCACATGCGCGCGGCGGTGGGGCTGTTCGCGCTGGCCGTGCTGGCCGCCACCTTCGAGCTGACGACGATGCCCATCGCGCTCGGCTGTGTCATCGTGGCCTATGTGCTGTTCGGGGTGCTGTCGGTGAACGAGCTCTACGATCATGTCGACTGGCCGGTGATCGTGCTGCTGGGCTCGATGATCCCGCTTGGACTGGCGCTGGACCAGACCGGCGGCTCGGCCCTGATCGCCGGGGGGCTGGCGCAGCTGACCCAAGGCTATCCGGCCTGGGTCGCGCTGGTCCTGCTGATGGGGGGCACGATGTTCCTGTCGGACGTGCTGAACAACAACGCGACCACGATCATCGCGGCCCCCGTCAGCATCCGGCTGGCCGAACAGCTGCAGGTGCAGCCCGACGCCTTCCTGATGGGGGTGGCGGTCGCGGCCTCCTGCGCGTTCCTGACGCCCATCGGGCACCAGAACAACACGCTGATCCTGGGCCCGGGCAACTACCGCTTCGGCGACTACTGGCGCATGGGCCTGCCGCTGGAGATCATCGTGATGGTCGTGGCCGTGCCGCTGCTGCTGATCGTCTGGCCGCTGTGACGCAGACCCCCCGACATGCAAAACGCGGCCCGAGGGGGCCGCGATCAGCAGGTCGACAGGATGTCGTCCGGTCTTTAGAGGGCGGCCGAGCCGCCCAGGATGCGACGGACTTCGCCGTCGCGCGTCAGGCCCTTGGCCGCCAGTTCCTGGTCGGACAGCTGGCTCAGGCGGTTCAGCGCCTTCATCTGCGGGCTGGCTTCGGCCAGCATGATCATGAAACGTCCCACGGCGCGGAACGGCGCCAGCAGGGCTGCGCCCGAAAAGCCATTGGACGGGCGGTCGACAGAAGCGATGGTAGCCATTGCGGAAACTCCTTGCACGAGAAAGGCCGTTTCCTCCCCTGCACCCTAGATCGGGCTTCGGGGCGAATTTCACAACCGACGATGCTGCATGGCAGCATTGCGGCTGAGTCAAGCAAGACGCATGGAACTATCCGTGCAGCGGCCAGACCAGCGGGATCACGATCGCCGCCACCACCGCCATCAGCAGGTTCAGGGGCAGGCCGACCTTGATGAAGTCGGCAAAGCGATAGCCGCCCGGCCCGTAGACCAGGGTGTTCGTCTGATAGCCGATGGGCGTGGCAAAGCTGGCGCTGGCCCCCATCATCACCGCGACGACCAGCGGGCGCGGATCGACGCCCAGGGTCAGGCCCAGGCTGATCGCCACAGGCGTCACGATGACCGCGACCGCATTGTTCGTCACCGTCTCGGTCAGCGTGGTGGCCAGCATGTAGACGGCCAGCACCAGCGCCCAGGGGGGCAGCGTGACCATCCAGGGGGCGACCCGGTCCACGACCAGCTGCACGGCGCCGCTGTTCTCCAGCCCGGCGCCCACGGCCAGCATGGCGAAGATCAGCGCCATCAGGCGCCCGTCCACGAAGGACAGCGCCTCGTCGGCATCGATGCAGCGGGTGCCCAGCACGACCGCCACGCCGATGAAGGCCAGCAGCAGGATCGGCGCGACCTCGAAGGCCGACAGGATCACCACGCCCAGCAGCACCGCCACGACGATGGGCGCATGGCGGCGGCGATAGGCGCGGTCCGAGGGCGCGTTGACCTCGACCATGTCCATGTCGCTGGCCAGGCGCTGGATGTCGGCCGGGGCCCCCTCCAGCAGCAGCGTGTCGCCCACGCGCACGACCAAATCGTCCAGCTGCCGCCCGATGTTCTGGTTCTTGCGATGCGCCGCCAGCACATAGACGCCATAGCGGCGCCGCAGGCGCATGGATCCCAGGCTGCGCCCGACCATGTGGCAGCCCGGCGTGATCAGCACCTCGACCGTCGAGGTCTCGACCGAGGACAGCTTGTCGACCATGCGCAGGTCCTTGTGGGTCTGCAGGCCCAGCACCTCGGACATCGGCGTGCGCAGCACGACCCGGTCGCCCTCCTCCAGCGCGACGGCGGCCAGGTCGCGGCGCAGCGAGGCGTCGCCGCGCAGCACGTCGATCACGCGGGCATTGTCGCGGGCAAAGATGTCGATGTCGTCCAGCCGCCGGCCCACCAGGCCCGAGCCCTCGGGGATCGCCACCTCGGTGAAGAACTTCATCTTGCTGCGCCCCGACAGCAGCTGCGACATGGAATCGCGGTCGGGCAGCAGGCGCGGGGCGAAGATCAGCAGATAGGTCACCCCAACGATCGCCATGGGCAGGCCCACCCAGGTGATCTCGAAGATGGTGAAATGCTCCATCCCCGAGGCCTGCGCCACGCCGTCGACCAGCAGGTTGGTCGAGGTGCCGATCAGCGTCATCGTGCCGCCCAGGATCGACAGATAGGACAGCGGGATCAGCAGCTTGGAGGGGGACTTGCCCATCTCCTTGGCCAGCTGCATGAAGATCGGCATCATCACCACGACCAGCGGCGTGTTGTTGACGAAGGCCGACATGATGCAGACCAGGATCGAGACCGAGGCCAGCGTCAGCATCGGATGCGCCCCGGCATGGCGCGCGGCCCTCTGGCCGATCCAGTCCAGCGCGCCGGTCCGCACCAGCCCGCCCACGATGATGAACATGAAGGCGATCGTCCAGGGCGCCGAGTTCGACAGCACCCCCGCGATGGCGCTGGTATCCAGGATGCCCAGGGACAGAAGCGTGACCGCGCCGATGATGGCGGTGACCTCGGGGGGATAGGTTTCGCGGATGAACAGGGTCAGCATCGCGATGATGATGAAGATGGTGACGACCGCACTGGTCGTCCCGGTCAATTCAAATCCGAACATTCACAACTCTATCCTGCCGCGGGCCGTGCCGCATTCGGGCACTCTGCGCCGGAACCCCGAGGCGCCGCAACCCGTCTTCGCGGGTGCGGCAAGACCCCGCGGCGGCGCCCCTATCTTCTTCATTAAATATCCTGCAGGGGGTCGCCGGCGGGTGCGTCCCTGGTCCGAGGACTAGCTGAGGAGGAGCGACGCAAGGTCCCCCCGGGCCCGGCGCACGCCGCCGCGCGGCCCTCAGAGGTCGGGAACCGGATGCGTCGCCGCCAGCCGCCCGCCGTCGCGCAGGGGCACGACGCTGCGCGCCAGCCCGGTGCGGTCATCGGTCTCGACCAGCACGCCCGACAGGGTCGCCTCGCCCTCGGCCGGGGTAAAGCGGTCCCGCGCCATGCCGGTGATGAAGCGGCGCAGCGGCTCGGTCTTGTCCATGCCGATGACGCTGTCATAGTCGCCGCACATGCCCGCATCGCTCTGGAACGCCGTGCCGCGCGGCAGGATCTGCGCATCGGCCGTGGGCACATGGGTGTGGGTGCCGACGACCAGGCTGGCGCGGCCGTCGCAGAAATGGCCCACGGCCATCTTCTCGCTGGTCGCTTCGGCATGGATGTCGACCAGCGCCGCCTGCACCATGCCGCCGGGCGGATGCGCCCGCAGCACCGCGTCCAGCGCCGAGAAGGGATCATCATAGGGCCGCGACATGAACACCTGCCCCAGGGCCTGCACGATCAGCGCCTTGCGCCCGCGCGCATCGCTGATCACCGCATGGCCCCGGCCCGGCGCCTCGCGCGCGAAGTTCAGGGGGCGGATGATGCGCGGCTCGCGCTCGATGAAGGTCAGCATGTCCTTCTGATCGAAGGCATGGTCGCCCAGGGTCAGGGCATCGGCCCCGGCCTGCAGCAGCAGCTGCGCGTGACCGGCGGTGACGCCGCGCCCGCCGCTGGCGTTTTCCGCATTCACGATCACAAGGTCGGCCTTCAGCCGTGCCCGCAGGCCCGCCAGCCGTTCGGTGATCGCCCGACGGCCCGCGCGGCCCATCACATCGCCAAGGAAGAGGATTTTCATGCCGCCCTGCTAGGCGAAAGCCCGGGGCAACTCAAGCCCACATGGACGGGTTCAAACATCGGCCATCGTCTGCCCAACCGGCAGGCAGACAGCAAAAAGGGCCGCCCGAGGGCAGCCCTTTCCGTTAGCTCGCAATCAGCGTCGGTTCAGACGAACTGCACGTTGGTCGCCGATTCGCGACCGTCACGGCCACGCTCCAGCTCGAACGTCACTTTCTGGCCATCGGCGGGAGCCGACAGGCCCGCGCGCTCAAGAGCCGAAATGTGCAGGAAAACGTCCTGACGGCCGCCTTCCGGTTGAATGAAGCCGAAGCCTTTGGTGCTGTTGAACCATTTCACGGTGCCGTTGGCCATCGTGAGATCTCCTGTCTAAGTTACCACCCGCAGAATGCAGTGGCTTGGCCGTCAGATTAACAAAGCAGACTGAAGGCAGAACCAGACAGGATGCAGAGAATTTAACGTAGCCAAGCCTTAGTAACGCCGCGCGACTCATCATGCAAGAGAAATCTGGTGCCGGCTGAGGGATTTGAACCCCCGACCCCCTGATTACAAATCAGACGCTCTACCACTGAGCTAAGCCGGCATGCCGATCCGTTACCGCGAGAGGCGCGTTTGCGCAAGTCACGCGTGGCCCTGCCCCGTGCGTCCCCCGCCCAGGTTGGTGCGTGCCAGCAGCGCCACCGCCAGCAGGCCCACCGCCATGACCAGAAGGGCGGCCGGGGCGGCATTGCCCAGATCCTCCAGGCTGGCGCGTTCATGGGTGCGGGTGGCCAAGGTCTCGAAGTTGAAGGGACGCAGCAGCAGCGTGGCGGGCAGTTCCTTGACGCAGTCGACGAAGACCAAGAGCAGCGCCGCCCCGACCGAGCCGCGCATCATCGGCAGGTAGACGGCGCGCAGCACGCCCGCATTGGCCCGGCCCAAGGACCGCGCCGCCATGGGCAGCGAGGGCGGCACGCGGGTGAAGGCCGCGTCGATCGCCCCCTGCCCGATGGCGAAGAACCGCACCAGATAGGCCAGAACGATGGCCGCGCCCGTGCCCGTCACGATCAGCCCGGGATCGGTGCCGGTCAGCGCCAGCCAGCCATCCGCGACCTTGTGGTCCAGCGCCGCCAGCGGGATCAGCAGCCCCACCGCCAGCACCGCGCCGGGCGCGGCATAGCCGATGGTCGTCACCGGCATCAGCAGGCGCGGCAGCGCGCTGCCCGACAGCCGCGCGCCATAGACCATGACCAGCGCCAGCGCGACGGTCAGCACCGCCGCCACCCCGCCAAGCGACACGGTGTGCCACGCCGCCCGAACCAGCCCCGGCGACAGCCAGCCCTGCGGATAGGAGGCCGCATAGGTCGCGATCACCGCGACCGGCAGCACGAATCCGATGGCGAAGGGCAGCGCGCAGGCCAGCATCGCCGCCAGCCCCGGCAGGGCGCGCAGCCGCTGGCGCTGGATCGGGCGCGGCTGGCGGGCGCTCTGGTGATAGCGGGCCCGCCTGCGGGCGAATCGCTCCCACAGGGCCAGCACCATGATCAGGGCCAGCATGGCGCAGGCGATCTGGGCCGCGCCCCCGGCATTGCGACGCTCCAGCCAGGTGGTGAAGATGCCGGTGTTCAGCGTCTGCACGCCGAAATAGCTGACGACGCCGTAATCCGCGACCGCCTCCATCATCGCGATGGCCGAGCCCGCGACGATGGCCGGGCGCGCCAGCGGCAGGCCCACGCGGGCGAACAGCCCCCAGGGGCCGGTGCCAAGCGCGCGGGCGACCTCGTAGGCGCTGCCGGACTGTTCGTGCAGCGCCGCGCGGGTCAGCAGGTAGACATAGGGGTAAAGCGCCGCCGCCAGCACCACGATCGCCGCCTCGATCGAGCGGATGCGGGGGAACCAGTAGTCGCGTGCCGTCTCCCATCCGAACCAGCCGCGCAGGGCGATCTGGACGGGTCCGGAATAGTCCAGGAAATCGGCCAGCGCATAGGCGCCGATATAGGCGGGCACGGCCAGGGGCAGCAGCAGCAGCCATTGCAGCGCGCCGCGGCCCGGGAAATCGTACATGCTGACCAGCCAGGCCGATCCGGTGCCCATCGCGGCGGCCAGAAGCCCGGTCCCCAGGGCCAGCGCGACCGTGTTGCCGAAATAGCGCGGCATGACGGTCGACAGCAGATGCGGCCAGATGTTGTCGGTCGGGTTGGCGGCGATCCAGGCCACCGACAGCACCGGCAGCAGGACCAGCCCCGCGACCAGCACCGCGGCGATCGACCACCCGCGCCCGCCGCCCTGGCGCAGGGCGTGATCGGCATGGGCGCTGCGGGACGGGTCTGGCGCGGTCCGGGTCATCCGGCTGGCGATATGCCAAAGCGGTTTGACTGTCCACGCCGGACGCGTAATCTGCGCGCGAGCGACCGGCAGGGCCGGCGACCGAAGATGACAGCCAAGAAGAAGAAACGGGGACAGCGATGCAGATGGTATTCCACATGGGGGTGCATGGCACCGACGGCGACCGGCTGCTGAAGACCCTGCTGGACAACAAGGCCGGGCTGCAGAAGGTCGGCACCGAGGTCGTCCCCCCCGAGCGCCACAAGAGCGTCTTCGACGACGCGCTGCGATCCCTCAACGGCGGCACCGCGACCCCCGAGATGGAGGAGATCATGCTGGACGCGATCCTGGAAAGCGACCATCCGTCGCGGGTGGTGATGTCCACCTGGACCTTCCAGGGGGCGCCGGGCCGGGCGGTGGGGCGCACCGGGCTCTATCCCAAGATCGGCGCGCGCACGGCGGCGCTGGCGCAGCTGTTCCCCTCGGCGCAGACCGAGTTCTTCCTGGCGATCCGCAACCCCGCCACGCTGCTGGCCGAGGTGCTGCCGCAGTTCAGCGGCAACGGCTACGAGGATCTGATGCAGGGCTGCCACCCGCTGGAGCTGCGCTGGCGCGACGCCATCCACCGGCTGCTGCGGGCCGCGCAGGGGCGGCGGGTGGTGCTGTGGTGCCACGAGGACGTGCCGCTGATCTGGCCCGAGGTCGTGCGCCTGACGGGCGACCTGCCCCATGACGCGCCGCTGACCGGCGGCACGGGCTTCCTTCAGGACCTGCTGGACGACCGGGGGATGGCCGCGCTGACCGAGGCGATGACCGACCGCGACCAGATGGACATCTTCCAGCGCCGCCGGATCCATGCCGACATCCTGCGCGACCACGCCCTGCCCGACGCGCTGGATCAGGAGATCGACCTGCCCGGCTGGACGCAGGACCTGGTCGACCAGGTGACCGACACCTATCGCTCGGACGTGGCCGAGATCGCGGTCCTGCCGGGGGTCGAGTTCATCCTGCCCTGAGGGGCGACAGGCCCCCCGGGCGGGACCGATGCCCGCCCGAGGGGCCGGGGCTCAGACCATGCCCAAGGCGGCCTTGTACATGTCCAGGATCGCCTCTTCCTCGGCGATGTCGTCCTTGTCGCGGCGGCGCAGGGCGATGATCTGCTTCATCACCTTGGTGTCGTAGCCGCGGGCCTTGGCCTCGGCCATGACCTCTTTCTGGCGCTCGGCGATGTCCTTCTTCTCGGCCTCCAGCTGCTCGAACTGCTCGATGAACTGGCGCAGCTCGTCGGCTGCGACTCCGTAAGCCTGATCGTCCTGCATCAAAGAAATCCCTTCCTGTCAGTTCGGCCTGCCTGTTAGGCGGTCTTGTTGCGCGGTGCAATCGCCGCTAGGTGACACGCGCGCGACATCCGCCCTGTGCAAGGAGCCTGCCATGACGACCTACGACTTGATCATCTGGGTCGGAGCGGCCCTGACCCTGGCCGGGCTTGCGGGCCTGGTCTGGTGCATCCTGACCGTCACCCGCGCCCGACGCCGCGGGATCGACGACGCCGCGCTGCGCGTGAAGATGCGCGGCGTGCTGGCGGTGAACATGGCGGCGCTGGCGGCCTCGACCATCGGGCTGATGATGGTGGTGATCGGCATCATCCTGTCGCGCTGACGCCTTGGGCCCCGCCAAGGGGGCCCGGCGCTTGGCGCTTGACTTTCGCGGTCCCCTGCCCCATCTGTCCCCCATCGCCGTCCACTGCCGCGTGAGCAGCCACGGGCCCTGCCCGACCGACGCCGACATTCATTCAAGTTTCCCATTCACGCGGGGAGGCAGCAGGCATCCTCGTATCACGCCTGCACCCCTCACGAGCCGCGCGCTGACAGCGTGGCCCCTGCCTTTGCATCCGATACGAGGGATGCGGGGGACGAAAGTTTTTTCATGGACCAGAACACCACCCGTCGCCGCCCGAACCGTGGCGGCAAGTCGACCCCCAGCCGTGCCCCGCATGCAGGCTTTTCCAACGAGGGCCGCAACGCCCCGGCGCGCGAACCGATCACCGTCGGCCCCTTCGCCGACATGGGCATCGATCACCGCATCAACGCCAACATCATCGCGATGGGCCTGACCACGCCCACGCCGATCCAGGAACAGGGCATTCCGGCCATCGTGAACGGGCGTGACGTGCTGGGCCTGGCCCAGACCGGCACCGGCAAGACGGCGGCCTTCGGCCTGCCGATGCTGACCCGCCTGATCAACTACGGCAAGAAGCCCGACCCCAAGACCTGCCGCGCGCTGATCCTGGCGCCGACCCGCGAACTGGCCACCCAGATCGCGACGAACATCGACGCCTATGCCGAGGGCACGCCGATCCGGTCGTTCCGCGTCGTGGGCGGCGCGTCCATCAACACCCAGACCGAGCGCCTGTCGCGCGGCGTCGACGTGCTGATCGCGACGCCGGGCCGCCTGATGGACCTGATCGAGCGTCGCGCGATCAGCCTGGAGGCCACCACCTATCTGGTGCTGGACGAGGCCGACCAGATGCTGGACATCGGCTTCATCCACACGCTGCGCAAGATCGCCCGGATGCTGCCGCGCGAGCGTCAGACGCTGATGTTCTCGGCCACCATGCCGAAACTGATGTCGGAACTGTCGGATACTTATCTGACGAACCCGCTGAAGGTCGCCGTGAACCCTCCGGGTCAGGCTGCCAAGAAGATCGAGCAGGGCGTGCATTTCGTCACTCAGGGCGACAAGGCCAAGCTGCTGGCCGACTACATGTCCAAGCATACGACCGAGATGGCGATGGTCTTCGGCCGCACCAAGCATGGCTGCGACAAGCTGGCCAAGCTCTTGGACAGCTGGGGTTTCGCGGTCGCCGCGATCCACGGCAACAAGAGCCAAGGCCAGCGCGAGCGCGCCCTGGAGGCGTTCCGCAAGGGCGAGACCAAGGTGCTGGTCGCGACCGACGTGGCGGCGCGCGGCCTGGACATCCCGGACGTGGCCCACATCTACAACTATGACCTGCCGAACGTGCCCGAGAACTATGTCCACCGCATCGGCCGGACCGCGCGGGCGGGCCGTGACGGGCGCGCCGTGGCCTTCTGCTCGCCCGCCGAGCTGGGAGAGCTGCGCGCCATCGAGAAGGCGATGAAGAACACCATCCCCGTGATCGGTGGAGAGGTCCCTTCGGCAGCCGCCGCAGCCGCCGCCGGGTCGCCCGGCGGGCCGCAGCGCGGACGCGGCAAGCCGATGGGCGGCAAGCCCATGGATGCGGGTGCCGGCAAGCGCCCGGCGCGTCGCCCCTCGCGCGCGCCGAAAAGCCGCATGGCCTGAGGTACGTCGCCCCGGCCTTGGTCCGGCGGCGCTGCCGCGTCGTGGATATTTGAGTGAAGAAGAAGCCGCGGGATGCAGATCCCGCGGCTTTGGCTTGTGGGGCCTGTCCCATGCGGGTAAGCGGCGGCGTCATGGCCAAGCTGTATTTCCATTATTCGACAATGAACGCGGGCAAGAGCACCCTGCTGCTGCAGGCGGCCTACAACTATCGCGAGCGCGGGATGGAGGTGCTGCTGATGACCGCGGCCCTGGACGACCGGGCCGGCATGGGCCGCATCGCCAGCCGGATCGGCATCGCCGAGGCGGCGATGACCTTCGACAGCGCCTCGGATCTGGACACGCTGATCGCCGCCGCCTCGCCGCAGCCCGCCTGCGTCTTCGTGGACGAGGCGCAGTTCCTGACCCCCGAGCAGGTCTGGCAGCTGGCCCGCGTGGTCGACGACCGGGGCATTCCCGTCATGTGCTATGGCCTGCGCGTCGATTTCCGGGGCGCGCTGTTCCCCGGATCCACCGCGCTGCTGTCGCTGGCCGACACGCTGCGCGAGGTGCGCACCATCTGCCATTGCGGGCGCAAGGCCACCATGGTCATCCGCCGCGACGCCGCGGGCGAGGCCGTCACCCGTGGCGCGCAGGTGCAGGTCGGCGGCAATGAGACCTATGTCTCGCTCTGCCGCAGGCATTGGCGCGAGGCCGTGGGGGGCTGATCAATTCTGGGCGCGCCCGGTCTGCACGCGTTGCGGGAGCGCGGGGCTTGATGTAACCATCGACGAAACAGGCCGCCACACAGGCAAGGGGACATCTCATGCGCGCATTCCTGATCTGGCTCGCCGCCGCGCTGGCCTTGGCCGCCCCCGCCCGGGCCTTCGAGACCACGGCCACCTCGGCCTGGGTCTATGACGTGGCGACGGGCACGGTGCTGATGGAAAAGAACGCCGACGTGCCGCTGCCCCCGGCCTCGATGTCCAAGCTGATGACCCTGACCATGCTCTTCGAGGCGCTCCATGACGGGCGCTACACGATGGAGAGCACCTTCCCCGTGTCGGTCGAGGCCTGGCGGATGGGCGGATCGAAGATGTTCGTCGAGCCCGCCGACCGCCCAACGGTCGAGGAGCTGATCCACGGCATCATCGTCAATTCGGGCAACGATGCCTGCGTGGTGGTGGCCGAGGGCATGGCCGGGACCGAGGCGGCCTTTGCCCGGCAGATGACCGCGCGCGCCGCCGAGCTGGGGATGACCCATACGAACCTGACCAATTCGTCCGGATGGCCCGACCCCGAACACCGCATGTCGATGCACGATCTGGGCGTGCTGGCCGCCTACATGATCCGCGAGTTTCCCGAACTCTACGAGAAGTTCGCGATGACCGAATACACCTACAAGGGCCGCGTGCCCTCGAACGCGAACAACCGCAACCCGCTGCTGCGGCTTGGCACCGGCGAATGGACCGCCGACGGGCTCAAGACCGGCCACACGCAGGAGGCGGGCTATGGCTTGGTCGGATCGGCGATCCAGGACGGGCGGCGGGTCATCTTCGTCATCTCGGGGCTGGACAGCGACCGCGCCCGCGCCGAGGAATCCGAGCGCATCGTCAACTGGGCCTTTCGCGACTTCGCCATGAACCGGCTGGTCCCCGCGGGCGAGACGGTGCTGGAGGCGCCCGTCTGGCTGGGCACCGAGACGCGGGTGGGCCTGACGACCCGGAACGGCGTCAACGTGCTGGTGCCGATCGCCGTGCGCGACCAGGTCCGGGTCGAGGTCGTCTATGACGGCCCGATCCCCGCCCCGATCGCAGAGGGCGCCGAGATCGCGCGGCTGGTGGTGACCGTGCCCGGCCGGCCCGACACCGTCACCCCGCTGCTGGCCGCCTCGGCCGTGCCCGAGGCGGGCTTCGTCGGCCGACTGCGCGGCGCCGTGATGCAGCTGGGCCAGCGCGCGATCAGCGCCGTCACCGGCTGATGCTGATCAGCTTCGAAGGCATCGACGGCTGCGGCAAGTCCACCCAGGCCCGGCTTCTGGCCGAGGCCTTGCGCGCCGAGGGCCGCGAGGTCGTGCTGACCCGCGAGCCCGGCGGCAGCCCCGGCGCCGAGGAGATCCGCCGCCTGCTGGTCGAGGGCGCGGGCGAACGCTGGTCGCCCGAGACGGAATGCCTGCTCTTCACCGCCGCCCGCCGCGATCATCTGGAGCGCACCATCCGCCCCGCGCTGGCGGCGGGCCACACGGTCGTCACCGACCGCTTCGCCGACAGCACCCGCGTCTATCAGGGCGCCGCGCGCGGCGACCTGCGGGATCTGGTCGACCGGCTGCACGGGCTGATGATCGGGATCGAGCCCGACCGCAGCTTCGTCATCGACATCGACCCCGCCACCGGGTTGCAGCGCGGCGCGGCACGCGGCGGGGCCGAGGACCGCTTCGAAAGCCTGGGGTTGGGGTTTCAGGAACGCCTCGCCACCGGGTTTCGCGCGCTGGCCCGGGAATATCCCGACCGGGTCCGCCTGATCGACGGCACGGGGACGCCCGCGCAGGTCGCCGCCCGCATCCGCCTGGCCCTGTGACGCCCGTTCCCATGAAGACAGACGCCCCCGACATTCCCGAACCCGACCGCGTGCCCGGCGCGCCTCATCCGCGCCACGCCTCCCGCGTCATCGGCCAGGACGCGGCCATCGCCGCCTTCACCGAGGCCGCGCGCGGCGGTCGGCTGCACCACGCCTGGCTCTTGACCGGGCCGCGCGGCGTGGGCAAGGCGACCCTGGCCTGGGCCATCGCGCGCTGGCTTCTGGCCGGGGCCGACAGCGCCCATCTGTCGGTCGAACGCGAGGGGCCCGAGGCGCGGCGCATCAAGGCCCTGTCCGAGCCGCGCCTGCAGCTGATCCGCCGCCCTTGGGACGACAAGGCCGGGCGCCTGCGGGCCGAGATCACCGTGGACGAGATCCGGCGCCTGCTGTCCTTCTTCCACCTCTCGGCGGCGGAGGGCGGCCGCCGCGTGGCCATCATCGATGCCGCCGACGACATGAACACCGCCGCCGCCAATGCCCTGCTGAAGGTGCTGGAGGAACCGCCCAAAGACGCGCTGATCCTGATGATCGCGCATCAGCCCGCGGGCCTTCTGCCCACCATCCGCTCGCGCTGCCGGACGCTGCGCCTGTCGCCGCTGGCCCCGCGCCAGATGGCGGGGATCCTGTCGGACATGGGCATCGACGAGGATGCAGAGGCTCTGGCCGCGCTGTCGGGGGGCTCGGTCGGAGAGGCGCTGCGGCTGGCGGGCCAGGGGGGCTGGACCGCTATCAGGATCTGGTCGACCTGTTCGCCACCCTGCCCCGGATGGACCGGCTGGCCGCCGTGCGCTTTGCCGACGCGGCGGCGGGGCGGGCGGGCGCCGAGGGCGACCCCTTCGATCTGACCATCACCGTGCTGGACCGCTTCCTCACGCGCATGGCGCGCGCCGGGCTGATGGGCGCCCCCCTGCCGCAGGCCGCGAAGGGCGAGGGCGCGCTGATGGCGCGGCTGTCCCCCGACGACCGCGCCGCCCGCATCTGGGCCGAGGCGCAGGCCCGCCTGTCGGCGCGCGCCCGCACGGGGCGGGCGGTCAACCTTGACCCTGCCGCGCTGGTGATGGATATGGTCCTGGATCTGGCGCAGCTGCCGCCAGCCCAGGCCGCGCTGCCGCACAAGGGATGAACGATGCACGACGCGACCCCCCTGTCGCTGACCGACAGCCATTGCCATCTGGATTTCCCCGATTTCGAGGGCGAGCATGACGCGCTGATCGCCCGTGCCCATGCGGCGGGCGTGACCCGCATGGTCACCATCTGCACCAGGCTGCGCCAGGAACCGCAGGTCCGCGCGCTGGCCGAGGCGCATGCGGGCGTCTTCTACGCCGCCGGCACCCACCCGATGAGCGTGGCCGACGAGCCGATGGCGACGCTGGACCAGCTGGTGGCCCTGGCTGATCATCCCAAGTTCGTGGCCATCGGCGAGACGGGCCTCGACTATCACTACACCGCCGAGACGGCCGCCCTGCAGCAGGACAGCCTGCACATCCATATCGAGGCCGCGCGCGTGACCGGCCTGCCGCTGATCATCCATGCCCGCGACGCGGATGAAGACATGGCCCGCATCCTGACCGAGGAGCACCGCGCGGGCGCCTTCGGCTGCGTGATGCACTGCTTCAGCTCGTCGCCCGCTTTGGCCGAGGCGGCGCTGGATCTGGGCTTCTACCTGTCCATGTCGGGCATCGCGGCCTTCCCGCGGTCGTCCGACCTGCGCGACATCTTCAAGGCCGCGCCGCTGGACCGGATCCTGGTCGAAACCGACAGCCCCTACCTGGCCCCGCCCCCCCATCGCGGGCGCCGCAACGAACCCGCCTATGTCGCCCATACCGCCGCCGTCGGCGCGCAGGTCTTCGGGCTGGACCTGCCCGACTTCGCGGCCCGGACCGAGGCGAATTTCGACCGCCTCTTTGCCAAGGCCGCCCGGTGAGCGGCCCGACGCTGCGCGCCACCATCCTGGGCTGCGGATCCTCGGGCGGCGTGCCCCGCCTTGGCAACCGGTGGGGCGAGTGCGACCCCGCCAACCCCCGCAACCGCCGCCGCCGCTGTTCGCTGCTGGTTGAGCGCGACGGCCCCGGCGGCACCACGCGGGTGCTGATCGACACCGGCCCCGACCTGGTGCCGCAGATGCTGGATGCCGACGTGGCGGTGCTGGACGCGGTCGTCTACACCCATGCCCATGCCGATCATGTCCACGGCATCGACGACCTGCGCCAGATGGTCTTCAATGCCCGCCGCATCCTGCCGATCCATGCCGACGCGCCCACGGCCCATGCGCTGACCACCCGCTTCGGCTATGTCTTCGAGACGCCCGAGGGCAGCCAGTACCCCCCCATCTGCGCGCTGCACCCGATCACCGGGCGCATCACCGTCGACGGCCCCGGCGGCCCCGTCGCCCTGATCCCCTTCCGCGTCCAGCACGGAGAGATCACGGCCCTGGGCTTCCGCATCGGCGGCCTCGTCTACCTGCCCGACGTCTCGGCCATCCCCGAGGCCGCCTGGCCGCTGATCCAGGATGCGCCGGTCTTCATCTGCGACGCGCTGCGCCCCCAGCCCCATCCCAGCCACGCCCATCTGGCGCTGGCCCTGGACTGGATCGCCCGCTCGCGCAGCCCGCGGGCCATCCTGACCAACATGCATATCGAGATGGACTACGCCACCATCGCTGCCACGACGCCCGCCCATGTCACCCCCGCCCATGACGGGCTGCAGATCGTCACCACCGCCCTGACCCCCGACCTTCCCCCCGCCGCATGAGCGCGCTCTTCACGATCATCCTGCCGATCTTCCTGGTGGTGGGGTTCGGCTATCTGGTCGCGTGGCGCGGCTGGTTCGGCCCGACCGCCGTGGACGGGCTGATGAGCTATGCCCAGAACTTCGCCGTGCCGATGCTGCTCTGCGTGTCGATGTCCCGTCTGGACCTGGGGACCGAGTTCCGCGCGCAGCTGCTGATCCCCTTCTATCTGGGCGCCTTCGCGGGCTTCGGGCTGGGCTGGGCGGGGGCGCGCTACCTGTTCCACCGGCCGCCGATGGATTGCGTGGCGATCGGCTTCGTCTGCCTCTTCTCGAACAGCCTGCTCTTGGGCATCCCGATCACCGAACGCGCCTACGGGCCCGAGGCGCTGGACGGCAACTGGGCGATCATCGCCCTGCATTCGCCGCTGCTCTACACTTTCGGGATCACGGTGATGGAGTTCACCCGCGCCCGCGGCTCGGGCCTGTCGGTCGGGCGCATCTCGCTGCGCGCCCTGTCCGGCGTGCTGCGCACCGCGCTGGTCATCGGCATCCTGTCGGGCCTGACCATCAACCTGCTGACGCAGGCGGGGCTGGTGCTGCCGCAGGGGGTCTGGGACGCGGCCGACATGATCGCGCGCTCGGCCCTGCCGGCGGCGCTCTTCGGGCTGGGGGGCGTCCTCTTCCGCTACCGTCCCGAGGGCGACATGGGGGCCATCGCGCTCTGCTGCGCCTGCGCGCTGGTCCTCCATCCCGCCATCACCTTCGCCACCGGCCACCTCCTGGGCCTCGACCGCGACGGGATGCGCTCGGCGGTGCTGACCGCGTCGATGGCGCCGGGCGTGAACGCCTATCTCTTCGCCAACATCTACGGCGCCGCCCGCCGCGTCGCCGCCTCCAGCGTCCTGATCGCCACCGCCCTCTCGACCCTGACGATCTGGATGTGGCTCGCGATCCTGCCCTGACCCGAAACGCCTTTCATCTTGGCGAAAATATCCCGGGGGGTCGCCGGCTGGTGCGCCACTGGTCCGAGGACCAGCCGGCGACGGGGCTGGCCCCCCGCCGTCGCGGGACGCAAGGACCCCCTCAGATCGGCACCCGCAACGCCCCCAGGGGCTCCTCCAGCACCGTCTCCTCATATCCGAAATGCGACCGGATGGCCCGGTCCAGCGCCGCAAAGCCCTCGGCGCAGCGGGCAAAGGCCGCCGCGCCGGGATCCGCGACCAGCGCCTCGGCGGCTTGGTGCAGATCGCCGATCAGCGCGTGGATCAGCCGATGCTCGGCCATCAGCCGCGCGATCACCGGGGCCAGCGCCGCCCCCCCGGCCGAGGACAGCGCGGGGAACATCCACTGCTCCTCGATGTCGTGATGGTTCTGCAGCAGCGCGCAATCGCGCCCGCAGGCGGTGCCGAACATCGCCATATTGCGCGCCAGCTGCGTGCCCGCCAGCGCGGGCGCCAGTTCCCCGGGCTGGGCCACGCGCGCCCGGATCTGGGACAGAAGGCGCGCAACCCCGTCCAATTCGGCCCGGTACATGTCGTGGATGGCGGCCAGGCGGCGGCCATGCGCGCGCTCGGCCCGGGTGATCGCCGGATAGGCGGGCGGGGCAGGACGCGCCGCCGCGTCCTCCAGCTCGTCCAAGGTCATCGGCCCGCGCGTCGCCTCGGTCATCGCGGCGTGACGCCCCGGATGCGCTCGGACCGGCGGCGCAGCAGCTCGACCGTGGTCAGAAGCGCGATCGAGAAGATCACCAGCAGCGTGGCCACCGCAAGGATGGCCGGGCTGATCTGCTCGCGGATGCCGTTCCACATCTGGCGGGGGATGGTCTGCTGATCGGGGCCGGCGATGAACAGCACCGCCACCACCTCGTCGAACGAGGTGACGAAGGCGAACAGCGCCCCCGACACCACGCCCGGCAGGATCAGGGGCATGGTCACCTTGAAGAAGGTCGTGCGCGGATTGGCCCCCAGGCTGGCCGCCGCGCGGTTCAGCGACTGGTCGAACCCCACCAGCGTCGCGGTCACGGTGATGATGACGAAGGGGATGCCCAAGGTCGCATGGGCCAGGATCACCCCCAGATAGCTGCCCGCCAGCCGCCCGCATTGCGGATCCAGACCCACCAGGGTCAGCAGCTCGCAGGGGTTCGAATAGAAGAAGAACATCCCCGTCGCGGTGATGATCAGCGGCACGATCATCGGAGAGATCAGGATCGCCATGATCGCCCGGCGATAGGGCATCTCGGGGCGCGACAGGCCAAGCGCCGCCAGCGTCCCCAGCCCGGTCGCCACGATGGTCGAGCAGACCCCGATGATGATCGAGTTCTTGGCTGCCTTGACCCAGTTCGCATTGGCCCAGGCATCCGACCAGAAGGCCCAGCCCGTGGCCTCGGGGTCCTGCATGCCGAAGGTCAGCAGGCTGGAATACCAGCGGGTGCTGTAGCCCTCGGGGTCGAACTCCAGCATCCGGTCGGTGAAGGTGAAATAGGGCTCGGCGTTGAAGCTCAGCGGGATGATGACCACGATGGGCGCGATGAGGAAGAAGAAGATCGCCGCGCAGCCGGCCAGATAGGCGTAATGCCAGACGCGCTCCAGCGGTGATGCATAGCTTGGAAGTGCCATTCGCCTATCCCAGTTTCAGGTTGTCGACGCCGACGAGGCGGTCATAGACCCAGTAGAGGACCAGCACCGCGCCCAAGAGCAGGGCGGCCAGCGCCGCGGCCATCGACCAGTTCAGCGTGCCGGTCATATGCTGGGCGATCATGTTGGAGATCAGCATCCCCGAGGATCCGCCGACCAGCGCGGGGGTGATGTAGTATCCGACCGCCAGGATGAAGACCAGCATCGCGCCCGCCCCCAGTCCCGGCAGGGTCTGCGGGAAATAGACCCGGCGGAACGCCGTCCAGCTGGTCGCTCCCAGGCTGCGCGCGGCGCGCACATAGGTCGGGTTGATCGTCCGCATCACCGAGTACAGCGGCAGGATCATGAAGGGCAGCAGGATATGCGTCATCGCGATAATCGTGCCGGTCTGGTTGTAGATCATCTGCAGCCGCTGGCTGCCGCCGATCACGCCCAGCCAGACCAGGATGTCGTTGACCACGCCCTGCTGCTGCAGAAGCACCATCCAGCTGGTCGTGCGCACCAGAAGCGAGGTCCAGAAGGGCAGCAGCACCAGGATCATCAGCAGGTTCGAGCGGCGCATCGGCAGCGTCGCCAGCAGATGCGCGATGGGAAAGCCCAGGATGAAGGTCAGGGCGGTGATCACCGCCGACAGCCAGAAGGTGCGCCAGAACAGCGTCGCATAGATGCGCTGCTGTTCCTCGACCTGCTGGATCGCGCCGGTCTCGTCGCGGGTGCGGTCCATCGAGGCCAGGTAGAAGTTCGCGGTCAGCGGGGTCGAGGCCTCGCGCATGACCGACCACAGGCGCGGGTCGCCCCAGTCCTCGTTGATCTCCAGCAGGTTGGCCTGATAGGGCGGCTCCATCCCGCCGCGCACCTGGCGGCCGGTCGAGGTGAACAGCGACCGCGTGCCCGGCATGTCATAGTTGATCCGCGTGCCCACCACGCCGATGCTGCGCGCATCCGCGCTGGCGACCAAGTCGGTGGCCAAGGCCGTCCAGGCGGCCTCGTCCGGGGGCGTGCCGCGCTCCGTTTCGGCGAACCACGCCGAGACCTGCGGCATGTTGGCCGAGAAGCCGTCATTGTGGAAGGACCGCGTCAGCATCTGCCCGATCGGCACCACGAAGGTGACCAGGATGAAGACCAGCAGCGGCAGCACCAGCAGGAAGGCCCGCTTGCGGGCGCGGCGCTGGCTGCGCACCAGCGCGCGCGCCAGCGGCTTGCCGTCCTCGGTGGTCAAGAGCCCCGACCCCACCCCGGATGCGGTGGTGGCGATGGCGGCATGTGGATCAAGTGCGGCGTTCGCCATGTCGTCCCCGGCAGTCAGGGCCGCCACCCCGGATCCGATCGACGGACGGGGCGGCGGCGTTTCGGATCAGGAGGAGGCGAGCCAGCTGTTGAACCGCTCGGTCAGCTCGGCGGCATGGTCGGCCCAGAATTCCGGGTCGTCCAGCACGGCGTTCTCCAGCGCCGCGGGGCTGGTGGGCATGTGCGGCGCCATCTCGGTCTCGTCGTCCTGATACAGCCCGACCAGCGAGGCCGAGGACATCCGCGCCGGACCATAGGCGATGTAGCGCGCCTGATCGGCCAGCCGCTGCGTGTCGGTGGCGAACTTCAGGTATTCCATCGCCGCTTCCGGATTCGGGGCATCGACCGGGATCACGAACATGTCCATGTCCATGTACTGCCCGTCCCAGATGATCTCGAAGGGCTGGTCCTCGGCCACCATCGCGTCAAAGACGCGGCCATTGTAGGCGGTGGTCATGGTGACCTCGCCATCCGCCAGCAGCTGCACGGGCTGGGCGCCGGCCTCCCACCAGACGGTCTGGTCCTTGATCGTGTCCAGTTTCGCAAAGGCGCGGTCGACGCCCTCGTCGGTGGCCAACAGGTCATAGACCTCGTCGGCGGCGGCCCCGTCGGCGATCAGCGCCAGGTACAGCGTGCGCTTGGGGTTGCGCGGCAGGCCGCGCTGGCCGGGATAGGTCTCGGTGTCGAAGAAGTCGGCGGCCGTGGTCGGCGCCTCGCCCTCGAACTTGGTGGTATTGTAGGCGATGACCGTGCCCCAGACGATGTTGGCCACCGCGCAGTCCTGCAGCGCGCCGGGCACGAAGTCGTCGGCGGCGGGCGTGCCGTCGGGGGCGGCGGGCAGCATCGCGGGGTCGATCTCGACCAGCGCGCCCTCGTCGCACAGGCGGATCGCGTCCGAGACCTCGATGTCGAAGACGTCGCCGGTGACATTCCCCGCCTCGACCTGCGCGCGCAGCGGCGTGGCGGGGTTGTCGGCGGCGATCATGTTGACGGTGATGCCCGTCTCGGCGGTGAAGGGCTTGTTATAGGCCTCGACCTGGCTCACCTCGTAGGCGCCGCCCCACGAGACAACGTTCAGCTCCTGCGCGGTGGCGCCGAAGGCAAGGCCACTGAGCGCGGTCGACAGGATCAGGGTGGTTTTCATGAACAGAACTCCCGGTTGGTTGGATCGGGCATTTGCGCCCGTTGTGATTGGCCCCCAGAGGGGGCGGGGGCCGGGCGACGGATCGCCCGAACCCCAAGGGGATCAGCTGGCCAGCCAGCTGTTGAAGCGCTCGTTCAGCTCGGCATCGCGGTCGACCCAGAACTCCAGGTCCGAGGCCAGCGCGGCGCCCATGTTCGCCTCCGATGTGGGCAGGTTCGGGCCCATCGGCTCCTCGGTGCCTTCGATATTGCCGACCATCGCGGCGGCGGACCGGCGCGGCGGGCCATAGCTGATGAACTCGGCGGCCCGGGCCTGCGGCGCGGGGGCGGTGGACCAGGCCACGAATTCCAGCGCCTCCTCCAGGTTCGGGGCGCCTGCGGGGATCACCCAGCCTTCCATCTCGTAGATCTGGCCGTCCCAGATGATCTCGAAGGGCTGGCCGTCGGCCTGCGCCGCGTTGAAGATGCGGCCGTTGAAGGCATAGGCCATGCTGACCTCGCCATCCGCCAGCAGCTGCGGGGGCTGGGCGCCCGCCTCCCACCAGATGACCTCGTCCTTGATCGTGTCCAGTTTCGCGAAGGCGCGATCCACGCCCTCGGGGGTGGCCAGCACCTCATAGACCTCGGCCGCGGGCACGCCATCGGCCATCAGCGCCAGTTCCAAATTGAACTTGGCGCCGTTGCGCATCGTGCGCTTGCCGGGAAAGCCCTCGATGTCGAAGAAATCCGCCGGGCTGGCGGGCTTGGCATCGGGGAACTGCTCGTCGTTGAAGGCCAGCACCATCGAATAGACGTCGGTGCCCACGAAGCATTCGGTCACCGCGCCCTCGATGAAATCGTCCATCGCCGCGGTGCCGTCCTCGGCGGGCAGCAGGATGGCGGGGTCGATCACCTCCAGCGCGCCCTCGTCGCACAGCCGCACCGCATCGGCATATTCGACCGAGGCCACATCGATGCTGACATTGCCGGCCTCGACCTGCGCCTTGATGGGCGTGGCGGGGTTGTCGGCATCCGACATGACCACGGCGATGCCGGTCTCGGCGGTGAAGGGCTTGGCATAGGCCTCCAGGTGGCTGTTGCCATAGGCACCGCCCCAGGACAGCAGGTTCACATCGGCCAGGGCCGGGCCGGAGACGAGGCCGAGGGCCGTGCCGAGGGTCAGAAGTCGTTTCATCATGTACTCCAGCTGGAAATCGGGTGCGGCACGGGGGCCGGGCAGGGTTTCGGACGACGGCCCGGCCCCGGGGGCCGAGCCTTGGGGCGGCGGGCCGCGATCAGACGGGATCGAGCGCGCGGGCATCCTGCGGGTGCCAGCCGATGCGGATCGCCTGACCCGGCTCCAGCCGCGTCTGGCCGATCGTGTTGCGCATCTTCATGACGAAGTTGTCGCTGCCCGCGACCTTCAGCCGGGCGCGCAGGATGTCGCCCATGTAGACGACCTGCAGCACCTGGGCCTCGATCGTGTGGGCGCCCTCGGACATCATCTCGGGCTTGAACTCGACCCGCTCGGGGCGGATCGAGACGGTGGTGCGCTGGCCCGTCTCGCGGATGTTGACCGCGGTGGCGTCGATCACCCCGCCGCCGTCCAGCCGCACCAGCGCCTTGTCGCCCTCCAGCCGCTCGATGGTGCCGGGAAGGGCGTTGTTCTCGCCGATGAAGCCCGCGACGAAGCTGTTCTCGGGCGCCTCGTAGAGCGACGCGGGCGGGGCCAGTTGCTGGATGCGCCCGTCGTTGAAGACGGCGATGCGGTCCGACATGGTCAGCGCCTCGCCCTGGTCGTGGGTCACATAGACGACGGTGATTCCAAGTTGTTCGTGCAGGTGCTTGATCTCGAACTGCATATGCTCGCGCAGCTGCTTGTCCAGCGCGCCCAGGGGTTCGTCCATCAGCACCAGTTCCGGATCGAAGACCAGCGCGCGGGCCAGCGCGATGCGCTGCTGCTGGCCACCCGACAGCTGCGCGGGGCGGCGGTTGGTGAACTTGCCCATCTGCACCATGTCCAGCGCCCGGGCGATGCGGGTGTTGCGTTCGGCCGAGGACATGCCCCGCACCTCCAGCGGAAAGGCCAGGTTCTCGCCCACGGTCATGTGCGGGAACAGCGCATAATTCTGGAACACCATGCCGATGCCGCGCTTGTGGGGGGGCACCTGGTTGATCGGGCGGCCGTCCAGGCGGATCTCTCCGTGGGTGGCGGTCTCGAAGCCGGCCAGCATCATCAGGCAGGTGGTCTTGCCCGATCCCGACGGCCCCAGCATGGTCAGGAACTCTCCCTTGCCGATGGACAGGTTCAGGTCCTTCACGACAAGCGTCTGGCCGTCATAGCTTTTTTGCACATGCTCGAAGGCGACGAAGGCGTCGCCGTGGCGGTCGTCCAGCAAAGGGCGCTCTCCCTGTTGTCGTTGGTTGTTCAGCGCAGGATCAGGTTAAGCGGCGCCCTGCCCGGCTGGCAACATCAATTGCGACATTTCATGTCCCCAACGCGCCGCGCCCGAAACCCCTGTCGGGGCTTCGGGCGCGATCACCTGTGACAACGAGGGGCCGGCCCGGACGCCTGCCTGTATTTCAGGCAGATCTCCGGTCCGGCAGGCAGGCCGCGATCAGCCGGGCTGACGCGGCCCCTTGCGATGGGCCTTGGGCGCCGAGGGCTTGTCGGTGCTGCGCGGCTTGCCCTTGGCCCAAGCGGGCTTGCCCGCGTCGGCCGAGGATTTCTTCTTCCACGCCTTCACCGCCGGGTGCGGGCCGGTCTCGCGCGGCTCTGCGGCGGCGGCGTCATCGGGCACCCATCCGCCGCGGGCGGCCTTCACGCGGCTCTGGTGGTCGCCATCCGCCGCTGCGGGCTTGGCACGGGGCGCGGGCTTGCGCCCTTCCGACCGGTTGTCCGTCCGGGTCTCGCCGCGCGGCGCGCGGGGCGCGCGTTCGGGCTGCGCGTCCAGATCGGGCTCGCCCTCCATCCGGCGCATGGTCACCTCGGGGGTGATCTCCATGAAGTCGCCGAAGCGGTCGGCCTGCTCGGCGGCGATCTGGATATAGGACAGGTCCTGCTTGACGCGGATCGCGCCGATGCCGTCGCGGGTGATCCCGCCCGCATCGCAGACCTTGGGCAGCAGCCAGCGCGCCTCGGCGCGGCCCGAATGGCCGACCGACAGCGTGAACCAGACCGAGGGGCCGAACTCGCGCTGCGGGCGCGGCGCCATCGGCGCCGGCGGGGCATGCGCCTCGGACAGTTCCTCGGCGGCGGGGCGGCCTTCGCGCCACATCTTGAGGAACGCCACGGCGACCTGCTCGGCGCTGAACTGCTCCAAGAGCTGCGCAGCCAGCGGGGCGTCGTCGCCCGCGGGCTCGGTCAGCCCGGGATGATCCAGCATGCGCTGGTCGTCACGGGCGCGGACCTCGTCGGCGGTGGGGGCGTCCAGCCATTCGGCGGTCACCTTGGCGTTCTGCATCAGCCGCTGCGCGCGGCGATAGTCGGCGGACGGCACGATCAGCGCCGAGATCCCCTTGGACCCCGCGCGGCCCGTGCGGCCCGAGCGGTGCAGCAGCGTGTCGGGATTGGTCGGCAGATCGGCATGGATCACCAGTTCCAGCCCCGGAAGGTCGATGCCGCGCGCCGCCACGTCGGTCGCGATGCAGACGCGGGCGCGCCCGTCGCGCAGCGCCTGCAGCGCATGGGTGCGTTCCTGCTGGGACAGCTCGCCCGACAGGGCCACGCATTTGAAGCCCCGGTTCGACATGCGCGCCAGCAGGTGGTTCACGTTGGCCCGCGTCTTGCAGAAGACGATGGCATTGGGCGCCTCGTGGATGCGCAGCAGGTTGAAGATCGCGGGCTCGCGGTCGCGGGCGGTCACGGTGTAGGCGCGATAGGCGATGTCGCCGTGCTGGCGCGCCTCGCCCATGGCGGCGATGCGCAGCGCGTCGCGCTGGAAGTCGCGGGCCAGCTTCTCGATCGCCTGCGGCACGGTGGCCGAGAACATCAGCGTGCGGCGCTCGACCGGCGCGGCGCCCAGGATGAACTCCAGGTCCTCGCGGAAGCCCAGGTCCAGCATCTCGTCGGCCTCGTCCAGGATCGCGGCCCGCAGGTCGGTCAGATCCAGGCTGCCGCGGTCGATATGGTCGCGCAGGCGGCCCGGCGTGCCGACGACGATCTGCGCGCCGCGCTGCAGGGCGCGCTTCTCGTTGCGATAATCCATGCCGCCGACGCAGGTGGCGATCTGCGCGCCGGTCCCGGCATAGAGCCACTCCAGCTCGCGTGCGACCTGCAGGGCCAGCTCGCGGGTCGGCGCGATGGCCAGCGCCAGGGGCTGCATGCCCTGCAGCATCTGGCCCGCGTCGTCCAGAAGGTCCGCGCCGATGGCCAGGCCGAAGGCCACGGTCTTGCCCGACCCGGTCTGGGCCGAGACCAGCACGTCGCGGCCCTGCGCCTCGGGCGCCAAGACGGCGGATTGCACGCTGGTCAGGGACTCGTAGCCCTTGTCGGCCAACGCCGCCTGCAACGGTGCGGGGATATTCAGTTCGGTCATGTGATTCGCCAAATGCGGGGGTGCCAAAGCGGTTGCCGACACCCGATGAGTGGCACCTCTCGTCGCTGCGACCGGCCCACCCTGCACCCGCCGCCCCGGACAGTCTGGGGCCAAAGGCGGTGCCCTAAACCCTTGGCCGGGGAAAGTCCACAGCCAATCACCTGTCCGGGGTCAGGAGGCGGTGCGCGCGGCCTCCTGCCGGGCGGCGATCTCGCGGCGCATCGTGCGGCGGATCTCGGCGGCCCGCCAGCGGCGGGTGTCCACGTCGTCGCGCGGCTCGGGGCGCGGCACGGGGACGGGATGGCCGTCCGCGTTCACGGCCACCATGGTGAAATAGCACGAGTTGGTGTGGCGGCGGGTGCCGTTGCGGATGTTCTCGGCCTCGACGCGGATGCCGATCTCCATCGAGGTGCGGCCGGTGTGGTTCACGCTGGCGCGGAAGGTGACCAGCTCGCCCACGTGGATCGGCTCCTTGAAGGTCACCTGATCGACGGAAAGGGTCACCGCATATTCCCCCGACCAGCGCGAGGCGCAGGCATAGGCCACCCGGTCCAGAAGCGCCAGCAGCGCCCCGCCATGCACCTTGCCGCTGAAATTCGCCATGTCGGGCGTCATCAGCACCGTCATCTCCAACCCGCGCTTGTCCATCGGCCGTCCCCTGCCACTCTTCCTGGGTCCGGGTGTAGTGACAGCCCCATGACATCGCCACCAAAATCGCCCCCGCGCGCTTGACGCGCCGCGCCCCGCCCGCCACCAAGGCCGCCAGTGACAGGGGACCGCCATGCCGACCGCCATGCCCACGCTGCACCAGTCCTTTTGGGTCTGGGCCCGCATCGCCGCCCTGTCCTTCGGCGGGCCTGCGGGCCAGATCGCGGTCATGCACCGCATCCTGGTCGACGAGCAGCGCTGGATCGACGAGCCCCGCTTCCTGCACGCGCTGAACTTCTGCATGCTGCTGCCCGGCCCCGAGGCGCAGCAGCTGGCCACCTATGTCGGCTGGCTGACAGGAGGCGTGCGCGGCGCGCTGATCGCAGGCGTGCTGTTCATCCTGCCCGGCGCGCTGTCGATCATGGCGCTGTCCTGGATCTATATAACCCTGGGCGACGTGCCCGCGATCGAGGGGCTGTTCTTCGGCCTCAAGGCCGCTGTGCTGGCGCTGGTGGTGCAGGCGGTGATCCGGCTGGCGGGCCGCGCCCTGCCCGGGCCGGGCCTGCGCGGGCTGGCGCTGGTGGCGTTCCTGGCGCTGTTCGCGCTGGACGCGCCCTTTCCGCTGGTCATCGCGGGGGCGGCGCTGATCGGCGCCGTGGCGCTGCGCACGGCGCCTCCGGACCCGGCCGCCCTGCCCCGCCCCGATGACCGGACCGATGCCCGCGCCGCCCGCATCGCGGCGGTCTGGGCGCTGGCGCTGTGGCTGGCACCCGTGGCGGCCCTGCTGGTCCTGGCCCCCGGCAGCGTCTTCACCGAGATCGCGGTCTTCTTCTCGAAGCTGGCCGTCCTGACCTTCGGCGGCGCCTATGCGGTTCTGGCCTGGGTCGCGCAGGAGGCCGCAGGCCCCCTGGCCTGGCTGACCCCGGCCGAGATGCTCGACGGGCTGGGCATGGCCGAGACGACCCCGGGCCCGCTGATCATGGTGCTGCAGTTCGTGGGCTTCCTGGCGGCCCTGCGCGAGGCGGGCTGGGCCAATCCCCTGGGGGCGGCGACGCTTGGCGGGCTGCTGGCCACCTGGGTGACCTTCGCGCCCTGCTTTGCCTGGATCTTCCTCGGCGCCCCCTACATGGAGCGTCTGCGCGCCAATGCCCGTCTGGCGGGCGCGCTGCGGGCGGTGACGGCGGCAGTGGTGGGGGTGATCCTGAACCTGGGCCTGTGGTTCGCCCTCCACCTGATCTGGCGCCAGACCCGGCCGCTGCAGGCCGGTCCCGTGCAGGTCGAGCTGCCGGTCTGGTCCTCGCTGGACCCGGCGGCGGCGGGGCTGTCGGCGCTGGCGCTGCTGGCCGCGCTGCGCTTCCGCGCGGGCATGGGCGCTTTGCTGGCGGGCGCGGCCCTGGCCGGGATGGCCCTGCATCTGGCCGGGCTGACCGCGGCCTGAACACCCCTTGCGCGGCGGGCCGGGCGCGGCTAGCCTGATTCGTGCAAACCGTTGGGGTGTCCCGTTCAGGGGCTGAGAGGCTGCAAGCCAACCCATCGAACCTGATCCGGGTCATACCGGCGGAGGGAACGGTGCAGATGCGTGCGGCCCCCCGGGGTCGGCCTGTCGTCCTCGCCCCCCTTTGTCCGCTCACGACCCGTCGGGCCAACCGAAGGGGACGACGTGACCACAGCCATTGCCCTGACCATCGCAGGCTCTGATTCCGGGGGCGGCGCGGGGATCCAGGCGGATCTCAAAACCTTCTCGGCGCTCGGCTGCTACGGCGCCAGCGTGATCACCGCGCTGACCGCCCAGAACACCCGCACTGTCACGTTGATCGAACCCGCCAGCCCCGCGATGATCGCGGCGCAGATGGCCGCGGTCTTCGACGATCTGGACATCCGCGCGGTCAAGCTGGGCATGCTGGGCGACGCCCGCGCCATCGCGACCGTGGCCGAGGGGCTGCGGGGCCGCGATCTGCCGCTGGTGCTGGACCCGGTGATGGTCGCCAAGTCCGGCGACACGCTGCTGCCCGACGATGCCATCGCCACGCTGCGCGACCTGCTGCTGCCCCGCGCCACCCTGCTGACCCCGAACCTGCCCGAGGCCGCGCGCCTGCTGGACACCTCCCCCGCCACGACCGAGGCGCAGATGGCCGAACAGGGCGCGGCGCTGCGGGCCCTGGGCGCGCGGGCGGTGCTGATGAAGGGCGGCCATGCGGCGGGGCCGGTCTGCACCGATCTTCTGATCACGGCGCAAGGGATCACCCGCCTGACCGCCCCCCGGCAGGCCACCCGCAACACCCACGGCACCGGCTGCACCCTGTCGGCGGCCATCGCCACGGGGCTGGCCCGAGGGCTGGACCTGCCCGAGGCGGTCGCCCTTGCGCATGGCTATCTGCAGCGCGCCATCGCGGCGGCGGACGGGCTGCGCGTTGGCTCGGGCCACGGGCCGGTGCATCATTTCCATGCGGTCTGGGCCCATGTCTGACGTCACCATCATCGGCGCCGGGGTGGCGGGCCTCTTTGCCGCACACGAGCTGCTGGGGCGCGGTGTCACGCCGCGCATCCTGGACCGCAACGGCCCGCCGGGGCCGCATGGCTGTTCCTGGTGGGCGGGCGGCATGCTGGCGCCCTGGTGCGAGGGGGTAACGGCGGAGCCCGTCATCACGCGCCTCGGCGCGGACGCCGCCAACGCATGGGCGGCGGTCACCCCGGTCACCCGCCTCGGCACGCTGGTCCTGGCGCTGGACCGCGACCGGTCCGAGCTGGCGCGCTTTGCCCGCCGCGCCACCGGCCACCGGACCTGCGACAGCGCCGCGCTGGAACCCGACCTGCCCCCCCGGCAGGGCCTGCATTTCCCCGACGAGGCGCATCTGGACCCCCGACGCGCGCTGGCCGACCTGCTGGCCGCACTGGCCGCCCGGGGCGTCACCGTCGAACGCGCCGAGGCCGATCCCGCCGACATTCCCGGCCCGGTGATCGACGCGCGCGGGCTGACAGCCGCCCTGCCCGGCCTGCGCGGCGTGCGGGGCGAGATGATCGTCCTGCACGCGCCCGAGATCACCCTGACACGGCCCGTCCGCCTGCTGCACCCGCGCCATCCGCTGTATATCGTGCCGCGCGCGGGCGGCCTGTTCATGCTGGGCGCCACGCAGATCGAAAGCGCCTCGCGCGCGCCCGTCACCGCGCGATCCGTTCTGGAATTGCTGTCGGCGGCCTATGCGCTGGATCCGCGTTTTGCCGAAAGCTCGGTGATCGAGCTGGGGACCGACCTGCGCCCGGCCTTCCCCGACAACATCCCCCGCGTGACCCTGCGGGGCCGGGTGATCCATCTGAACGGCCTTTTTCGCCACGGCTATCTGATGGCGCCCGCGCTGGCCGCTCAGGCCGCCGATTACCTGACCACCGGAACCAAGGGAGAGCTGATCCATGAGGATTGAGGTCAACGGAGACCCCCGCGACATCGCCGCCACCACCGTCGCGGGCGCGCTGTCGGAACTGGGCTGGGGGGAGGCCCGCGTCGCCACCGCGTTGAACGGCGAGTTCCTGCCCTCGGCCGCCCGCGCGGAGCAGCCGCTGCGCGATGGCGACCGGCTGGAAGTGCTGGCCCCCATGCAGGGGGGCTGAGCGGATGCGCGATTTCTATGGCGTGACCCTGCCCGGCGCGATGATGCTCGGGACGGCGCAATACCCCTCGCCCACCATCATGGAGGCGGCGTTCCGGGCCAGCGGCGCCTCGGTCGCCACCGTGTCGCTGCGGCGCGAGGCCGGAGGGGGCCAGGCCTTCTGGGATCTGATCCGGGGGATGGGCCTGCGCGTGTTGCCCAACACCGCCGGATGCCACACCGCACGCGAGGCCGTCACCACCGCCCGCATGGCCCGCGAGGTCTTCCAGACCGACTGGATCAAGCTGGAGGTGATCGGGCATGCCGACACGCTGCAGCCCGACCCCTTCGGCCTGCTGGAGGCGGCGGAAACCCTGTGTGCCGAGGGGTTCCAGGTCTTCCCCTACACGACCGAGGATCAGGTGCTGGCGCAGCGGCTGGTCGATGCGGGCTGCCGGGTGCTGATGCCTTGGGGCGCGCCGATCGGGTCGGGCATGGGCCTGAACAATCGCCACGGGCTGCGCAGCCTGCGCGCCGCCTTCCCCGACATTCCCATGGTCATCGACGCCGGTCTGGGCCTGCCCAGCCACGCGGCCGAGGCGATGGAGATGGGCTTTGACGCCGTCCTTCTGAACAGCGCCGTCGCGCAGGCGGGCGATCCGGTCGCCATGGCCCGCGCCTTCGGGCTGGCCGTGCAGGCGGGCGCACTGGCGCGCGGCGCCGATCCGATGGGGGTGCGCGAGATGGGCGTGCCCTCGACCCCTCTTCTGGGAAAGGCCTGGCTGTGATGCTGCCGCGATTCTATCCGATCTTCGACGATGCCGCCTGGCTGGACCGCGCCCTGCCCCTGGGCGTCCGTCTGGTGCAGCTGCGCCTGAAGGACCGCACGTCCCCTGATCTGCAGGGCCAGATCCGCCGTGGGCTGGTCTTGGCGCGGCAGCATGGCGCCACGCTGGTCGTGAACGACCACTGGCAGATCGCCATCGACGAGGGCGCCGACTGGCTGCATCTGGGGCAGGAGGATCTGGACAGCGCCGACCTGCCCGCCATCCGCCGCGCCGGGCTGCGGCTTGGCGTCTCGACGCACGACCATGCAGAACTGGACCGGGCCTTGGCGCTGGCGCCCGATTACGTGGCGCTCGGGCCGGTCTATCCGACGATCCTCAAGCAGATGAAATGGCATCAACAGGGGCTGGAGCGGGTCACCGAGTGGAAGTCCCTGATCGGAGACATCCCCCTGATCGCCATCGGCGGCATGTCGGTCGACCGCGCGCCCGGCGCCTTCGCGGCGGGCGCGGATGTGGTCTCTGCCGTCACCGACATCACCCTGCATCCCGACCCCGAAGGCCGTCTGCGCGACTGGCTGGCGGTGACGGCATGAACCGCTATGCCCGCCAGATGCCCCAGATCGGCCCGGAGGGGCAGGCCCGGCTGGCTGCCGCCCATGTCCTGATCGTGGGCGCGGGGGGCCTGGGGTGCCCGGCGCTGCAATATCTGGTGGCGGCGGGGCTGGGGCGGATCACGCTGGTCGATCCCGACCGGATCGAGGTCACCAACCTGCACCGCCAGCCGCTCTATCGCAGCGACCAGATCGGCCAGCCCAAAGCCAGCGCCGCCGCCGCCGTGATGGCCGCGCTGAACCCTGACGTTCAGGTCATCCCCCGCGTGGAATGGCTGACCCCCGCCAATGCGCCCGCGCTGGTCGGGGATGCCGATGCGGTGCTGGATTGCGCCGACAGCTTCGCCGTCAGCCTGACCCTGTCGGATGCCTGCAGGACGGCGGGCAGGCCGCTGATCTCGGGATCCGCGCTGGCCCTGTCGGGCTATGCGCTGGCCTGCGGGGCGGGGGCGCCCAGCCTGCGGGCGGTGTTCCCCGACCTGCCCCGGCAAGGCGCCAGCTGCGCCACGGCGGGCGTGCTGGGGCCGATCGTGGGGATGATTGGCGCGCTGCAGGCGCAGATGGCGCTGGCGGTGCTGGCCGGGCTGGACCCCTCGCCGCTCGGGCGCCTGATCAGCTTCGATGCGGCCAGCTGGCGGATGGGCGGCTTCCGTTTTGATGCCGCGCCCGAGCCTGCGGCCCCCTTGCCCTTCATCGCCGCCAGCCAGATCCGCCCCGGCGATCTGCTGATCGACCTGCGGACCGAAAGCCCGCCCTTTGCCGGGGCGACCCATGTCCCGCCCGAGCGCATCGCCGACCTGGACCCCGGCTCGGCCCCGCGCGTCGTGCTGGCCTGCCGCACGGGCCTGCGCGCGCAGAATGCGGGCCAGGTGCTGCAATCGCGCTGGCCGGGGCAGATCGCCCTGCTGGCCCTGACCGAATTCGACCTAGGAGAGACCCCTTGAAAGCGCTGACATTTGCCTTTGCCACGCTGGCCCTGCCCGCCCATGCGCAGACGGACCTGACCGTCATGCTGGACTGGTTCGTCAATCCTGACCACGCCCCCATCGTGCTGGCCGAGGAGCTGGGATATTTCTCCGAGGCCGGGCTGGCGGTCGCGCTGGTGACCCCCTCGGACCCCAATGATCCGCCGCGCATGGTGGCCGCCGGGCGGGTGGACATCGCCGTCAGCTATCAGCCGCAGCTGCATCTGTCGCGCCATCAGGACCTGCCCGTCACCCGCGTGGGCACGCTGGTCGAGACCCCGCTGACCTGCCTTGTGGTCCTGGCCGACAGCGGCATCGAGACCCCCGCCGATCTGGAGGGCCGCAAGGTGGGCTTTGCCGTCGCGGGCGTGCAGGAGGTGATGCTGAACGCCATGCTGGCCGATGGCGGGCTGGCCCCCGACGCGGTCGAGCAGATCAATATCGGCTGGTCGATCTCTCCGGCGCTGATGTCGGGACAGGTGGACGGCGTCATCGGCGCCTTCCGCAATTTCGAGCTGAACCAGCTGCGGCTGGAGGGATTCGAGGGGCGCTGCCTCTACCCCGAGGCGCATGGCATCCCCGCCTATGACGAGTTGATCTATCTGGCCGATCCCGCCCGCATGGACACAGCCGCGGTGGCCGGGTTCCTGGACGCCACCGAACGCGCCACGGCCTTCATCCAGAACGACCCCGGGGCGGCGTGGGAGATGTTCGCGGCCACCGCATCGGAACTGCAGACGCCGCTGAACGAGGCCGCGTGGCACGACACCTGGCCGCGCTTTGCCGCCCGCCCCGCAGCCCTGGATGCAGGCCGCTATCTGCGCTTCGAGGCGTTTCTGCAGAACCAGGGCGCGACGCCGGGCGGGCTGCCCTTGTCCGATCTGGCCATCGACGTGAACGCGCCATGAGCGCCCCGGACTATGGCCGCGCCTTCGCCCTGTGGCGGCAGGCGGCGGGGGCGGAGTGGAACCGCTATGTGGACCATCACTTCGTACGCCAGCTGGCGGCGGGCAGCCTGCCCCGGGACAGCTTCCTGCATTACCTGCAGCAGGATTACGTGTTCCTTTTGCATTTCGCGCGCAGCTGGTCGCTGGTCTTCGCCAAGTCCGACCGCCTGTCCGAGATGCGCGCGGCCTCGTCCATCGCGCATGGGCTGCTGAATGGCGAGATGCCCCTGCATGTCGAGATCTGCGGGCGGGAAGGGATCACCGAGGCGATGCTGGAACGGACCCCGGAATCCCCCGCCAACATGGCCTATACCCGCTATGTGCAGGCGACCGGCTATTCGGGCGACATCCTGGACCTGCTGGCGGCGCTGGCGCCCTGCGTCTTCGGCTATGGCGAGATCGGACGGGTGCATGCGGCCAGCGGCGGGCCCTATGGCGACTGGACCGCAACCTATGGCGGGCCGGATTATCAGCGCGTCTGCCACGAGGTCGGCGCCCTGACCGATGCGGCGCTGGAGGCGCGGCTTGGACCCGACTGGCCCGCCCTGCCCCGCGCGGCGACGCTGGCGCGGCATTTCACGCAGGCCACGCAGCTGGAGGTCGGGTTCTGGCAGATGGGGCTGGATCGGACATGACGGGGACGGCTGGCAGGGGGGCGCTGCCCCCCGTCCTGCGGACTCCCCCCGGGATATTTGAGCCAAGATGAAGAGGGGCGAGGGGGCGGTGGGGATCCGGGGGGATCTGTGGCTGAACGGGGCGGTGCTGGCGCGGGGGGTGGAGATCGCGGCGGTGGCCGGGGGGTGGACCTGCCTGATGGGGGCCTCGGGCGTGGGGAAGTCGACCTTGGGGCGGATGGTGGCGGGACTGCCGGTGGCGGCGCGGCTGGAGGGCCGGTTGCAGGTGCCGGGGGGGCGGGTGGCGCTGATGGGGCAGTCGGATCAGCTGCTGCCTTGGGCCTCGGCGCTGGCGAATGTCACCCTCGGGGCGCGGCTGCGGGGGGCGCGGCCCGATCTGGCGCGGGCGCGGGCGCTGCTGGCGGATCTGGGGCTGGCGGGGATGGAGGACCGACGGCCCGCCGCGCTGTCGGGCGGGCAGCGGCAGCGCGTCGCGCTGGCCCGCACGCTGATCGAGGATTGCCCGGTGGTGGTCCTGGACGAGCCCTTCTCGGCCCTGGATGCGGCGACGCGGGCGGCGATGCAGGATCTGGCGGCGCGGGCGCTGGCCGGGCGGACGGTGATCCTGATCACCCATGATCCGCTGGAGGCGGCGCGGCTGGCCGACCGGGCCTATCTGATCGGGGCAGCGGGCAGCCGGGCCTTGCCCCTGCCGCCCGGTCCCGTCCCGCGCCCGCTGGCGGCGCCCGAGGTGCTGGCGGCGCAGGCGGCGCTGTTCGGGGCACTGTCGCGGTCATTTGCGCCATGACGGGGGGGCGGTTTCCGGCGCTTGCGCGGCGGGGGGCGGGGCTTGCCGTGCTGCCGCTGGTCGTGCTGGCCCTGTGGCAGGCGGTGGTCTGGGCGACCGGGGTGCCGCCCTTCATCCTGCCCGGGCCCGGGCGCGTCGGGGCGGCGCTGCTGGCCCATGCGCCGATGCTGGCCGAGCATGCGGGCTTCACGCTGGCCAATCTGGCGATGGGGCTGGCGGCAGGGGTCGCGTTTGGGGTGGTCACGGCGCTGAACCTGGCGCTGTCGCCCGTGGCGCGGCGGCTGATGCGGCCCCTGCTGGTGGCGGCGCAGGCGGTGCCCATCTTTGCCTTGGCGCCGGTGGTGACGCTGTGGCTGGGCTATGGGGCGCCGTCCAAGGTGGTGATGGTGGCGCTGGTCGTCTATTTCCCCGTCACCTCGGTCCTCTTCGATGCGCTGATGCGCCCGCCGCCCGCGCTGGAGGATCTGGCGCGGATGATGCGGGCGCGGCCCCTGCCCGAGCTGATGCTGATCCGCCTGCCCCATGCGCTGCCCGCGCTTGGATCGGGGCTGCGGCTGGCCGCCGTGCAGGCGCCCTTCGCGGTGATCATCGGGGAATGGGTCGGCTCCAGCCGGGGGCTGGGGCACCTGATGCTGATGGCCAATGGGCGCGGGCAGACCGACCTGATGTTCGCCGCCCTGACGGTGCTGGCGGCGATGGGGGTCGGGCTGTTCGCGGGCGCCGGGCTGGTCCAGCGCGCCCTGGAGCGGGGCCGCCCCTGACGGCGGCCCCAAGGGGTCTTACCAGGAGGTCAGGACGGCGCCCTCGTAGGTCTCGTCGATGAAGGCCTTCACCTCGGGGCTGTGATAGGCCTCGACCAGGGTCTGGACCCAGGGCTCGGCCTCGCGGCCTTCCTGCACCACGATGATGTTCACATAGGGGCTGTCGGCCTTTTCCATGGCGATCGCGTCGCCCTTGGGCGACAGGCCCGAGGCCAGCGCATAGTTGGTGTTGATGATCGCGATATCGGCATCGGCCAGCGTGCGGGGCAACTGCGCGGCGTCCAGTTCCAGGAACTGCAGCCCCTTGGGGTTCTCGGCCACGTCCAAGGGGCTCGGGACCAGGCCCGTGCCCTCGGCCAGGGTGATGATCCCCAGATCCTGCAGGATCAGCAGCGCGCGGCCGCCATTGGTGGGATCGTTGGGGATCGCCACCTGCGCGCCCTCGGGCAGGTCGGCCAGATCCTCGATCCGGTCGGAATAGATGCCCATCGGCGTGGTGATGGTGGTGCCGACCTCGACCAGACCGAAGCCGCGATCGCTGATCTGGTTTTCCAGATAGGGGCGGTGCTGGAAGCTGTTGGCATCCAGATCGCCATCCGCCAGCGCCTGGTTCGGCACGACGTAATCCGAGAACTCGATGACCTCGATGTTCAGGCCCAAGGGGGCGGCCACTTCGGCCACCTTCTCCATGATCTCGCCATGTTCGCCGGGCGAGACGCCGACGGTGATGTCCTGGGCCAAGGCGGTGGAGGCCATGGCGGCGGTGGACAGGGCAAGGGCGGAGACGAAGGTTGTCAGACGCAGCATGGGATTGGTCCTTTCTTGTCTGCGGGAAAAAGTCAGAGGCCGCGGTTGCGCGGCGCGCGGCGGTCGACGCGGGCGGCGATCCATTCGCCAAGCGACTGGACCAGTTGCACCAGCACGATCAGGATGACGACGACCGCCGCCATCACCTCGGGCATGAAGCGCTGGTATCCATAGCGGATGCCCAGATCGCCCAGGCCCTGCCCGCCGACGGCGCCGACCATCGCGGAATAGCCGATCAGGCTGACCACGGCCAGCGTCAGGCCCAGGGTGATGCTGGGCAGCGCCTCGGGGATCAGCACCCGGGCGATGATCTGCAAGGGTGTGGCGCCCATGGCGCGGGCTGCCTCGATCAGGCCCTGATCGACCTCGCGGATGGCATTTTCCACCAGCCGGGCGATGAAGGGGATCGCGGCCAGCGTCAGCGGCACCATGGCCGCATTCGTGCCGATCGAGGTGCCGGCGATCAGGCGCGTGAAGGGGATGATCGCCACGACCAGAATGATGAAGGGAACCGAGCGCGTGGCATTGACCACCAGCCCCAGGATATTGTTGATCCATGGCGCGCCCAGCAACTCGCCGCGCTGCGAGGTCGCCAGGAAGACCCCCAGGGGCAGCCCGCCAAGCGCGCCCAGCACCGAGGAGACGGCGACCATCCACAGGGTCTGCAGCGTCGCCTCCCACAGCAGGGGGATCAGGTTAGCGGACATGGCCCAGCACCTCCGTCGTCAGCCCGTGGGTGTCCAGGAAGGCCCGGGCGCGGTCGCCCTGATCCGCGGGCACCGAGATCAGCAGGTTGCCGAAGGGGCGCGGCCCGATCTCCTCGATGGCGCCGCCGAGGATGTTGGCGCTGATGCCCAGTTCCGTTGCCAGCCGGGCCAGCATCGGGTCGGTGGCGTGCGTCCCCGCGAAGGTCACGCGGATCACCTGGTCGCCGGGCGGGCCGTCCTGCAGGCGCCCGGCCACGAAGGCGGGCAGCGTGGCGCCGGTCACCCCCGACAGGAAACTGCGGGTGGTCGGATGCACGGGCTTGGTGAAGATGTCATAGGTCGGCCCGGATTCCACAATGCGGCCCGCCTCGATCACCGCCATATGGGTGGCGATGTCGCGCAGCACGGCCATCTCATGGGTGATCAGCAGGATGGTCAGGCCCAGATCGCGGTTGATCCGGCCCAGCAGCTCCAGCACGGTCTGGGTCGTCTCGGGGTCCAGCGCGCTGGTGGCCTCGTCCGACAGCAGGACCTGCGGGCCGGTCGCCAGCGCGCGGGCGATGCCCACGCGCTGCTTCTGGCCGCCCGACAGCTCGGCCGGATAGCGGTCGGCCAGCGGGCCGAGGCCCACCTGGTCGATCAGCTGGTCCACCCGGGCGCGGATCCGGCCGCCGGGCGTGCCCGCGATCTGCAGCGGCAGGGCGATGTTGCCGCGCACCGTGCGCGAGGAGAGCAGGTTGAAGTGCTGGAAGATCATCCCGACATTGCGCCGGATCGCGCGCAGCGCGGGGCCGCGGGCCTGACCGACATCCTGGCCGGTGACGGTGACGCGGCCCTCGGTCGGGCGCTCCAGCCCGTTGACCATGCGCAGCAGGGTGGATTTGCCGGCACCGGACCGGCCGATGATGCCGGTGATGCTGCCCGCAGGCACGGTCAGGTCGATCCCCTCCAGCGCCATGACGCGGCCGCCGGCCTTGGGAAAGCTCTTTCCCAGGCCCTCGAAGATGATCGCCGCGTCCTCTGCCCTGCCCGTCATGTCGCCCGCCTGCCGAAAGTCAGGGCGCGGTCCTGCCCGAAAGCGCGGACGGGCGCAAGCGGATCAGGACCCGCCAGCCGCGCCGGACCGGAACGTCCATTCGCCGCCCTCGCCCAAGCGCGGAACGGTGGCGGGGCGCGCAGCAGCCGCCGCGAAACGCGGGCGGCGGGCCGGGCGGGGCCCAGGGATGGGCGTTCTTATTCCGCCGCCGGGCGCAGGTCGCGGGCCAGCAGCGCGGTCAGGATGGCACGCAGCGTGTCGGGGCGGAAGGGCTTCTCGATCAGCGGCGCATGGTCGAAGCCCTGCGGCAGATGCTCGCGCCCATAGCCCGAGACGAAGCAGAAGGGCACCGAATGCGCGTCGAACATGCGGGCGACCTCGTCCACCGGCTCGCCCTTGAGGTTGCCGTCCAGCAAAGCCAGATCGACCTGACCCTTGCCGCCCGCCTCCAGCGCCTCGGCCACGCTGCGCGCGACTCCAATGACGATGGCGCCGGCATCCTCCAGCTCGTAGCGCAGGTCCAGGGCCACCAGCGGCTCGTCCTCGACCAGCAGCACCCGGCAGCCCTTCAGCGACGAGGGGCGCCCGGCCGCGGCCACGGGCGGCGCCTCGACGGCGCCCGGCACGCCCGACAGCCGCGTGACGCCATCGGCCAGGCGGATGGTCCAGACGACGCCCTCGGGGCGCCAGTCGACCTCGACCGCGCCCGAATCGCCGCCCCCGGCCGCCCCGATCAGCGTGGTGCCGAAGCCGCTGCCCTCGGGCGGGGTCACCGCCGGGCCGCCGGTCTCGCGCCAGACCAGCACCAGATGGCCCGATTCCAGCCGCCAGGACAGGCTGATCCGCCCCTGCGGGACCGACAGCGCGCCATACTTGGCCGCGTTGGTGCCCAGCTCGTGCAGGGTCAGGGCCAGCCGCAGCATGGTGTCGGGGGACAGCTCCACCGGCGGGCCGTCGCGCAGCAGCCGGTCGCCGTCCAGCGTGCCCGAGCTGATCTGGTCGTCGATCAGCTGGTCCAGCGGCGCGCTGGCCCAGGTCGCGTCCGACAGGATCGAATGGGCCCGGGCCAGCGCCTGCAGGCGCCCGCCGAAGCTGGCCTCGAAATCGGTCAGGCTGGCCGACTGGCGCAGGCTCTGGCGCGCGATGGCCTGCACATTGGCCAGCGTGTTCTTGATGCGATGGTTCAGCTCTCCGATCAGCAGGGACCGGATCTCCTCGGCCTGCTTCCGCTCGGTGATGTCCAGAACCTGCAGCGACAGGGACTGCCGCCCCGGCCCCTCGGACAGGACCGAGCCATAGACCTCGCAGCTGATCGGCCCGATATCGGCGTGATCCAGGCTGATCTCGGCCGAAAAGCGCGGGGCGCCGTCCTGGCGGCTGTCCAGCCAGCCAGTCAGCAGGTCCGCGCCCTGATCGTCCAGCCAGCCCGACAGCGTGGCGGTCATGCCCAGCATGTCGCCCGCCGCGCGCCCGAACATGCGCTCGGCGCCCTTGGACCAGCTGCGGATGCACAGATCGCGGTCCAGCGTCACGAAGGCCAGGGGCGAGTTGTCGGCATGCGCCTTCAGCTGCGCCATGGCGCGGTCGCGGTGGCGCGCGATGTCCTGCATCTCGTCGCGCTGGCGTTCCAGATCCTTGGCCTGCCGCCCGATGCGGAAGAACACCTCGGCCTTGGAGCGCAGCACCACCGGGTCGATGGGCTTGAAGATGTAGTCGACCGCCCCCGCCTCGTAGCCGCGAAAGCGCCGCGCCTCGTCCATCTCGGCGGCGGTGACGAAGATGATCGGCACGCCCCGGGTGCGTTCGGTCGACCGCATCAGCTCGGCCAGCTCGTAGCCGTCGGTGCCGGGCATCTGCACGTCGAGGAAGGCCAGCGCATAGTCGTGCTGCAGCATCAGCTCCAGCGCCTCGCTGGCGGTACGGGCGCTGTCCACCACCAGCCCGTCGCGGCGCAGAAGCGCCTCCAGCGCCATGATGTTCTGGTCGATGTCGTCGACGATCAGGAAACGGATGGGTCTATGAGGCATGGGCTGTCTCCTGGGCGGCAGTCCGGCGCCAGATCCGGTCGGGTTCGGCAAAGGCCGCGAAGGAGGCGGCATGGGTGGAAAAGCGCAGCGTCTCGTGCGAGCCGAGGCCCAGGAACCCGCCGCGGGTCAGCGACTCGGCGAAGAGGCCCAGGGCCCGATCCTGTAACGTGTTGTCAAAGTAGATCAAGACGTTGCGGCAGGAAATCAGGTGCACCTCGGAAAACACCTGGTCGGTGGCCAGATTGTGTTCGCTGAAGACGGTCCGCGCCCGCAGGCTGCGGTCGAAGGCGGCGCGCTGGTAGCCCGCGAAATAGTAGTCCGCCAGCGATCCCAGCCCGCCTGCCTGCTGATAGTTGCGGGTGAAGACCGGCAGGCGGTCGATGTCGTAGATACCGCTTTCCGCCCGGGCCAGCGCGCGGTGGTTGATCTCGGTCGCGTAGAACAGCGTGCGGTCGAACAGCCCCTCCTCGCGGAAGAGGATGGCCAGCGAATACAGCTCCTCGCCATCCGCGCAGCCCGCCACCCAGACCTTGAGCGAGGGGAAGGTCCGCAGATGCGGGATCACCTCGCGCCGCAGCGCCAGGTAATAGCCGGGATCGCGGAACATCTCGCTGACCTGCACGGTCATCGCGTCGATGATGTCGGGCAGGACGGCGGGATCGTGCAGCAGGCGGCCCTGCACCTCGGAGAGGGTCGCGCAGCCAAGCCGCTCGCGCGCCAGATCGGCCCGCCGCGCCAGCGAGCTGCGCGAATAGGACCGGAAATCGTAGTGATAGCGCCGGTTCAGCGCCTCGAGGAACAGGTCCAGCTCGATCGCGTCGCCCGGACGCGCGGGCACGGGATCGGGGCTCATCGGGGCATCCAGACGCGGGTCAGCGACAGCAGCTTGTCGACGTCCAGCGGCTTGGACAGATAGTCGTTGGCCCCGGCGGCCAGACACTGGTTCTGATCCTCGGCCATGGCCTTGGCGGTCAGCATGATGATGGGTAGGGTCTTCCAGCGGTCGATCTTGCGGATCTCGCGCGTGGCGGTCAGGCCGTCCATCTCGGGCATCATCACGTCCATCAGCACCAGATCGACCTTGGGCGCCGCGCCGTCGTTGACGCGGCCCAAGGCCTCCAGCGCCTCGCGGCCGTTCCTCGCGATCTGCACGGTGGCGCCGTGGGGCTCGAAGACGCCGGTCAGGGCATAGACGTTGCGGATGTCGTCCTCGACCACCAGGATGCGGCGCCCTTCCAGCTGGGCGTCGCGGTTCAGCGAGGCGGCCAGCATCTCGCGCTGCTTGTCGGGCAGGTCGCTGACCACCTGGTGCAGGAACAGCGTCACCTCGTTGATCAGCCGCTCGGGCGATTTCGCGCCCTTGATGATGATCGACTTGGAATAGCGGCGCAGGCGCTGCTCCTCGTCGGGGGACAGGGCGCGGGCGGTGTAGACGATGACCGGCGGGAAGGACGCGGTGCCGTCGCCGTCCAGCTGTTCCAGCACGTCGAAGCCCGAGGCGTCGGGCAGCGTCATGTCCAGCACGATGCAGTCGACCGTCTGGCTGCGGCAGACCTGCAGCGCATCGGCGGCGGTGCCCGCGCCCACGGTCTCGACCTCGTCGCTGGCCAGAAGGGCCTTGAGCCCCTCCATCTGCGCGGGATCGTCCTCGACGATCAGCACACGGCGCAGGCGCTGTTCCATCCGGTCCTCCAGATGGCGCAGCGCGTCCGACAACTGTCCCCGGTCGACCGGCTTCATCATGTAGCTGATGGCGCCCTGCGCCAAGGCATCCTTCACGTGATCGTTGGCCGAGACCATGTGCACCGGGATGTGCCGGGTCGTGGTGTCGCGCTTGAGCCGGTCCAGCGCGGACAGGCCCGAATGGTCGGGCAGGCCCACATCCATGACGATGGCCTGCGGCAGGTAATGGCGCGCGGCGCGCACCGCATCGTCGGCGCGGCCCACGCAGACGCAGCGGAACCCCAGCTCGCGCCCCAGATCGTAAAGGATGCGGGCGAAGGCCGGATCATCCTCGACCATCAGCATGACCCGGTCGCCGGGCGAGATCTCGGCGCGGTCGTCGCTGACGCCGGGCAGCGCGTCCAGCATCATCGGCTCGGTCGTGGCGGGCACGGACATGGGCGCCGGCTGCGCGGCCAGGCGCTGCGGCGCGGCGGCGGGCTGGCGGTTCGGCGGGGTCGCGGGCAGGATCAGCGTGAAGGTGCTGCCCCGGCCCTTCTCGCTGCTCAGCGTGATGCGCCCGCCCAGCAGGTCGGCCAGCTCGCGCGAGATCGACAGCCCCAGCCCGGTGCCCCCGAAGCGGCGCGAGATCGTGCCGTCGGCCTGCCGGAACGCCTCGAAGACGGTTTCCTGCTGGTCGGGGTCGATGCCGATGCCGCTGTCCTCGACCGAGAAGGCGATGCCCTGCGGCACCGGGGCGATGTGCAGCACCACCTGCCCCGCATCGGTGAATTTCAGCGCGTTCGAGACGAAGTTGCGCAGCACCTGCTCCAGCCGCTGGCGGTCGGTTTCGAAGGCGGGCAGGCCCGGGGCCACGCGCGTGGTCAGGGTCAGGCCCTTCTGGCGGGCCTGCGCCTCGAAGCCGCGCTGCAGCTTTTGCGCCACGTCCTGCGGATCGACCGCGTCGCGGGCCAGATCCAGCTTGCCCGATTCGATCTTGGCCAGGTCCAGGATGTCGTTGATCAGCGCCAGAAGGTCCTTGCCCGAGGCCTCGATGGTCTCGGCCCACCGGACCTGCTCGGCCGTCAGGGTGCGGGCGCGGTTGTCCGACAGCAGGCGCGACATGATCAGAAGCGCGTTCAGCGGCGTGCGCAGCTCGTGCGACATGTTCGCCACGAACTCGGACTTGTAGCGGCTTTCGCGGGTCAGCGCCTCGGACTGGTCCTCCAGCATGCGGCGCGAGCGGGCCAATGCGTCGCGCTGTTCCTCCAGCTCCTGCGTCTGGCTTTCCAGCCGGGCGTTCTGGCCCTCCAGCTCGGCCTGCTGGATCTCCAGCCGGCGCTGGCTGTCCTGCAGGGCGCGGGTCTGCTCCTCCAGCTCCTCGTTCGAGGCGGACAGCTCCTCGCCATGGCTGCGCAGCTCCTCGGCCTGGCGGCGGGTCTCCTCCAGCAGCTCGCGCAGCTGCTCGCGATACTGGGCGGATCGCAGGGCGATGCCCAGCCTGTCGTCGAGACGGTCGAACAGGCCCAGCATGCGCCCCGAGGGCGGGCCGTCCAGCCCGAATTCCAGCACGCCGTTGACCAGCTGCCCGTCGCGCAGCGGCACGATCAGCACATGCGCCGCCCGTCCCCGGGCCAGCCCCGAGGCCCAGCTCAGCGCCTGATCCGGCGGCAGGGCCAGATGCAGGGGGCGCGCCTCGCTGATGGCGCGGCCCAGATGGCCCTCGCCCTCGGTCACGCGCTCGGCCAGACCCGCCGCATCCACGCCCCAATGGGCAAGGCGGCGATGGCCGTTCCCGTCGCGCGCATAGGCTATGGCGGCGCGGGCGCCGATCCGGTCGGCCAGCACGCGCAGCACCTGATCGGCCAGGCGGTCGCTGCTCAGTTCGCCCTGCAGGGCGCGCGACAGGTCGATCTGCGCCTGGTTGATCCATTCGCCACGCATCAGCCGTTCGCGGTTCAGGATCAGGTTCCGCCCGATCCAGCCCAGGGTCAGGTAGACCAGCCCCGCCATCGTTCGGTTCATCGCGGCCACGTCGGGGTCGATCCCCGCCCGGTCGGGCCCGAAGGCGATCGTCATGGCCGCGCAGGCCGCGATCGCCACGCCCAGGGGCAGCAGCGGCCAGGTGGACCGGAAGGCCAGCGCCAGAGGCAGGATGTAGATCAGCCAGACCGCCGTCCCTAGGGGAAACTGCAGGTCCAGCGCGAAGACGCCGGCAAGGGCGGCTAGGATGACGACGACGATCGCCAGGTCGGGGGTCTTGATCACGAAGTCTCCTGCAGCGCCGGTCATGGCCGAATGTTTCGACGGCACCGTCGAACGTCCGAAATGGGGATTTCGTTCACCGGGCCAAGATCGATAAATGATAACGGGCCTCGCGGACCGGCCGGTCACGCAGCGCCTTGTTGTTCCTAGCCGAACGCGGCGCCACGTGTCGAGTCCCGGGCGCGGCGGACGCTGCGGCGCATGGCCCCGGGCACCAAGGCGCCGTCAGGGCCGGGCACGGGGCGGCCAGATTCGCTGCCAGACGCCGTCGCGCAGGATCAGCGCATGGTGCAGCCCCGCGCCGACATGCAGCGCCAGCACCGCGAGCAGCGCCCAGGCGGCCCCCTGATGCAGGGCCGAGGCGGCGTCGGCCAGCGCCTCGGACCGGGGCACCAGCGTGGGCAGGCCGATCGCGTCCAGCGCCTCGATCGGGAAGCCCCCGGCGCGGACGCGGACATAGCCCGACAGCGGCATCGCGACCATCAGGACATACAGCGCCAGATGCGACAGGCCCGCCGCCCGGCGCTGCCAGCCCGGCAGATGGGCGGGCAAGGGCGCGGGCGGATGGGTCAGCCGCCAGACCAGCCGCAGCGCCACGAGGGCGATCAGCAGGCTGCCCACGTTCTTGTGAAAGATGAACAAGGCGTCCTGAAACCCGCGATCCAGCCCTTCGCGGACCATGATCACGCCCACCGGGATCATCGCCAGGATCAGCGCCGCGACCAGCCAGTGCAGCACGCGCGCCGTCGTTCCGTAGCCGTTCGCGCCCAGGGCCATGGCGTCCCCTCCCCCATCGGGACCACGATAGCGGTCCGGGGCGATCACGCAAGCGTCTTTGCCGGGGCGCTTGACGCGTCATGTTTCGGTCATATTGTCTGGCGATGCAGATTTCCCCGCCCCGCACCGCCTCGATTCCGCCCGCCGCCGCGCGCCGCCACCTGCCCGAGGGGCTGGCGCTGGCGCTGCCCGCCGGGCTGGCCCTGACCTTGGCCGTGGGGGTGCTGGTCCTGAACCAGGGCAGCGGCGCGCTGCTGGCAGGCGGGGCTTATCTGGCGGCCGCGGCGCTGGTCGGCGTGATGATGCTGCGCCATTACCCGCATGACCGGCTTGGCGCCTGCAACGCGGTGACGCTGATGCGCATGGCCCTGACCATCGCGCTGCTGGCGCCCTTGGTGGGCGTGGGCGCGGCGGGCGGGATCGTGGCCGGCATCGCCACCCTGTCCCTGACGCTGGACGGCGTCGACGGGTACCTGGCCCGCCGCAGCGGGCTGTGCTCGGCCTTCGGCGCGCGCTTCGACATGGAGGTCGACGCCGGCCTGGCCCTGATCCTGGCGCTGCACGCCTATGTCGGCAGCCCGGTGGGCGCCGAGGTGCTGATCTTGGGCATCATGCGCTATGTCTTCGTGGCCTTGGGCTGGATCTTTCCGTGGATGACGGCGCCCCTGCCGGTCAGCTACGTGCGCAAGACCGTCTGCGTGCTGCAGCTGGCGACGCTGATCGCGCTGCAGCTGCCGCAGATGCCGCCGGACCTGGCCATCTGGCTGACCCGGCTGGTCTCGGCCGCGCTGCTCTGGTCCTTCGGCAGCGACATGCTGTGGCTGCGGAGAACCCGGTGATCCAACGCCGGCCGCCTGCCCTGTGGTCCCTGCTGGCCGCGATCCTGCTGCTGCACGCCCTGACCGCGCTGCCGACCGAGATGGCGCGGATGACCTGGCGGGCCTGGGCCCTGCCCGCGCCCGAGCTGCTGGCCTTGCTGCTGGCGGCACTGGCCGTCGGGCGGTCGGTCGCGGGCACGGCGCTGCGCGTGCTGGTCACCGTGGTGCTGGGGGCGGTCACGGTCCTCAAGGTGGCCGATCTGGCGATGATGGAAAGCCTGGGCCGCCGCTTCAACCCCGTCGGGGACCTGCCGCTGCTGGACGCCTCGGTCCGGCTGATCGCGGGCAGCCTGGGCAAGCCCGCCGCGGTCGCGGCGGTGCTGGGGGCCATCGTGCTGATCGTCCTGATCTTCGTCGGCCTGTGGTGGGCGATGGGCCGCGTCCTGTGGCAGGCCCCGCACAGCCTGTGGCGGCGGCGGTCGGCCCTGGCGGGAGCCGTGGCCCTTGTCGTGGCGATGATCGCCGCCCCGCCGCGCGGGGTCGAGGCGCTGACCCCCGCCACCTCGACCTATGCCATCCAGCGCGCGCAGCTGGCCGCCCGCACCCTGACCGAACTGCGCCGCTTTCGCGCCGATGTGGGCCACGAGGCGCTGGCGGCGCTGGACGATCCTCTGGGCCTGATCGACCGCGACGTGCTGGTGATCTTTCTGGAAAGCTATGGCCGCACCAGTTTTGACACGGACTTCTTCGCGGACCTGCACCTGCAGACCCTGGCCCGGGCCGAGGATCAGCTGACCGCGCAGGGCGTGGCCACGGCCTCGGGCTTTCTGACCTCGCCCACGCATGGCGGGCAAAGCTGGCTGGCGCATGCGACCTTGGCCAACGGGCTGCGGATCGACGACCAGACCCGCTATCAGGCGGCCATCGTCAGCGGGCGCAAGACCCTCTACCACCATGCCGCCGATGCGGGCTTCCGCACCGCCGCCGTGATGCCCGCCATCGTGCGCCCCTGGCCCGAGGCGCTGACGATGGGCTTCCAGCGCATCCTGGCCTTCCCCGATCTGGGCTATGAAGGGCTGCCCTTCAACTGGGTCACCATGCCCGACCAGTTCACCCTGGCCGCGACCGACCGGCTGCTGCGCCAGGGCGACGATCCGCGCCGCCTGTTTGCGCAGATCGCGCTGATCTCGTCCCACGCGCCCTGGACCCCCGTGCCGCGCATGCTGCCATGGGAGGATCTGGGCGACGGCACCAAATTCAACGCGATGTCGCAGGAGGGCGATCCCCCCAATGTCGTCTGGCGCGACCGCGACCGGGTGCGCGCGCAGTATCGCGACAGCGTCGACTATACCCTGCAGGCGGCCCTGGACTATGCCCTGCGGCAGGGCGAGGAGCCGCCGCTGATCCTGCTGGTCGGCGATCACCAGGCCGCGACCTCGATCGGGCTGGACGAGCGGCGCGAGGTGCCGCTGCACGTGATCGGCCCGCCCCATCTGGTCGCGCGCACCGCCGCCTGGGGGCTGACCGAGGGGCTGATCCCGGCCCCCGGCAGCCCCACGCGGCCGATGGAGGATCTTCGCGATCTTTTCCTGCGCAACTTTTCCGGCGCGGGCGACGTACCTCCTTCATGAATGTGACACGCGGTCTGCAGATCCTGGTGGCCTTGGTGGTCATGTCCCTGTTGTGGTTCGGGCTGGACGGGCGGCAGGCCCTGCGCCTGCTGGCCCAGGCCGACCCGCGCTGGCTGGCCGCCGCCATGCTGGCGCTGACGGCGCAGACGGTGCTGTCGGCGCTGCGCTGGCGGATCACCGCGCGGCAGCTGGGCCAGACCATCCCGATGAGCCGCGCGGTGGGCGAATACTATCTGGCGCAGGTGGTCAACCAGTCCCTGCCCGGCGGCGTCATGGGCGATGCGGGCCGCGCCGTCCGCGCCCGGCATCAGGCGGGGCTGAAGCGCGCGGGCGCCGCCGTCGCGATCGAGCGGCTGGCCGGACAGGTCACCCTATTCCTGGTGCTGGCCGTGGGCGCGCTGGCCGTCACGCTGCATCCCGACGGGCTGGCCCTGCCCGCATGGGTCATGGGGCTGATCGGCATGCTGCTGGTCGCGGCCCTGGGGCTAGTGCTGGCCATCGCCGGCGCCGGGCGCCTGTCGCGCCGCGCCGATGCGGCCGCCCGCGACCTGCGCGCCGCCCTGCGGGCGACCCTGCTGACCCGCGACGCCCTGCCCCGCCAGATCGCGTTGAACCTGGCCATCACCGGCGCCAACCTGGCAGCCTTCGCCTTCTGCGCCCGCGCGACCGGCACCGTGCTGTCGCCCTCCGAGACCGCCGTCCTGGTGCCGCTGATCCTGCTGACGATGATCCTGCCCGTCACCGTCAGCGGATGGGGCCTGCGCGAGGGCGCCGCGGCGGGCCTTTTCCCCTTGGTCGGCGCCACGGCACAGGCGGGCTTCGCGGCCAGCCTTGCCTTCGGGCTGGTGTTTCTGGCCAGCACCCTGCCGGGGCTCTTGGTCCTTCTGACACAGCGGCGCCGGGATGCGGCGGCGATCTCCACTCCCTCCTCCATCGCACAGGCCGATCCGTGACCGACCCTCGACATCTGACCTTCGCCCTGCCGGGCGACATCACCACGCTGACCGGCGGCTACATCTATGACCGCCGCCTGGTCGAGGGGCTGCGCGCCCAAGGGCGCCGGGTCGAGGTGCTGGCCCTGCCCGACAGCTTCCCCACGCCCTCGCCCTCGCAGATGGCGCAGGCGCTGGCCGATCTGCAGGCGCTGCCGGAGGATCGCCCGGTGATCGTCGACGGGCTGGCCTTCGGCGCGCTGGACCCGGCAGGGGTCGCCGCGATCAGGGCGCCCATCGTGGCGATGATCCACCATCCGCTGGCGCAGGAAAGCGCCCTGCCCGCCGATCTGGCCGACCACCTGTGGCGGACCGAGCGCGCCAATCTGGCCCATGCCCGCCATGTGCTGGTCCCCAGCCCCCATACCCGCGCCATGCTGGTCGAGCGCTACGGTGTCGCCCCCGAGCGCATCACCGTTGTCCGCCCCGGCACGGACCGTCCCGCGACCGCACTCGCCCCGGCGCCCGTCGCGCCGCCGCTGATCCTGTCGGTGGGGATCCTGCATCCGCGCAAGGGCCATGACGTGCTGATCGCGGCACTGGCGCAGCTGGCCGATCTGGACTGGCAGGCGGTGATCGCGGGCAACCCCTGGGACGCGGCGCATGTGCTGGCCCTCGAGGACCAGATCCGCGACAGCGGCCTTGGTGCGCGGCTGGAGCTGGCGGGCCGGGTCGCGCCCGAGCGTCTGGCGCAGCTTTACGCCCAGGCCTCGATCTTCGCGCTGGCCACCCGTTACGAGGGCTATGGCATCGTCTTCGACGAGGCGCTGTCCCACGGGTTGCCCATCGTCAGCACCCGCACTGGCGCCGTGCCCGACACGGTGCCACAAGATGCGGGCCTGCTGGTCGCCCCCGACGACGTGCCCGCCCTGGCCCAGGCTCTGCGCCGCCTGCTGGAGGACCCGTCGGAGCGCAGCGCCCGCGCCGCCGCCGCCGCCCGCGCGGGCGCGGCCCTGCCCGGCTGGCCGGACACGGCGCGGCTGGCGGGGCAGGTCCTGGACGCGCTGGCCTAGGCCGCGCGGGCCCGGTCCGCGCCCGCCAGCGCCACCACCCGGTCGCAGGTCCGCGCGACCAGCTGCACGTCATGGCTGACGATCATCAGCCCCATCCCCGTCTCGCGCGCGACCTCGACCATCAGGGCCGTCACCTCGGCCTGCGTGATCAGATCGAGGCGCGAGGTCGGCTCGTCGGCGAACAGGAAGACCGGGTCCAGCAGCAGCACCCGCAGCAGTGCCAGCCGCTGCAGCTCGCCGCCCGAGACCTCGGTGGGTCGGCGGGCCAGCAGGGCGGGCGACAGGCGCAGCCGGTCCAGCAGCGGCGCGATGCGGGCGCCGTCCAGCCGGTGCAGGCCCACCAGATCGGCCAGCGCCCGGCCCAGGGTGACCGCGCGGGGGAAGGCGCTTGGCGGGTCCTGGTACAGCTTCTGATAGCGCACGGCCGCGATGCCCGGGGCCTTGGCGACACGGCCCGCATCGGCGGGCGCCAGTCCCAGCAGCGTGTCGCCCAAGGTCGACTTGCCGCAGCCGCTCGGCCCGGTGACGCCCAGGATCTGGCCCGGATGGACCGCCAGGTCCAGACCTTGGACCAGCATCCGCCCATCCCGGCTGACCGCCAGTCCCTCGGCCCGCAGGACGGGGGCGCCCTCTGCCGCGCGGGTCGCGCCCTGCGGCCAGCCGGCCGGGTCGGCGGCGATCAGCGCGCGGGTATAGGCGTGGGCGGGCGCCGCGAGGATCCGCGCCGCCGGGCCCTGCTCGATCACCCGGCCCTTCAGGACGACCATCAGATCGCCGCCCAGCTGGCGGGCCAGCGCCAGGTCATGGGTGATGGTCAGCAGCCCGCCGCCCTGCGCCACGCCCGCCAGCAGCAGGGCGCAGATCTCGTCGCGGCGGTCGGCGTCCAGGCCCTTGGTCGGCTCGTCGGCGATGATGATGCGCGCCCCGCCCGCGCGGGCGGCGGCGAAGGCCGCGCGCTGCGCCATGCCGCCCGACAGCTGGTCGGGACGCTGCCCGCCCGCCCCGGTCAGGCCCAGCTCGTCCAGGTCGGCGGCGGCCGCCCGGCGGGCCCGGGCCCAGGACAGGCCGCGCAGGAAGGCATGCCCCTCGGCCACCTGCGCCGCCGCGGGCATCAGGGGGTCCAGCGACAGCCAGGGTTCCTGCGGCAGCACGCCCAGCAGGCGCCCCCAGAGCGGGCGGAACCCCGCGGGCCGCGCCGCATCCAGCACCTGCCCGCCCAAAGCGACCCGGCCGCGCGCCGTCAGCCCGTCCGGCAGCGTGCCGATCAGCGCCTGCGCCAGCAGGCTCTTTCCCGATCCGGTCTCGCCCAGGATGGTCAGCGGGCGGCCCGCCCGCAGGGACAGCGCGGCCGGGTGGACCAGCAGCGTGTCCCCGGCATGGACCGAGATGTCGGTGGCACTCAGCAGCAGGGTCATGCGCGGCGTCCTTGGGCAAGCAGGTTCAGGGCCAGGATGGTCAGGAAGATCGCGATCACGGGCTGGACCAGCGCCAGCGGCGCCTCGCGGTAATAGGGCAGCAGCTCGACCATCATCTGGCCCAGCTCGGGGCGCGGCGGGCGGATGCCCACGCTGACGAAGCCCAGGGCCGCGATCAGCATGATCGCCGTCGCCGCCCCGAAGGCCGCGACGGTCAGCAGCATCGGCGCCAGCTCGGGCCACAGATGGCGGCGGAACACGTAGAGCGCGCCAAAGCCCAGCAGGCGGCTGGCCTGCACGCCGGGGGCCGCCAGCAGGCGCGCGGTCGCGGCGCGGGTCAGGCGGAAATACTCGATCCACAGGACCAGCGTCAGGCCGACCCAGAAGGCCAGTGCGGTGTCGGGGATGATCGCGCTGACGATCAGCACCATCAGCAGCCCCGGCAGCGCCAGCACGCTGTCCGACAGCAGGGCCAGCACCCGGTCGGTCCAGCCGCCGCGCCAGGCGGCCAACACGCCCAAGGCCACGCCCAGCAGCCCGGCCGAGATCACGGCGGCCGCCGCGATCACCAGCGACAGCCGCAGCGCCGCCGCCAGCCGCGCCATCAGCGACCGCCCCAGATGGTCATAGCCGAAGGGCGCCGCCGCATCGGGACCGGCCAGCCCGTCCAGAAGGCTCTGGTCCAGGGGATCGGTGGGCACCAGCAGGGGCGTGCCCCAGGCAAAGGCCGCCACGGCCAGCAGGATCGCGGCCCCGGCCCCTTGGGCGCGGGTCGGGCCCCGGGCGGCGGCGGGGGCCAGGGTGGCGTCGGACAGGCTCATGCAGAAATCCCCCTCGGGTCGATCAGGCGGGCCAGAAGGTCGGTCAGCGCGTTCAGCACCACGAAGCCCAAGCCCAGCAGCAGGGCGGTGCCCTGCACCATCGGCACGTCGCGCCCGAAGATCGCATGGACCAGCGCATGGCCGATCCCGGGCCAGCCGAAGATCGATTCGACAACGACGACCCCCTCCACCAGCATCACGAATTGCAGCGAGAGGAAGGTGACCATCGCCACGCCGATATTGCGCAGCCCGTGGCGGCGCAGCATCTGGCCCTCGGTCAGGCCCTTCCAGCGCCCGAAGGCGTAGAAGGGCCGCGCCGCCACCTCGGCCATCGCGTCCCGCGCCACCCGGGCCGAGACCGCCGCCATGCCCAGCGCCAGCGTCAGCGCGGGCAGCGCGACGTGCCGGGCCTGCCCGTGCCCCGCCGCCGGCAGCCAGCCCAGCTGGATCGAGACCAGCACGATCAGGATCAGCCCCATCAGGAACTGCGGCACCGCCCGCAGCGCCGCGGACACGACCAGCAGCCCCCGGTCCAGCCAGCCCCCGGCGCGCAGCCCGGCCCAGATGCCGAGCGGCGGGCCGATCAGCGCCGACAGGATCACCGCCACGCCCGCCAGATGCAGGCTGGCGCCCAGCTGGTGGCGGATCTCGGCCCAGACCGGGCGGCCCGAGATGACCGAGACGCCCAGGTCCAGCCGCGCCAGATCGCCCAGCCAGATCAGGAAGCCCTGCCAGGCGGGCCGGTCCAGGCCCAGCTCGGCGCGCACCGCCGCGGCCGCCGCCGCGTCGACCATGTCATAGCCATAGCGTCCCGCCGCGATGCGGAAGGCCATGTCGCCCGGCAGCGCCTGCATCATCAGAAAGGACAGCACGCCGACCAGCAGCGCCACGACCAGCGCCTGCGCCAGCCGGTATCCCAAAGCCCGCCAGATCATTGGCCCGCCCATTCCATCCGCGACAGCCCGATCGTCCGCTCGAACGGGTCGATCACCGCGCCGGTCACGCCTTGGCTGACGGCGGCGGTCTGCTGGTACCAGGCCACGGGAATCACCGGCAGCTCGGCCTGCAGGATGGCCATCGCCGCGTCGCGCTGCGGCTGGCCGCCCTGGCCCGCCGCCAGATCGCGGATCAGCGCGGCGAAGGCGTCGTTGCCCCAGCCCATCGCGCCCCAATCGCCGTCCTGCGCATAGTCGGTCAGGATCGTGCCGATCGGATCGGGCACCAGCGCGAAGTTGCGCGCCAGCAGCGCCAGATCCAGCGAGCCGTCCATGTGGCCCGCCGGGATCTCGCTGGAATTGGTGGAGTTGATGGCCACCTCGACCCCGATCCCGGCCATCATCTGCTGGATGACCGCCGCCGACAGCGGCAGTTCGGGGCGGTCGGGATAGGTGGTCAGGACCAGGCTGAACCTCTCGCCGTCGCGCGTCAGGATGCCGTCGGGACCGGGGGTCCAGCCCAGATCGGCCAGGATGGCGCGGGCGGCCTGGGGGTCGTGGGCCAGAGGCTCCAGCCCCGCCACATGCCAGTCCGGGACCGAGGGCGGGAACAGCTGGTCCGCGCCCGAGGGATAGCGCAGGATCGCCTGCGCCAGCCCCTGCCGGTCGATGGCCAGCGACAGGGCCCGCCGCGCGCGGGGGTCCGACAGCGCCGGATGCCCGGCATTCACCTTGATCAGCAGGGACCGGGGCACGGGAACCGACAGGACCTCGACCGCCTTCCCATCCGACAGGCGCCGGACCGAGGCCGGGTCCAGGTTGAAGACGTAATCGGCATCGCCGCTTTCAGCCAGAAGCGCCCGCGTCTCGGCCCGGCCCACGGCCTGGTAGGTGACGCGGTCGATCCGGGCCGCCTCCCCCCAGTAATCGTCGAATCGCGCCGCCTCCAGCCGCAGGGGTTCCTGCAGGGCGGTCAGGCGATAGGGGCCGGTGCCGATCACCTGCGTGGCGGTGCCGGCCGCGTCATAGGCGGCGGGCGCATAGATCAGCGCGCGATATTCCGACAGGAAGGCCGGCAGCGGCGCGAAGGGTTCGGACAGGGTGATGCGCAGATCGGCACCCTCAGCCGCGATCGCCGTGATGGGGGCGGTGTCCAGCAGCCCGGGCTTGGCGCGGGCATGGGTCAAGGCCCCGGCCACCGCCTCGGCCGTCAGGGGCGTGCCGTCGTGAAAGAGGACCCCTTGGCGCAGGCGGAACAGCCAGGACAGTCCGTCCCTTGAGACCTGCCAGTCCGTGGCCAGCCCCGGCACAAGCCGCCCGTCGGCATCGGCATTCACCAGCGTCTCGGCCAGCTCCATCTTGATGAAGACGTTGCCCGAGGTGGAAGGGTCGGCGCCCTTGATCTCGAAGGGGGCGACCACGTCCAGCACCCCCTCGGTCGCAAGGGCCGGGGCGGCGGTCAGGGCGGCGAGGGCCAAGGGCAGGATCAGGCGCATGGGGGGTCTCCTGTCAATTTACGTGATAATATTACATTACTCATCCCGGACCGCAACCGCCTTGCGGGCGCTTTGCGCGATGTGCATGACTGCGCCTGCAACCCTGCGGAGGCCGCCATGAGATCCCTGTTCCACCTTGCCATCCACGTCACCGACCTGGACGCGGCCCGTCGCTTCTATGGCGACGTGCTGGGCTGCGCCGAAGGGCGGTCGACCGAGAGCTGGGTCGATTTCGACTTCTTCGGCCATCAGCTGTCGCTGCATCTGGGCACGCCGTTCCCCGTCACGCGCACGGGCCGGGTCGGCGATCACATGGTGATGATGCCGCATCTGGGCGTGGTGCTGCCGCTGCCCGACTGGTTGGCGCTGGCCGACCGGCTGGAGACGCAGGGCGTAAGCTTCGACATCCCCCCGCAGATCCGGTTTCAGGGCGAGCCCGGCGAGCAGCGGACGATGTTCTTCTTCGACCCCTCGGGAAACCCGATCGAGGTCAAGGGTTTTGCGGATTTCGACGGGCTCTTCGCGGCATGACCGGGTTCGTGCTGCCCCCCGCCCCGCTGCCCTCGGTCCCCGTCCATGGCACCACCGACCGCTTCGCCGTCCGGCGCATCTTCTGCGTGGGGCGCAACTATGCCGACCATGCGCGCGAGATGGGCCATGATCCCGACCGCGAGCCGCCCTTCTTCTTCACCAAGCCCGCCGATGCGCTGCTGACCGGGGATGCCGACCTGCGGTGGCCCCCGGCGACGCGGGACCTGCATTTCGAGGGCGAACTGGTCGTGGCGTTGGGCGCGGGCGGGGCCGACATCCCGGCCGGCGAGGCAGGCGGGCTGATCTGGGGCTATGGCGCGGGCAACGACCTGACCCGCCGCGACCTGCAGGCCGAGGCCAAGCGCATGGGCCGCCCCTGGGACATGGCCAAGGGCTTCGACGGCTCGGCGGTCTGCGGGCCGCTGCAGCCCGACGCGCCCGCTGAGGAGGCGCGGCTGGTGGTCGAGGTGAACGGCCAGGTCCGCCAGGACGGGCGGCTGTCGCAGATGATCTGGTCTGTCACCGAGATCATCGCGCATCTGTCGCGGCTGGTGCGGCTGGAGCCGGGCGATCTGATCTTCACCGGCACGCCCGCGGGCGTGGGCGCCCTGCAGCCCGGCGACGAGGTCGTGGTGCGGATCGAGGGGCTGGCCCCCGTCCGCACCCGGCTGGTCTGAGAATTCAGCCCCAGACGGCCTGGAACTCGCGCCATTCGCGCGCGCCCATGCCCGAGGTCTCCTGCGTGATCGCCTCGCCCGCCAGGCGGCGTTTCAGGGCCGCGGCGCCCTGCGCCGACAGGCTGACCGCATCCATCCGGTAGTCGCGGAAGGCGTTGAAGGCGGCGGGCACCCAATCACGGGTGATGTCGCACATCAGGTCGGCATAGGCCCGGATCTCGTATTGCGCATGGGCGTCGGCGCGCAGGCGCAGGAAATGCAGCAGGTTGTGCAGGTCCACCTTCCAGTACCACTGGGTATAGATATTGGCGGGCAGGTTCATCCGCGCCAGTTCCCGCGCCAGGCCTTGCTGGCCGTCCTGGCTCAGCATCGCCTCGTAATGATCATAGCTGCGCATCGCATCCTCGCGCAGCAGGTCCAGCACGCGCTGCGCCTCGTCGCCTGCCAGCACTTCGCCCCGGCCCTGATTGTTCTGCGCCGATTGCGCGGCCAGCTGCTCGGGGGCGGGAATGTAGAACTCGCGGTCGAGGATCGAGTAGCGCGCGGAATATTCGTTCACGTTGGCGGTGCGGTGGCGGATCCACTGGCGGGCCACGAAGACCGGCAGCTTGACGTGGAACTTGACCTCGCACATCTCGAAGGGCGTCGAGTGCCAGTGCCGCATCAGATAGCGGATCAGCCCCTCGTCGTTCTGCACCGACTTGGTGCCGGTGCCATAGCTGACCCGCGCCGCCTGGCAGATCGCCGCATCGTCGCCCATGTAGTCGACGACCCGGACCAGGCCGTGATCCAGCACCGGATGGGGGACATAGAGATGCGCCTCCATCCCCTCGGAGACCGCGCGCAGGGTCTGGCGCGGGGTCGCGCGCTGCTGGTCGATCTCGGCCTGCTGTTCGGCGGTCAGGGGCATGGCGGAGTCCTCATGGGCGAATGTCTGGCTTCCCTTGCCATGAATGCGCCGACAGGTTCAACCACGCAGGCACGCCCCCTGCTGCGGCATCGGGGTGAGGAACCGAGCGACCGGCAATTTGTTGCAGGGGCTGCACCGCCGTGGCACCGTCCCCGGCGAGACGTCAAAGGAGACTTCCATGAACATCCGCTATCTGCATACCATGGTCCGCGTGCAGGACCTCGACAAGACGATGGACTTCTTCCGCCTGCTGGGGCTGGAGGAAACGCGCCGGATCGACAATGACAAGGGCCGCTTCAGCCTGGTCTTCATGGCGCCTCCGGGCCAGCCGGAATGCCCGGTCGAATTGACCCACAACTGGGACGGCGACGAGGGCCTGCCCTCGGACAGCCGCCATTTCGGCCATCTGGCCTACCGCGTCGGCAACATCTACGAGATGTGCCAGACCTTGATGGATGCGGGTGTGACGATCAACCGCCCCCCCGCGATGGCCACATGGCCTTCGTGCGCAGCCCCGACAACGTCTCGATCGAGCTGCTGCAGGAGGGTGACGCGCTGGAGCCGCAGGAGCCCTGGGTCAGCATGGAGAATACCGGAAACTGGTAAGATCGCTGCGGCCGTCGCGGACCCCCGCGACGGCTGCGGACACCGGACGGGGCCTCAGTAGATGTACCGGATCTGGTCGCCCCAGAACCGCTCGATCCGGCGGCATTGCAGGTTGACCTGCGGCAGGGGAGGATCCTCCAGCACGCCGGACATGGCCAGCCCCTCGGCATGGCGGATGAACAGCTGGCGGACCATCTCGCGCATGGCCTGCCCCTCGGGCGTCAGCCGCACCTTGACCGAACGGCGGTCCAGGTCGCAACGCTCGTGATGGACATAGCCCATCGCCACCAGCTTCTTCAGGTTGTAGCTGACATTCGAGCCCTGATACATGCCGCGCGAGCGCAATTCCCCGGCCGAGACCTCGGCCTCGCCCATGTTGTAGAGGATCATCGCCTGCACCGGGGTCAGGTCGCCGTGTCGCAGCCGCTCGAACTCGTCCTTGACCAGATCCAGCATCAGCCGGTGCATCCGTTCCAGCAGCTGCAGGGATTCCAGATAGGCCCGGGTCATGTCGGGAAGCGCCTCGGCATCTGCCGGGACGGTCGGGCGCGGATCGCGGGGTGCAGGGGCAAGCATGGCGGCGGGTCGTCCTGTCCTGTTCGTCTGACCCGACTTTTGCAGGGGAAAGCACAAGACCCGGTTAATTTTGCATCGAAAACAGCGCGTTTCACCGCGCCGTTCGCTTGGATTTTACGGATTTTCCGAGAAGCGGGCGACTGCATGCGCGGCGACCCGGTCCAGCATCGGCACCAGGATGTCGGGCGCGCCGCGGTCGGGGGCCTCGTCCTGGCCCATCTGCGCGGTCACCCACAGGTACAGGTCCTGATCGTTCTCGCCCAGCATCCGCTCGTAGAGGTCCAGATCGGCGGCGTTCAGCTCGGCCAGGCACTCATCCGCGAAATGGCCCAGGATCAGGTCCATCTCCTTCATGCCGCGCCGCCAGCTGCGCATGTGCAGGCGTTTCAGCCGGTGCTCGGGGGTTTCCATCGTCTCAGCCATGGGACAAAGCCTCTTCCAGACGTTCCACGCGGGCGCTGGCCTCGGCCAGAAGACGGCGCAGATCGGCCAGTTCGGCCCGCAGATGGGCGCCCGCACTGTCGTCTTTGGGTCCCGCGCCCTGCCCCGTCAACAGCCAGACGGGCGATACCCCGGTGACTGTGGCGATCCGCCCCATCAGGCTGGCGGTCGGTTCGGCCTGATCGACCTCCCATCCCTCCAGCGTCTCGGGGCGCAGGCCCAGGGCCTCGGCCATGGCGGCGACGTCCAGGCCCGCCCCCTCGCGGGCGGCGGTCAGCCGGTCGCCCAGGGTCGCCATCGGCTCGGCATAGCTGTCCATCCGTCCATCCCCTGCTTGTGGCACATGCGCGGCCAGCGTATGCCATGCGGGCCGACAGATCAAACCGACAGCAAGGGGTGCCAAGATGGCGTTCATTTCCGACCGGCTGGCCCGCATCAAGCCCTCGCCCACCATCGCCATGAGCATGCGCGCCGCCGAGCTGGCCGCCGAGGGGCGCGACATCATCAGCCTGTCCGCCGGAGAGCCCGATTTCGACACGCCCCTCAACGTGCGCGACGCCGCCAAGGCCGCCATCGACGCGGGCCACACGCGCTATACCGCGGTTGACGGCACGCCGTCGCTGAAGCGCGCCATCGCGGACAAGTTCGCGCGCGAGAACGGGCTGGATTACACCCCCTCGCAGATCACGGTCGGCACCGGCGGCAAGCAGATCCTGTTCAACGCGCTGATGGCCACGCTGGACGCGGGCGATGAGGTGATTGTGCCCGCGCCCTACTGGGTCAGCTATCCCGACATGGTGCTGCTGGCGGGCGGCACGCCGGTCGTCGTGGAATGCGACCAGGCCGCCGGGTTCCGGCTGACCCCGCAGGCGCTGGAGGCGGCGATCACGCCGCGCACCAAGTGGCTGATCCTCAATTCGCCCTCGAACCCCACCGGGGCGGGCTATGACCGCGCGCAGATGGCCGCGCTGTGCGAGGTGCTGCTGCGCCACCCGCAGGTCTGGGTGCTGGCCGACGACATCTACGAACATCTGGTCTTCGACGGCTTCGAATTTTGCACCCCGGCCGAGGTCGAGCCGCGCCTGAAGGACCGGGTGCTGACCATGAACGGGGTCAGCAAGTCCTATGCCATGACCGGCTGGCGCATCGGCTATGGCGCCGCCCCCGAGGCGCTGATCCGGGCCATGGCCAAGCTGCAGTCGCAATCGACCTCGAACCCCTGCTCGGTCAGCCAATATGCGGCCGAGGCCGCGCTGACCGGCCCGCAGGATTACATCCGCGACAGCCGCGCGGTGTTCCAGCGGCGCCGCGATCTGGTGGTGGCGGGGCTGAACGCCTGCGCGGGGCTGGATTGCCCGGTGCCGCAGGGGGCCTTCTACGTCTATCCCTCGATGGCGGGCCTGATCGGAAGGACCAGCGCGGAGGGCACCCGGATCGACAGCGACGAGGCCTTCGCCAACGCGCTGCTGGACGAGCAGGGCGTGGCGGTGGTCTTTGGCGCGGCCTTCGGCCTGTCGCCGCATTTCCGCATCTCCTACGCCACCGCGGACGAGGTGCTGGAGGACGCGATGGCCCGCATCCGTCAGTTTTGCGCAGGCTGCAACTAGCCTGCCCTAGCGTGCGTTGAGCAGCGCCGAGCAGACATAGAAGGAGCTGACAATGCTGCCCCACAACGCTGTGGTGGTCGTCGCGGACGGCCACTCTGCCACCATCTTCCGCAACATCGCCAAGCACGGGCTGGAACTGACGGAAACCGAGAAGGTCACCCCGGACAGCCTGACCTCGGGTCCGACGGCCCAGCTGGACGAGATCTCGCCCCGCGATGCGGAAGAGGCCGGGTTCGCCCTGCAGCTGACGCGCCACCTAAACGCGATGGTCCTGAAGAACCGGTTGGAGGACATCGCCATCATCGCCGATCCCTCGACGCTTGGCGTGATGCGCAAGCATTATCACAAGGAGCTGCAGCTGCGGCTGCGCAAGGAGATCGCGAAGACGCTGACGAATGCGGACATTCAGGCGATCCAGAACAGCCTGCTCTGATCCCGGTCCGAAGGACGCCCCGCCATCGCGGGGCGCCCCTGCTGCATCAGAAGATGCCGAGCACGTAGAGGATCACGATCACCACGACCGGGACCCCCAGAAACCAAGCGCCAATACCCTTCATGACCGTCTCCCTGTTGCCATCGATGGCATAACCCGCTGAATTGCGGACAGGTTTCGGTCAGAGTGCGGTCCAGCCCCCGTCGACGCTGATCGTGGTGCCGGTGATTTGCGCCGCGGCACCGCTGCACAGGAAGACGGCGGTGTCGCCCAGCTGGTCGGTCGTGGCGAAATCCTTGGAGGGCTGGCGCTCCAGCAGCACCTTCTCGATCACCTCCTCGCGATCCATGTCGTATTTCTTCATCGTGTCGGGGATCTGCGCCTCCACCAGCGGGGTCAGCACGTAGCCCGGGCAGATCGCGTTGGCGGTGATCGCCTCGCGCGCGGTCTCCAGGCCCGTCACCTTGGTCAGGCCGACGATGCCGTGCTTGGCCGCGACATAGGCGGATTTGTAGGGGCTGGCCGTCAGCCCGTGGGCCGAGGCGATGTTGATCACCCGTCCCCATCCCGCCGCCCGCATCATCGGCAGCGCCGCCGCCGTGGTGTGGAAGGCCGAGGTCAGGTTGATGGCGATGATCGCGTCCCATTTCTCGGCCGGGAAATCCGGGATCGCGGCGACATGCTGGATGCCCGCATTGTTGACCAGGATATCGCAGGCGCCCGCCTTTTCGATCAGTGCGCGGCACTGTTCGCCCTTGGACATGTCGGCCTGGATGTAGCGGACGGTGACGCCATGGTCCGCCGCCATCTTCCGGGCCAGCGCATGATCCTCGTCGGTGTCGGAAAAGCTGTTCAGGACCACGTCGGCCCCCGCCCGCGCCAAGCGCTCGGCCACGCCCAGGCCGATGCCGGAATTGGATCCGGTCACGACGGCCGTCTTGCCCTTCAGGAATGTCTCGAACATCGGCTGCTCCTCGCCTTGCCTCTGGACCGGGCCCGCGGGACGCATCCCGGGTCGGTCTTGCAGCCGCAGCATCGGAAAAAAAAGGCGCCCGCACAAGGCGGGCGCAAGTCATGAGGCAGGTTTCATACAGGCAAGAAACCTATCGAGCAGTGTCCTGTTTATACGCGAGGAACCGCGCGAGGCCAACAGCGATCTTCCAGCGTCGGTTGACGCCCGCCGGTCAAGCCTGTTGATAATGCGGCCAAACAAGAAACGGCGGGGCGGCGGGCGATGCGAATCTTCGAAAAGCTGAACAATCACGTGCTTAAAGGCCTTGTCGCGGGTCTGGGGGTCGTGGCAGCCGGTGTTGCAGCAATGCCTCTGGCAAGCCTTGCCGAACCTGCCCATGGTCTTGCAATCTATGGAGAACCTGCCCTTCCCCAGGGATTCGCGCATCTGCCCTATGCCAATCCCGACGCGCCGCAGGGCGGCACGATTCGGATGGCCGAACCGGGCGGTTTTGATTCCCTCAAACCCTGGGTTCTCAAGGGAAACGCCGCATGGGGCGTGGGCGTGCATGTGACCGAATCGCTGATGATGCGGTCCATCGACGAGCCCTTCACGCTGTATGGCCTGCTGGCCGAAACGGTCGAGGTCGCCCCCGACCGGACCTGGGTCGAGTTCGTGCTGCGCCCCGAGGCGCGCTTTTCCGACGGCAGCCCGGTCACCGTCGAGGACGTGATCTGGTCCTACGAGACGCTCGGGACCCAAGGCCATCCCCGCTATCACAGCGCCTGGTCCAAGGTCGCCCGGATCGAGCCCGCCGGCGCGCGCGGCATCCGGCTGACCTTCACCGAGCCGGACCGCGAACTGCCCCTGCTGATGGGCCTGCGCCCTATCCTGAAGAAGGCGCAATGGGAGGGGCAGGACTTTGCCGAGTCGGGGCTGGAGCCGCCGATCGGCAGCGGCGCCTATGTCATTGACCAGGTCGATCCGGGCCGCGCGATCAGCTTTCGCCGCAATCCCGACTATTGGGGCCGCGACCTGCCGCTGATGGCCGGGGTGAACAATTTCGACGTGATCCGCTATGACTATTTTGGCGACGCCAATGCCATGTTCGAGGCGTTCAAGGCCGGCGAGGTCACCGTCTGGCGCGAGCTGTCGGCGCAGAACTGGGCGACCGAGTACGACTTTCCCTTGGTCGCGCGCGGCGAGGTCGTCACCTCGGAAATCCCGAACGAACGTCCTTCGGGGATCGTGGGGCTGGCGATGAACACCCGCAACCCGATCTTCGCCGACTGGCGCGTGCGCCAAGCGATGATCGAGATGTTCAACTTCCGCTTCATCAACCAGACCCTGAACGGCGGGGCCGATCCGCGCATCACCTCGTATTTCTCGAATTCGGTGCTGGGCATGGACCACGGCCCCGCCACGGGCCCGGTGGCCGCCCTGCTGGAACCGCATGCCGCAAGCCTGCCCCCCGGCGCGCTGGAGGGGTATTCCCTGCCCGAGGGGGATGCCCGCGCCATGGACCGCGCCGCCATCCGCCGCGCGATGGCGCTGATGGCCGAGGCGGGCTGGACCATCCAGGACGGCCAGCTGCGCGACGACCAGGGCCAGCCCTTTTCCTTCGAGATCCTGCTGAACCAGAACGGCACCGCCATGCGCAGCGGCTCCGAGGTGCGCCAGATCGTGAACATCTATGTCGAGGCGCTGCGCCCCTTGGGCATCACCCCGCGCGTGACACTGACCGATGCCGCGCAATATGTGGAACGCACCAACAACTACCAGTTCGACATGACCTGGTACGAACGCGGGCTGTCGCTGTCTCCGGGCAACGAGCAGCGGCTCTACTGGGGCCGCGACGGGGTGACGACGCCCGGCAGCCGCAACTGGATGGGCATGGACAGCCCCGCCGCCGACGCGATGATCGACGCGATGGTGGCCTCCGAGACCGCCGAAGCGTTCACCGCCGCCGTGCAGGCGCTGGACCGGGTGCTGACGGCGGGACGCTATGTCATCCCGGTCAGCTTCTCGCCCGTGTCGCGGCTGGCGCATGCCGCCGATCTGACATATCCCGAGAATATTCCCATTTACGGAGACTGGCCGGGCTTTCTGCCCGAAGTCTGGTGGCAGGAGACGAACTGATGCGCATGTTTTGGGTTACAATGCTGGCCTGCACCGTTTTGGCAGGATGCAACACCGTCGCCGGCGTCGGCGAGGACATCACAGGGGCAGCGCGCTGGTTCCAGGGCGGCCTGCCGACAGGAGGTTACTGATGAAATGGCACCATGTGCAGGAAAACTGGTCGGCCTTCTACGAAGCGATCATCGACAAGTGGCCCGAGGCCGACGAGGCCGATCTTGACGAGGTCGACGGCGACCAGCGCGCCTTCGTGACCTATCTGGCCGAGGCCACCGGCCAGGAGCCCGAGGAGATCCGCGAGGAGCTGCGCGAATGGCTGGTGGGCGAGATCCCGTCGGATGTCGTGATGGACCCGGTCCATGACAACCACTCGATCGCGCTGTCGGCCAAGTTCGTGGGCGAGGGCGAGGACGAGTTCTCGGACGATGCCCGCTTCGGCGACGATTCCGACCGCAACGACGGCTGACCGCCGCGACGCCGGGCGATCCGTGGCATGGCGCCGTCCCGGACCGGGGCAGCGCCTTTCGCGTTCGGGTGCCTATGCGCCGATCCCGTCCAGCCGCGCCAGCCTGCGGGCCAGCAGCAGATAGACCAGCCCATAGAGCCCGGCGACGATCAGCCCGACCCACTGGATCTGGAAGGGCGTGAAGACGTAGGCCCCGACCAGAGCCAGTTGCAGGGCGAAATGCAGCGGGTAATAGCCGCGGTCGCCCAGCTTCTCGCGCGACCAGCCCAGATTGGCGGAATACAGCCGGATCAGGCTGTCCAGCGAGTTGATGACGAAGACCACGCCGACCGAGATCATGAACCAGTTCAGCCAGCCGGGGATCGTGACGCCTCCCTGGTGATAGACGAAGAGGACCGAAAACCACAGCCCCAGGAGAATCGCGGGCAGCGCCACCATGGCCAGCGCCAGCTGCCAGACCTGCATCCCGCCCACGAATCGCGCGACGAACTGCCCGATCATGATCGACCAGGCGAACCACCAGAACAGGTAGAACTCGTGATAGTCCGCGATGGGCACCGCGAAGCGCGGCAGATGCAGGAAATAATCTGACAGAAGCCCGATATTGCGGGTGAAATCGCCAAGATCCACCCGGCTGTAGACGAAGGCGATCATCGCCAGCGCGGTGAAGGCCAGCATCCCGAAGCCATAGCTGGACGCGATCGCCAGCCATTTCATCACCACCATGTTCCCGCTGGAGATGACCGCCGTGGCGATCACCCCCACGACCAGCGCCCAGACCGCGCCCTGCGACAGGTCGGGCGCGTAGGTGGGCAGGTTCGACATGAACAGGTAGCAGGTGAAGGAGCAGGTCGCGATGATCGTCAGGTTGTAGATCCACTTGACCGCCGGGATCTGGAACAGCAACAGGCGCGGCTCCAGCACGATGAAATAGAAGGTGGCGACGAAATACATCAGCCAGACCAGGGGCCCCCACATGCCGAACTCGACCGCCAGGGCATTGGTGAAGCCGAAGGCCGGGTCGCCTTCATAGATGGGAAACTCGGCCAGGGGCAGCATGACCAGCCCCATGTCGAGGCCCGCGGTGAACAGCAGCGCGATCAGGGTGAACAGGCCGACGGGCTCTTCACCCTGCAGCCGCAGGCGGGGCCAGCGGATCAGGACGAACAGCGCGCAGGCCAGCACGCTGAGATAGGCGACGGTGATGATGGGCGTCATGGGCGATCCTTCTTCGTCGTCCGAATGATGGGCGCCGCGATGTCCCGCCGGGGCACAGCCCCGCGCGCGGCGCCGGGGCTGCCGGATCGCCACCGGCGCGGCCCTGTCGCGCCGCAGCATTGTTTGATGCCCTAAGCTTGATATGAATTGAGTGATCAGTCAATCAAAAACCCGTGCCGGAGCGGTCGGTGGCCGGGACCGGCAGAAACACGCCATGCCCGCTTGGCACGGGGCACCGCTTCTGACAGATGCTGGCCGGACCGGATCGTGGAAGCGACAAGGGGACCGAACCTGTGTCAACCAGTCTGAAAATCGCCGCCGGCAGCATTCTGGTCGGTCTGGTCGTGCTGGCGCTCAAGACGCTGGCCTGGCGCCTGACCGGGTCGGTCGCGCTGCTGTCGGACGCGCTGGAAAGCATCGTCAACGTCGCGACGGCGATGGCGGCGCTGGTGGCGATCAAGGTCGCGCAGCGCCCCGCCGATCCGGGCCATCCCTACGGGCATCACAAGGCCGAGTTCTTCAGCGCCGTGCTGGAGGGGGTGCTGATCATCTCGGCCGCGCTTCTGATCCTGCGCGAGGCCTGGCACGCCTTCCAGAACCCGCGCGAGATCGCGGATGCGGGCCTGGGCATGGCGATCAATGCCAGCGCGGGCGTGCTGAACGCGGTCTGGTGCGGGGTGCTCTTGCGGCAGGGGCGCCGGCTGCGATCCCCCGCGCTGGTGGCGGATGGCAAGCACCTGCTGTCGGACGTCATCTCCTCGGCGGGGGTGCTGCTGGGCGTGGGGCTGGCCGTCGCCACGGGCTGGGCGGTGCTGGATCCGCTTCTGGCGATGCTGGTGGGGGTCAACATCCTGTGGTCGGGCTGGAAGGTCATGGCCTCGTCGCTGTCGGGGCTGATGGACGAGGCGGTGCCGGAAACCACGCTGGCGGTGATCCGCGAGATCATCTCGGACAAGGCCAGCGGCGCGCTGGAGGCGCATGACCTGCGCACCCGCCATGCGGGCGCGGTGACCTTCATCGACTTCCATCTGGTTGTGGACGGGCAGACGACCGTGGCCGATGCCCATGACATCTGCGACCGGGTCGAGGCCAGCATCATGGCCCGCCTGCCCGACGCGCAGGTGACCATCCATGTCGAGCCCGAGCACAAGGCAAAGCATTCCGGCGTGCTGGTGATCTAGGCGGCCAGGCGCACCCAGACCGGGACATGGTCGCTCGGCTTCTCGCCCGCGCGGGCGTCGCGGTCCACGCCGGTCTCGATCATCAGGTCGGCGGCCTGCGGCGACAGCAGCAGGTGGTCGATGCGGATGCCGTTGTCGCGGTTCCACGCCCCCGCCTGATAGTCCCAGAAGGTGAAGGGCCCGCGCGTGGACCACGGATCGCGGATGCGCACCGCATCCGTCCAGCCCTGGTTGACGATGGCGCGGAAGGCCGCGCGGCTTTCGGGCCGGAACAGCGCGTCCTCGGTCCAGGCCTCGGGGGTGGCGGCGTCGCGGGGCTCGGGGATGATGTTGAAATCACCCAGCAGGACCACCGGCATCTCGGAGGCCAGCAACTCGGCGGCGCGCAGGCGCAGGCGTTCCATCCAGGCCAGCTTGTAGTCGTATTTCGGCCCCGGCGCGGGGTTGCCGTTGGGCAGATAGAGGCCCGCGATCCGCACGGCCTGGGCGCCCACGACCGTCGCCTCGATATAGCGGGCCTGCTCGTCCGTGTCGTCGCCGGGAAGGCCCCGTGTCACGTCCTCCAGCGGCATCCGCGACAGGATCGCGACGCCGTTGAAGCCCTTCTGGCCGTGGGTCTCCACCTGCCAGCCCAGATCCTGGAAATGCTCGCGCGGGAAGCCCTCGTCGACGGACTTGATTTCCTGCAGGACGACCAGATCCGCATCGGTCGCGGCCAGCCAGTCGGTCAGCGCCTGGATGCGGGCCTTGACGCCGTTGATGTTGAAGCTTGCGATTTTCATGGCGGCATCTTTAGCGGGCGTGGCGCGTTTGGCAACCTGAAGCGCCGTCGAAAGGCCCCGATGATCCGTGTTCTGACCCTGATGCTGCTGCCCGGGCTGGCCTGGGCCGAAACCCGCCCGCCGACGGGGCTGCTGGCCGTGGCCAGCCCCCTGCCCGCCACGATTCCCTTCCAGGTCCGCGCCCCCGAGGGGCAGGATTACGCCATCGTGCTGACCGATTCCGAGGGCGCGCGGGTCATCAGCGCCTATCTGCGGGGCGGATCGGTGCTGCGTCTGCTGGTGCCGCCGGGCGATCATCGCCTGACCGTGGCGCCGGGCCCGCCCGAGGACTGGCAGGGCCCGAAAGACCTGTTCGGCGCCCCCGCCGCGACCCTGCCCGGCCCCCTGCCCTTCCGCATCGCCAACAACCGGCGCGAGGGCCAGTCGATCACGCTGGAGCGGGCGGCGGACGGGCTGCGCATCGGCGACGGGCAGGACCGCACGACCTGCCAGATCGCGGAATGGTCCACCGAGCGGGTCGCCAAGACCACGCCGCTTGGCACGGAGCTGCGCTGGCTGGACCCGGAGCTGTCGACCCGCAGCCGGCCCTGCGACTAGATGGAAAAGGAGGTGCCGCAGCCGCAGCTGCTGGTGGCGTTGGGGTTCTCGATCACGAAGCGCGCGCCGATCAGCTCGTCGGTGAAGTCGATCACCGCGCCCGCCAGATAGGGCAGCGAGACCGGATCGACCAGAACGCGCTGGCCCGCGCCTTCCAGCACCAGATCGTCGGCCTCGGGCGCGTCCTCCATCCGGATGTCGTACTGGAACCCGGAACAGCCGCCCCCCAGGATCGCGACCCGCAGGGCCACGGGATCCTTGCCCGCATTGATCTGCGAGAGGCGTTCGAAGGCGCGTTCGGTGACTTTCGGCGGCAGGTTCATGGGGCGTTCCCGTATGCGGCGGTTGGCTTCGAATATAGGGTCCGGGCCAGCGACCCGCAAGGAAGGCCCTGATCCCGTGACCGCACTCGCGCCCTTTGCCTGCCAGCCCCAGGACAGCCGCGGCCGTCTGCATGACGAAAGCCTGTCGACCTTCCGGTCGCCCTGGCAGCGCGACCGCGACCGCATCATCCATTCCAGCGCCTTCCGGCGGCTGAAGCACAAGACCCAGGTCTTCGTGGAACATGACGGCGACGCCTATCGCGGCGACTATTTCCGCACCCGCCTGACCCACACGATCGAGGTGGCCCAGGTCGCCCGCACCATCGCGGGTACGCTTGGTCTGAACACCGACCTGGCCGAGACGGTGGCCCTGGCCCATGATCTGGGCCACCCCCCCTTCGGCCATACCGGAGAGGACGCGCTGGCCGCCCTGATGGCCCCCTTCGGCGGCTTCGACCACAATGCGCAGGCCCTGCGCATCGTCACGCGGCTGGAACGGCATTACGCCGATTTCGACGGGCTGAACCTGACCTGGGAAAGCCTCGAGGGCATCGCCAAGCATAACGGGCCCATCACCGGCGATCTGCCCTATGCGCTGGCCGACGTGAACGCGCTCTGGGATCTGGAACTGCACACCAATGCCAGTGCCGAGGCGCAGGTGGCGGCCGTCGCCGACGACGTGGCCTACAACCATCACGACCTGCATGACGGGCTGCGCGCGGGCCTCTTCACCGAGGCCGAGCTGTCCGAACTGCCCGTCATCGGCCCCGCCTTCGCCGAGGTCGACCGCCGCTATCCCGGCCTCGATCCGACGCGGCGGCGCTACGAGGCGCTGCGCCGGGTCTTCGGGGTCATGGTCGAGGACGTGATCGCCGTGGCGCAGAACCGTCTGGCGGGGCTGCAGCCGCAGAGCGCCGACGACATCCGGGCGATGGACGGGCCGATCATCCGCTTTTCCAAGCCGCTCTATCAGAACATCAAGGCGATCAAGTCCTTCCTGTTCCAGCGCATGTATCGCGCACCGTCGGTCGTGGTGGAACGCCACAGCGTGACGGCGATGCTGAACGACCTCTTCCCGCTGTATCTGGACCATCCCGACCGCCTGCCCGACCAGTGGCGCGAGGCCGCGCTGGCCCTGGACAGCCAGACCGACCGCGCCCGCCTTGTGCTGGATTACGTCGCAGGAATGACCGATCGGTACGCGATTGCGGAACATCACCGCCTGTTCACCGCGGCGATCTGAACCTTGGCTTGTGTCGCGGCGTTGTGCCCGCGACACTGAGATCAACGAAAAGGACACCACATGATCACCCGCACCGGATCGGCGCAATGGGATGGCGGACTGAAGGCTGGCAAGGGCAAGGTTTCGACCAAGTCCGGCGCCCTGAACGCCCTGCCCTACGGCTTCAACACCCGCTTCGAGGACAGCCCCGGCACCAACCCCGAGGAACTGGTGGGCGCGGCCCATGCCTCCTGCTTCTCGATGGCGCTGGCCATGATGCTGGAGCAGGAAGGCGTCTCGGGCGTCTCGATCCAGACCACCTCCGACATCTCGATGGACAAGGACGGCGACGGCTTCGCGGTCAAGAAGGCCCATCTGACGACCAAGATCACCGCCGACGCCGATGAGGCAAAGGTGCTGGAAGTGGCCGAGAAGGCCAAGGCGGGTTGCCCGATCTCGAAGCTGCTGAATGCCGAGATCACCATGGACGCGACGGTCGTCTGATGCGAGTCCGGGTCGGTCATGAAATTAGCATCCGGGTCACGCAGCCAACGCCGCTGATCTGCATGGTGGCGCCCGAAGTGTCGCGGCACCGCGACTTCATCGGGCCGGAGTTGGTCTCGACCAATCCCCATGTGCCGATCCACAACTACTACGACCGCTACAACAACATCTGCCGGCGCATCGTCGCGCCGGCGGGTGAGTTCACGCTGCGGGGCGACGTGACGCTGCAGGACAGCGGGGACTGGGACGAGGTGAACCCGGCCGCGGAGGAACTGCGCGCCGAGGATCTGCCCGACGAGGTCATGGGGTTCCTGACCGCCTCGCGCTATGTCGAAAGCGATCTGGTCAGCCAGGAGGCGTGGGACCTGTTCGGAAGCGTCACGCCCGGCTGGACGCGGGTGCAGACGGTCGTGGACCACGTGAACGGGCTTCTGACCTTCGACTATGGCACGGCCTCGGTCTATCGGACCGCTGCGGGCGCCCGTCAGGGCGGCATCGGCGTCTGCCGCGACTTCGCCCACCTGGCGCTGGCCTATCTGCGCGCGCTGAACATCCCGGCCCGCTACGTGAACGGCTATGTCGGCGACATCGGCGTGCCCAAGGTCGACGCGCCCATGGATTTCGCCGCCTGGACCGAGGTCTATCTGTCCGGCAAGTGGTACACCTTCGATCCGCGCAACAACGAACGCCGGATCGGGCGGGTGGTGGTGGCGCGGGGCCACGATGCCGCCGACGTGCCGCTGATGAACAGCTTCGGCGCGCACGAGCTGACGGGCTTCACCGTCTGGTGCCATCCCGTCGACGAGCAGGGCAACGAGCTGGACGGGATGCTGTTCGGCAAGTGACGGGGTCCGAGGCCATGCGCCTCAGACCATCATCTCCTTGGTGGCGGTCAGCTTGATCTCGGGGTGATCGCGGCCGATGCGGTCGATGTCCCATTGCAGCCGGGTCAGATAGACCAGGTCGCCGTCATGGTCATGGGCCAGGTGGCCCTTGTTCACCTCGGCGAAGGCCTCGACCTTGGGCCTCGGCCCTGCGACCCACCGCGCGCTGGTGAACTGGCTGCCCTCGAAGCGGACAGGGATGCCGTATTCCAGCTCGATCCGGCTGGCAAGCACCTCGAACTGCAGCGCCCCCACCACGCCCACGATGAAGCCCGAACCGATGGTCGGCTTGAAGACCTTGGCCGCGCCTTCTTCCGCGAACTGCATCAACGCCTTTTCCAGATGCTTGGCCTTCATCGGATCGGTCGCCCGGACCGAGTTCAGCAGTTCCGGCGCGAAGCTGGGAATGCCGGTGAAGCGCAGCGCCTCGCCCTCGGTCAGCGCATCGCCGATGCGCAGCTGCCCGTGGTTCGGGATGCCGATGATGTCGCCCGCCCAGGCCTCCTCGGCCAGCTCGCGGTCGGCGGCTAGGAACAGGACCGGGTTCGACACGGACATCGGCTTCTTCGTCCGCACATGGACCATCTTCATGCCGCGTTCGAAATGCCCCGAGGCAAGCCGCACGAAGGCCACGCGGTCGCGGTGCTTGGGGTCCATGTTGGCCTGCACCTTGAAGACGAAGCCGGTGACGGTGGTCTCCTCGGGCGCGATCTGGCGTTCGGCGGCATTCTGGATCTGGGGCGGCGGGCCATAGGTGCTGATGCCCTGCATCAGCTCCTGCACGCCAAAGCTGTTGATCGCGCTGCCGAACCAGATGGGGGTCATGTGCCCTTCCAGGAACGACTTGCGATCGAAGGCAGGCAGCAGCTCGCGCGCCATCTCGACCTCGTCGCGCAGCTTGGCCAGCAGCTCGGCGGGCACGTGCTGGGCCAGCGCGGGATCGTCCAGACCGTTGATCTTGATCGATTCCGCCACCTTGTTGCGGTCGGCGCGGTCCATCAGCTCCAGCCGGTCGCGCAGCATGTCATAGCAGCCGATGAATTCCCGGCCCACGCCGATGGGCCAGCTGACCGGCGCCACGTCGATGGCCAGGTTCTCCTGGATCTCGTCGATGATCTCGAACGTGTCGCGGGATTCGCGGTCCATCTTGTTGCAGAAGGTCAGGATCGGCAGGTCGCGCAGCCGACAGACCTCGAACAGCTTGCGGGTCTGCGATTCGACCCCCTTGGCCCCGTCGATGACCATGATCGCCGCATCCACCGCCGTCAGCGTGCGATAGGTATCCTCGGAAAAGTCGCTGTGACCGGGCGTGTCGACCAGATTGAAGCGGTGCCCGTCGAAATCGAAGGACATGGCCGAGGCCGAGACCGAGATGCCCCGGTCCTGCTCCATCTTCATGAAGTCCGAGCGTGTCCGCCGCGCCTCGCCCTTGGCGCGCACCTGCCCGGCCATCTGGATGGCGCCGCCATACAGAAGGAATTTCTCGGTCAGCGTGGTCTTGCCCGCATCGGGATGCGAGATGATCGCGAATGTCCGGCGGCGGGCGATCTCGGACGGAAGGTCGGGGCGGTTTGTCATGCAGGCGCTTTAGCGCGCCCGCGCGCGGGGCGCAATCGGGGGCTACGCGTCAGAATAGTCCCTCGACCTGCCCCTGATCGTCCAGCCCGATCACCTCGGCCGCGGGATGGCGCGGCAGGCCGGGCATGGTCATGATCTGCCCGCAGATCGCCACGACAAAGCCCGCCCCCGCGTTCAGCCGCACCTCGCGCACGCCGATCACATGGCCCGTCGGCGCGCCGCGCAGGGTGGGGTCGGTCGAAAAGCTGTATTGCGTCTTGGCGATGCAGACGGGCATGCGGCCATGGCCCGCCGCCTCCCATGCGGCCAGCTGGTCGCGGATGCCGGGCGCGGCTTCCACCCCGCCGGCGCGGTGGATGCGGGTGCAGACCGTCTCGATCTTGTCCCACAGCGGCAGATCGTCGGGATAGAGGGTTGAAAACTGCGCGCCCCCCTCAGCCAGATCCACCACCGCGCGGGCCAGATCCTCGGCCCCCGCGCCGCCTTCCGCCCAGTGGCGGGCGAGGATGGCCTGCACGCCCTGCCCCGCGCAATACTCCTGCAGGGCGGCGATCTCGGCCTGGGTATCGCCGTCGAAATGGTTCAGCGCCACGACGACGGGCAGGCCGAAGCTGCGGATATTCTGGATATGGCGGCCCAGATTGGCGCAGCCCTCGCGGACGGCGCCTGCATCCTCGGTCCCCAGATCGGCTTTGGCCACGCCGCCATTCATCTTCAGCGCGCGGATGGTCGCCACCAGCACCACCGCCGCGGGGGCCAGCCCGGCCAGGCGGCATTTGATGTTGAGGAACTTTTCGGCCCCCAGATCGGCTCCGAAACCGGCCTCGGTCACCACATAATCCGACAGGCGCAGGGCCGCGCGGGTGGCGATGACGCTGTTGCAGCCATGGGCGATATTGGCGAAGGGCCCGCCATGGACCAGCGCGGGATTGTTCTCCAGCGTCTGAACCAGATTGGGCTGCAGCGCGTCCTTCAGCAGCACGGTCATCGCGCCATCGGCTTTCAGATCCCGCGCCGTCACGGGCTGGCGGTTGCGCGTCTCGCCGATGACGATGCGGCCCAAGCGGTCCTGCAGGTCGGCCAGATCGCGCGCCAGGCACAGGATCGCCATGACTTCGGAGGCCACGGTGATGTCGAACCCCGACTGGCGCGAGAATCCGTTGGCCGGACCGCCCAGACCCACCACAACGTCGCGCAGCGCGCGGTCGTTCATGTCCATGACGCGGCGCCAGCTGATCCGGCGCGTGTCCAGATCCAGCGCGTTGCCCCAGTGGATATGGTTGTCGATCATCGCGGCCAGCAGGTTGTGGGCCGAGGTGATGGCGTGGAAATCTCCGGTGAAATGAAGGTTCATGTCCTCCATCGGCACGATCTGCGCGCGGCCCCCACCCGCCCCGCCCTTCATCCCGAAGTTCGGGCCAAGGCTGGCTTCGCGGATGCAGATCGTCGCGCGGTGGCCGATGCGGTTCAGCGCATCGCCCAGACCCACGGTGGTGGTCGTCTTGCCCTCGCCCGCGGGCGTCGGGTTGATGGCGGTGACAAGAATCAGCCGCCCCTCGGGGCCCGACAGCCCGGCCAGCGCCTCGTGGGTGATCTTGGCCTTGTCATGGCCATAGGGCAGGATCTGGTCATAGGTCAGGCCAAGGCGCTTGGCGACATCGGCGATGGGCCGCTTGGTGGCGGCGCGGGCGATCTGAAGGTCGGTCTGCATGGTCCTAGCGCACCACCATCACCGAGACGGGCGAATGCCGCACCACGGCGTTCACGTCGCGGCTGACGCGGATGCTGCGCAATTCGTCGGGGTTGTCGCTGGCCATGACGATCAGGTCCGCCTTGTATTTGGTCGCGGCTTTCAGGATCGTTTCCGCGACATGGCCATGGCCCACATGGATCTGCACCCGCGCCTCATCGGGGAAATGCTTTGTGGCGAAATCGTCCAGCGCCTGCTTCATCTGCTGCAGAACGGCCTTTTCATAGCCCTTGGGCAGAAAGGTCGCCACCATCGAGCTGCCGAAATCATGCACGATCCCCAGCAGATGGATCACGCCCTGATCCCCCGCCAGCCGCTGTGCGGCAGGCAGGGCCTTTTCCCAGCTTTCGGGATGCTGCAAGTCGATGGGTAACAGCACGGTGTCATGCATGGCGTGGCCCTTTCCGGGTCGATGCGGGGGCTTGGCCCGGACCTTCGCGGCGGCGCTGCAGCCAGACGACCACAGCCAGCAGCAGGAAGGCCGGGATATAGATCCAGTAGCGCGACGGCGCCGCCGTCGGCGCATTGACCGCCAGGATGGTCTGATCCCAGTCCAGACCGGCAGCCTGCGCGGGGCTGTCGAAGGCCACGTTGTCGATCATCACCCGGTCGCCGTCCGTGATCAGCTCGATGCCTGCGGCGGCCAGCCGCTCCTCGCCGGTCTCGCCGGGGGGGACGGGCAGCAGGGCGGTGAACTCGACCGGGTTGCCGATGTCGTTCAGTCCGGCAATGCGCAGCCGCAGCCCGTCGCCGACCTCGCTGCCCTCCAGCGCCTGCACGAATTCGGTGCCGGGGCGTTCCTCGAAGGCCGGGAAGGCATAGCCCCAGAAGAAACCGGGGCGGAAGATGGTGAAGGAGATCAGCAGAAGCAGGATCGTCTCGTAGAAGCGGTTGCGGACCAGGAACCAGCCTTGCGTGGCCGCCGCGAAAAGCAGCATGGCGACGGTGGCGGTGATGAAGACGAAGATGCCCTGCAGCCAGCCCACGTCGATCAGCAGCAGGTCGGTGTTGAAGATGAACAGGAAGGGCAGCGCCGCCGTCCGCAGGCTGTAGCCGAAGGCCACGACGCCCGTCTTGATCGGATCGCCCCCCGACACGGCGGCGGCCGCGAACGAGGCCAGCCCCACCGGCGGGGTCACGTCGGCCATGATGCCGAAGTAGAAGACGAACAGATGCACCGCGATCAGCGGCACGATCAGCCCGTTCTGCTGGCCCAAGGTGACGATGACCGGCGCCAGCAGCGCCGAGACGACGATGTAGTTCGCGGTCGTGGGCAGCCCCATCCCCAGGATCAGCGACAGCACCGCCGTCAGCCCCAGGATGGCCAGCAGGTTGCCGCCAGACAGCACCTCGACCACGTCGGCCAGCGCCGATCCGACGCCCGTCTGGCTGACCGCGCCGACGATGATGCCCGCCGTCGCCGTGGCGATGCCGATGCCGATCATGTTGCGCGCGCCGCTGATCAGCCCGTCGACCAGATCGTCGGCGCCCGAGCGCAGGGCGCGGCCCGTGGTCCGGTTGCCGGTGCGGTCCATGCCGCGCAGCAGGACCATCAGCGGGCGCTGCGTCAGCAGGATGAAGATCATGTAGGCGGTGGCCCAGAAGGCCGACAGGCCCGGCGACAGCCGGTCCACCATCAGCGCCCAGACCAGCACCACGACCGGCAGGATGAAGTGCAGACCCGAGCGCACCGTCGGCCCCGGCAGCGGCAGGGCCGTCACCGGCGCGTTGGGATCGTCGATCTGCAGCGGCTCCTCGCGCGAGGCGACCCACAGCAGGCCGACATAGGCGGCGCCCAGCAGCGCGAAGACCACGTAGGGGGCGCTGCTGCCAAAGGCGGGCCGGATCCAGCCCATCGTGTAATAGACGACCAGCGACAGGGCGCAGACGCCCGCGATGATGAAGGCCGCGCTCAGCAGGCGCTGCAGCATCGGCGGCGGGGTGTAGGAGCGTGGCAGCCCCTCCATCCCGGCCTTCATCGCCTCAAGATGGACGATATAGACCAGCGCGATATAGCTGATCGTGGCGGGCAGGAAGGCGTGCTTGACCACGTCGAAATAGGGAATGCCCACATATTCGACCATCAGGAAGGCGGCGGCGCCCATCACGGGGGGCATGATCTGGCCGTTCACGGATGAGGCGACCTCGACCGCGCCGGCCTTCTCGCTGGAAAAGCCCACCTTCTTCATCAGCGGGATGGTGAAGGTGCCGGTGGTGACCACGTTGGCGATGCTGGAACCCGAGATCAGGCCGGTCATCGCGCTGCTGACCACGGCGGCCTTGGCCGGTCCGCCGCGCAGATGGCCCATCAGCGAGAACGCCACCTGGATGAAGTAGTTGCCCGCCCCCGCCTTGTCCAACAGCGCGCCGAACAGCACGAACAGGAAGACGAAGCTTGTGGACACGCCAAGCGCGATGCCGAAGACGCCCTCGGTCGTGACCCATTGGTGGTTGGCGACCTCGGTCAGGGAATTGCCGCCATGCGCGATGATCGAGGGCATGTAGGGCCCGAGGAAGGCATAGACCAGAAAGACCGTCGCCACGATCATCAGGGCCGGGCCCAGGCTGCGGCGCGTGGCCTCCAGCAGCAGCAGGATGCCGATGACGGCCACGATCAGGTCGCGGGTGATGGGCGCCCCGACGCGGCTTCCCAACTCGTCGCTGAAGACGAAGACATACATGGTGACCGCGACGCCCATCAGGGCTAGCGCCCATTCCCAAGGCGGCACGCGGGATTTGGGGCTGCCCAGCAGGATGGCGGCGATCACGCCCGCCCCGGCCAGCGCGATCCACCAGATCGGCATGCTGCCGGGGGCGGCATAGATGAACAGGCCCGACAGCAGGACCGGCACGCCGACCCCCAGGACCAGCTGGAAGGGCGACTTTTCAGCGGGATAGGCCATGAAGGCCAGAAACAGCGCGAAGGCCAGATGGACCGCGCGGGCATCGGTGGCGCTGATGATGCCGAAGTTCAGCATGAAGGGCAGCGGCGAGGCGATCCACAGCTGGAACAGCGACCAGCACAGGGCCACCCCCAGGATCAGCTTGCCCACCGCGCCGGGCGGGGTGCGCGCGCCCGTGTCGGACGAGGCGACAAGTTCGTCCAGCTCGGCCTGACTGAGCTCTCCGCGCCCCGAGGCCTGCATCTCGACGGCGGCAGCCTGCTGCTGGCGCTCTCTGGTCCTGTCGTCGTCGCTCATCACGGCACCCCCTGCGATGCAATTTTTATGGTTCTGGCATGATGAAGGGGCGGCCCCGAAGGGCCGCCCCGGTCAGGCGTGGATCACTCGACCCAGCCCTGTTCGCGATAGTAGCGCTCGGCGCCCGGATGCAGGGGCGCGCTGTTGCCGTCGGCCACCATCTCTTCGGGTTCCAGCGTCGCGAAGGCCGGGTGCAGGCCCTTGAAGCGGTCGAAGTTGTCGAAGACCGCCTTGACGACCTGATAGACGGTTTCCTCGGGCACGGCGGCCGAGGTCACCATGGTCGCCTTGACGCCGAAGGTCTCGGTGTCCTCGTCGTTGTTGGCATACATCCCGCCGGGGATGATCGCCTTGGCATAGAACGGGTTGTCCGCGACCAGCGTGTCGATCGCCTCGCCCGAGACGCTGACGATCGTGGCGTCCACCGTCGAGGTGGCCTCCTGGATCGAGCCGTTGGGATGGCCCACGGTATAGCTGATCGCATCCACCTGATTGTCGCCCAAGGCCGCCGACTGTTCCGCCGGGCGCAGTTCCGAGGACAGGGCGAAATCGTCCATGCTCATGCCCATGGCGTCCAGCACGACCTCGAAGGTGCCGCGCGATCCCGAGCCGGGATTGCCCACGTTCACGCGCTTGCCGACCAGATCCTCGAAGGTCTCGATGCCGCTGTCGGCGCGGGCCACGACCGTGAAAGGCTCGGGATGGACGGCGAAGACGGCGCGCAGATCCTCGAAGGGCTCGCCCTCGTAGTCCGAGCTGCCGTTATAGGCGTGGTACTGCCAGTCGGACTGGGCCACGCCCATCGTCATGCCGCCGGCCTTGATCTGGTTGATGTTGTCGATGGACCCGCCGGTGGCGGGGGCGGTGCAGCGCAGGCCGGTCTCGGCGGTTTCGCGGTTCACGAGGCGGCAGATCGACTGGCCGACGACATAATAGACGCCCGTCTGTCCGCCGGTGCCGATGGTGATGAACTGTTCCTCCTGCGCCATCAGCGGCGTCGCGGCCAGCGCGAAGGCGGTGCTCAGCAGGATCGGTTTGAGTTTGCTCATGCGGCGTCTCCCTGTAGCATGTGGGCGGCGCGCGGACATGACCTGCCCCCGCCCCGCAAGATACCGTTAAGGTTAAAGACATCGGCCCGAAAGGCAAGCCTGACAGGTACGGTTCAGCACACCGCGGCCCTACGCAACCGGGGCGGGTGCCGACAGGGCGCCGTCGCCCAGCTGGCAGGCAACGGCAGCGCGCAGTCGGGGCAGCAGGTCGGTTTCGAACCACGGATTGGCGCGCAGCCAGCCGGTGTTGCGCCAGCTGGGATGGGGCAGCGGAAAGACCGTCGGGGCATGCGCCCGCCAGTCGCGCACCGTGTCGGTGACGTTGCGCGCCCCCAGATGCCAGCGCATCGCATGCCCGCCGACCAGCAGCGTCAGACGCTGCTGCAGCTGCGCCATCACCGGGGCGCGCCAGGTGGCGGCGCAGATGGCGGGCGGCGGCAGGTCCCCGCCCTTGGCGTCGTAGCCCGGAAAGCAGAAGGCCATCGGCACGATCGCCACCCGCGACAGGTCGTAGAACTGCGCCTCGGTCACGCCCATCCAGTCCCGCAGCCGGTCGCCCGAGCGGTCGGTGAAGGGCCGCCCGCTGGCATGGACCCGCGCGCCCGGCGCCTGGCCCACGATCAGCACCCGCGCATCGGGGCGGAACCACACGACGGGGCGGGGCGCATGGCGCGTCGCGGTCAGCGCGAAGCGGTTGCGGCACAGGCGGCAGGTGCCGATCTGCGCGGCAAGCGGAGGCGTGGGTGAGCTCATCGGTCACATCTAGACACAATTTGCCGTGTTTTAAGTCTGGTCGGATGGCGATTTCCGGGGTTCCATGGCAAGGCTGGACAGCCGGACCCTGCGGGCCTAATGTCGCCGCGGCAGTCTGGCCCCCCGGCATGGCACGCCTTGTGCCTGAATTAACGATTGCAAAGCAACCTCATGCTTGAATTTGACAGCGTCTCCAAGTCGTTCTGGACCGGCCGGCAGCACAAGATCATTCTCGATCGTGCCTCCTTCCAGGTCGAGCTGGGCAATTCCCTGGGCATCCTCGCGCCCAACGGGACCGGCAAGACGACGATCATCAACATGATGTGCGGGCTGGAGAAGCCCGACGAGGGCAAGGTCCGGCGCGAATGCCGCATCTCGTTTCCCCTGGGCTTCATGGGCGGGCTGGTCAACCGCCACAGCGGCAACGAGAACGCCCGCTACATCGCCCGGATCTACGGGCTGGACCCCGACTACGTCTCGGCCTTCACGCGCTGGCTCTGCGACATCCACGAATATTTCGACATGCCGGTCGGCACCTATTCGGCGGGCATGAAGCAGCGTTTCAACTTCTCGCTGCTGCTGGCGCTGGATTTCGACATCTACCTGATCGACGAGGGCATGCCGCAGACCACGGATGCCGAATTCAACCGCCGGGCCGGACGCGTCCTGTTCGAGCGGTTGCAGACCTCGACCGTGGTCATCGTGTCCCACCAGCCCGGCACGATCGAGAAATTCTGCAACCGCGCGGCGATCCTGCGCGACGGCAAACTGTACATGTTCGAGTCCCTCGACGAGGCCAAGCAATATTATGACTACACCGCCTAAAGCCCGCCGCTATCATGCGTCCCCGTCGGATTCGGTCGCGGCGCGCCCGTCGCCCCGTCCGGCCGATCCCGCCCCCGAGATGCCGCCCAAGCGCGCGCGGCTGGAGGTGACGCCGCGTCCCACGGCCGCGCCCGGCCCCCGTTCTGCCAATGCGGGCACGCCGCCTCAGGACAGCGATGCCGGTCGCATGGACCGCTTCCTGTCCACCGGGCCGGTCGATGACGGCTTCGGCGATTTCCGCATGACCCGCCCGGCCAAGGCCGACGCCCAGCCCCAGCCCAGCCCCGCCGCTGCCGAGGCACCCGCCGAGGGGGAGGACCTGGAGGCGAAGCTGGAGGCCATCCGGGCCGAGAAGCTGACCGACCGGCAGCTGCGCATCGCCCGCCGCATCGCCACGCTGCACCAGATCGAGGTCAACTCGGGCGAGGAGGCCGTGCTGCGGCTGCGCGAGCGGGGCATCGACCCCTCCCATCGCGGCGCGGTGGGCAGCATCCTGTCCTCCGAGGGCAGCCGCGTGCTGTCCGCCCCCGTGGCCAATCCCCCGGCCCTGCGCGCCGGCCTACCCACGATCATGCCGAACAATCCCCCGGCGACGCGGCCCGAGATGCCCTCGCGCGAGGACCTGACCGAAGAGAAGCGCGCCGCCGAGATCTACCGCATCCAGCGCGATCTGGCGCGCCGCCGCCGCCGCCGCATGGCGATGCTGGCCGCGCGGCTGATCGCCTTCGTGCTGATCCCGACCGTGCTGGTCGGATGGTATTATTTCCGCGTCGCCTCGCCGCTCTATGCGACGGTGTCGCAGTTCCAGATCCAGTCCGCGGATGGCGGCGGGGCCGGCATGGGCGGCATCGGCGCGGCCCTGGGCGGCGTCGGCACCAACACGGACGCGGTGGCGGTGCAAAGCTATCTGACCTCGCGCGACGCGATGCTGCGGCTGGACGGGGATCTGGGCTTCCGCCAGGCCTTCCAGGATCCCGGCGTCGATCCGATCAAGCGCCTGCCCGAGAATGCCACGAACGAGGCGACCTTCAGCCTGTATCAGGACAGCGTCAAGATCGGCTACGACCCGACCGAGGGCGTGCTGGACATGGAGGTGATCGCCCCCGACCCGGCCCTGAGCGAGCAGTTCTCGCGGGCGCTGATCTCTTATGCCGAGGAACTGGTCGACGCGCTGACCTCGCGCATGCGCGAGGACCAGATGGAGGGCGCGCGCGAGACCTACGAGGACGCCGAGGCCAAGATGCTGGAGGCCCAGATGCGCGTGCAGGAGCTGCAGGAACAGATGGGCGTGCTGGATCCCCTGGCCGAAAGCGGCGTGGTCATGGGCCAGGTCTCGGCACTTGAGGCGCAGCTGACTGAGAAGCAGCTGGAACTGGGGCAGCTGCTGGCCAACCCCTCGCCGGTGCAGAGCCGCGTCACCGCCGTGCGCGGCGACATCGAGCGGCTGCGCGAGATCATCGCCGAAACCCGCCTGGACCTGACGACGGGCAGCGACTCGCGCCGCTCGCTGGCCGCCATCGGCGCCGAGATGCGCGTGGCCGAGGCCAACCTGCTGACCCGGCAGGAGATGCTGGCCGCCGCCGCCGGCCAGATGGAGGCCGCCCGGATCGAGGCGAACAAGCAGGTCCGCTACCTGTCGCTGTCCATCGCCCCGATCCCGCCGGACGAGGCGACCTATCCCAAGGCCTTCCAGAACACGCTGGTGGCCTTCCTTGTCTTCGCGGGCATCTATCTGATGCTGTCGCTGACGGCCTCGATCCTGCGCGAGCAGGTGTCGACATGACCGCCGCCCGCCACGTCCCGATTGGCGCGGTCACCTGCGGCAACGACCTGCCGCTGACCGTCATCGCCGGCCCCTGCCAGCTGGAGAGCCTGGACCACGCGATGATGATCGCGGAAACCATGGCAAAGGTCTGCGCCGATGCCGGGGCGTCCTTCGTCTTCAAGGCCAGCTTCGACAAGGCAAACCGCACCTCGCTGTCGGGCAAGCGGGGCCTGGGCATCGACGAGGGCCTGCAGATCCTGGCCACCGTCCGCGAGCGGCTTGGCTGTCCGGTGCTGACCGACATCCATGATGCCGAGCAGGCGGTGCGCGCGGCCGAGGTGGTGGATGTCATCCAGATCCCGGCCTTCCTCTGCCGCCAGACCGACCTGCTGCTGACGGCGGGCCGCACCGGCGCGGTCGTGAACATCAAGAAGGGCCAGTTCCTGGCCCCCTGGGACATGCCCAACGTGGCGCAGAAGGTCGCCTCGACCGGGAACGAGAACATCCTGCTGACCGAGCGGGGGGCCAGCTTCGGCTACAACACGCTGGTGGCCGACATGCGGTCGCTGCCGATCATGGCGCGCACCGGCTATCCGGTGATCATGGACGCCACCCATTCGGTCCAGCAGCCGGGCGGTCAGGGCGGCAGCTCGGGCGGGCAGCGCGAATTCGCGCCGGTCATGGCGCGGGCCGCCGTGGCGCTTGGCGTGGCCGGCGTCTTTATCGAGACGCACGAGGATCCCGACCGTGCCCCCTCGGACGGGCCGAACATGATCCCGCTGGACCGGATGGCGGCGCTGGTCGCCTCGCTGATGGCCTTCGACCGTCTGGCAAAGGCCGACCCGCTGCCCGCATGATCCGCGCGCTTCTGATCCTGTGCCTGCTGGCAGTGGCGGCCCCCGCCGGTGCCCAGGCCCCCGAGGCGCATTCGCCCCAGACCCCGGTGGGCGCGATCTCGACCCGCGACGACCGGGCCACCGATCTGGCGATCCTCACCCGCATCTCCAGCATCCTGGCGCAGGTGCCGCAGTTCGACGGCGTGCGCGTGCAGGTCGATGCGGGCATCGTCACCTTGGACGGCGAGGTGGCCGAACAGCAGACCGTCGACCGGCTGCAGGCGCTGCTGGCCCGCGTCGAGGGCGTCGTCGCGATCGAGAACGGGGTGATCCTGTCCACCGACCTTGGCACGCGGCTGGAGACGGTGCGCGACCGCGCCCAATCGCGCCTGACGCAGCTGGTCGCGGGCCTGCCCTTCATGGCGCTTGGGCTGGGGGTGGGCGCGCTGATCGTCCTGGCCGGGGGCTGGCTGTCGCGGCGCCAGCGCACCCTGTCGGGCATCGCCCCCAATCCCTTCATCGCGGGCTTTCTGGCGCAGACGATCCGGCTGGTGGCCTGGATCGTGGCGCTGGTCGTGGCGCTGGACCTGATGGGCGCGCGGGCGCTGCTGGGCACGCTGCTGGGGGCGGCGGGCATCTTCGGCCTGTCGCTGTCCTTCGCGGCGCGCGACACGATCGAGGGGGTGGTGGCGACCATGCTGCTGTCGCTGCGCCAGCCCTTCAACCCCAACGACCTGATCGAGGTGAACGGGCTGCGCGGCCGGGTGATCCGCCTGACCAGCCGGGGCACGACGCTGCTGACGCTGGACGGCAACCACATCCGCATCCCGAACCAGATCATCTACAAGGCCGTGCTGACCAACTATACCCGCAACCCCGAACGCCGCTTCATGGTCGATCTGACCATCGACCCGACCGCCGATCTGGGCCGGGCGCGCGACGTGGTGCTGAAGTCGCTCAAAGGCATGACCTTCGTCCTCGATCGCCCAGAGCCGGTGGCTTGGCTGGATGCCAGCGGCCCCGAGCATGTGGTGATCCGCGCCGGGGGCTGGGTGTCGCAGGACGGCACCGATTTCGACCTGGCGCGGGGCGAGGCGTTCCGGCTGATGCGCCATGCGCTGGATGCCAAGGGCTATCTGCTGCCCGAGCCCGTCCACCGCATCCGCATCGAGGACAGCCAAGCCGAACAGTCCCGCCCGGCCCCGGCCCGGCCCGCCGACAGCCGCCTGTCCGACGCCGCCTCGGACGCGGCCTTCGAGGAGATGGTCGAACGCGGGCGCATCGATGACGGGCGCGACCTGCTCAGCCCCACCCCGCGCAGCTAGAACGCGGGGCCAAGGGCACGGCGTCTAGGGCGCCCGGGCGGCGGCATCCGCCGAGGCCCAGGCCCATTGGAAATTGTAGCCGCCCAGCCAGCCGGTCACATCCACGCATTCGCCGATGAAGGACAGCCCCGGCACCTCGCGCGCCTGCAGCGTCTTCGCGTCCAGATCGCGCGTGTCCACGCCGCCCAGGGTCACCTCGGCGGTGCGATAGCCCTCGGTCCCCACGGGGCGCACCTGCCAGCGGTTCACGCGCGCGCCAAGCGCCTCCAGCCGGGCATTGGGCTGGTCGGCCAGCCGGGCCTGCGCCAGCCCCGCCTCGGCCACCACCGCCTGCGCCAGGCGCTCGGGCAGCAGCTGCGCCAGCACGGTGGCGACCTGCGCCTTACCGCGGCTGCCGCGCGCGGCCTTGAGGTCGGCGGCGATGTCGCGCCCGGGGGCCAGGTCGATGGTCAGCACCTCTCCGGCCCGCCAGAAGCTGGAGATCTGCAGGATCGCCGGACCGCTGAGGCCCCGATGCGTGAACAGCAGCGCGTCGTGGAAGCCGCCGCCGCCATGCGCGATCCGCGCCTCGACCGACAGGCCCGCCAAGGGACGGCACAGCGCCAGGTCCTGCTCGGCGAAGGTCAGGGGCACCAGCGCCGGGCGCGTCTCGACCATCCGCAGGCCGAATTGCGCGGCCAGGTCATAGGCGAGCCCGGTCGCCCCGATCTTGGGGATCGACTTGCCCCCGGTGGCCACCACCACCCGCGGCGCGGCGATCGCCCCGCCCGGGGTCTTGATGACGAAGCTCTCGGCCTGCCGGTCCACCCGTTCGATTGCAGTGCCAAGGCGCAGCTCGGCGCCGCGCATCCGGTCCAGCAGCATGTCGGTGATCTGCGTGGCCTTGCCGTCGCAGAACAGCTGGCCCTGCGTCTTCTCGTGCCAGGTGATCCCGGCGCGGTCGACCAGATCGACGAAGGCGCCCGGCGCATAGCGCGCCAGCGCGCTGGCCGCGAAGCGCGGGTTGCCCGACAGGAAGCGGTCCGGCCCGGTGGCGAGGTTGGTGAAGTTGCACCGCCCCCCGCCCGAGATCCGGATCTTTTCCGCCGGCACCCGCGCATGGTCCAGCACCAGCACACGCCGCCCCTGCGCCAGGGCCGATCCCGCGCAGAACAACCCGGCCGCCCCGGCCCCCAGAATGACAAGATCCGCATGTTCCATGGGGGCGGGATAGCGAAGCGCGCCGCCCAGGGCAAGATTTCTGCATTTTCCGCCTTGCACCCGTCTGCACCCTTGGGTAATCACCCCCACAGTTGGGGCGTGGCCAAGTGGTAAGGCATCGGTTTTTGGTACCGTGTACCGTAGGTTCGAATCCTACCGCCCCAGCCAATTTCTTCCAGAGCATTGATCCGGAACGCCAATCGCTCTTTCGGGGCAATTGGTGCATATGTCGCCCTGCTGCGACATATCGGCGATGCCCGGAACTGCGGGATCGCGGCCCGGCTTGGGTCTGGACAGCGCGGCGCACTGCCGGACCAGCTGCCCGAGGACCGGAGGAAAGAATGTTCGACATCCATACCGAAGCCTATCTTCGCCGTACCCAAGCCGTCGCCCGACCTGCGCAAAGCGACCACAGGCTGCCCGTGGCCATCGCCAGCGGCATGGCGCCGTGCCTTGCGCTGCTGCTGGCCCTGACCTGACGTAAGCTGACCTGACCTGACCGGCATCGACCGGGCGCCGTGACACGAAAAAGGGCGGACCGTGCGGTCCGCCCTTTGGCATTGTCAGCCGTGACCGGCGGCCTTATGGGCACCTCGAAGAATTGCCTGACCCGTCTTGCTGCGGTATGAGTGAGGGTGATCGGCGGCTTGGATTTTGACGATGGCGCAGTTGGGATTCTTTGATCTTTTGGACCGCTACGCGAGCCTGGACGCCAAGAGGGACCCACTGGTCGAGATCGACGTTGTCGTGCCGTGGGATGAGTTCCGCCCGACGCTGGAGCGTGTCTGGCGCAAGCCGGATGCAGAGCGCAAGTCACGTGCCGGGCGCAAACCCATGGATGCCGTGCTGATGTTCAAGACACTGGTGCTGGGCGCGCTTTACAACCTGTCCGACGACCAGATCGAGTATCAGGTGCGCGACCGTCTGTCGGCCAGGACGGTTTCTGGGCCTGGAGCTCGAGGACCGGGTGCCCGATGCCAAGACGGTCTGGCTCTATCGCGAGGCGTTGGCGCAGGCAGGCCTGGTGGAGACGCTGTTCAAGCAGTTCGACAGCTATCTGGCGCGACAGGGTTACATCGCGCGGGGCGGGCAGATCCTCGATGCCTCTATTGTCCCGGTGCCGCGCAACCATAATGCGCGTGATGAAAACAAGGCGATCAAGAACGGTGAGGTGCCCGAAGACTGGGCCGACAAGCCCGCCAAGCGGTCACAGAAGGACGTTGATGCGCGTTGGACCAAGAAGCACGGGAAATCCCATTACGGCTACAAGAACCATGTGAACATGGACAGCAAGCACAAGCTGGTGCGGCGTTACCATGTCAGCGATGCGGCCCTGCACGATAGCCAGGCGGTGGACCACCTGCTGATGCGGGGCAATACCGGCGCGGGGGTCTGGGCTGATCCCGCCTATCGGTCCGAGGAGATGGAGGCCAGGCTGCGCGCCTTGAAGCTGAAGAGCCACATCCACCGCAAGGGCATGCGCGGCAAGCCGTTGACCGAACAGGCTAAGGGGAGCAATCGGACCAAATCCTCGGTGCGTGCGCGGGTCGAGCATATCTTTGGCGCGCAAGCCAACGACATGGGCGGCACGCTGGTGCGCACGATCGGCATGGTGCGGGCAAAGGCCAAGATCGGGATGAAGAACATGGCTTACAACATGCGGCGCCTTGGTCAGCTGCGCCGCCTGAACCCGTGCCCGGCCTGACCCCGGGGCACGGCAATCAGGCCAAGAGGCAGGAAACGCCGCGCGTGGCAGGCGCAGCACCGAAGACCACACAGCACGCAAGGACGCCGACGGGTGACATCATCCCTGCCTCAAGCCGCCCAACCTGTTATTCGAGGCCGGAAAGCGCAAAAATCGAGGTGCCCTTTAGTCTGCCTGACCGCGCGACAGGGTGGCGGGCGTCACCATCTTGCGCTGCCACAAGAACAGCCCCACGGCGACCGACAGGCCGATGATGTCGCTGACCCAGCCCACCGAGATCATCGACAGCGCCGCGCCGATCAGCACGATCCGCATCACCACCCCGGCATGGCCGAAGAAGTAGCCGATGACCCCCGCCGACAGCAGGAACATCCCCAGAAGCGCCGTCGCGGTGGCATGGATGATGTCCACCGTCTCGCCCTGCATCAGCAGCTCGTGCGAGCCGAAGAACATGAAGGGCACGATGAAGGCGGCCAGGCCCAGCTTGAAGGCCTCGACGCTGGTCTTCATCGGGTCCGACCCCGACAGAGCCGCCCCCGCATAGGCGGCCAGCGCCACCGGCGGCGTGATGGCCGACATCACCGCATAGTAGAAGACGAAGAAATGCGCGACCAGCACCGGCACCCCGAGCGAGATCAGCCCCGGGGCCACGACCGCCGCCGCCACCGCATAGGCCGCCGTGGTGGGCATGCCCATGCCGAGGATGATCGAGATGCACATGGCGAAGAACATCGCCAGGTACTGGTTCTGGTCCGCGATGGTCAGCAGCAGCGACGAGAAGCGCGCGCCCACCCCGGTCAGGGCGATGACGCCCACGATGATGCCCGCCGCCGCACAGACGGCGACCAGCTGGATGGACATCTTGGCGCCCATCTCCAGCGCCTGGAAGATGCGCTTGGGGCCCATGCGGTGCGGCGTCAGCCAGCTGACCATCATCGCCGAGACCATGCCCATCGCACCCGCCCGGATCACCGAATAGCCCGCGAACAGGGTGTAGATCAGGATGATGATCGGCAGGAACAGGTAGACCTGCTTGATCAGGTCGCCAAAGCGGGGCAGTTCGGACCGGGGCAGGCCCTTCATGTCCAGCTTGAGCGCTTGCAGGTCGACCATGAAATAGACCGACACGAAGTACAGAAGCGCCGGGATGATCGCGGCCACGACGATGTCGGTATAGGGGATGCCCGTCACCTCGGCCATGATGAAGGCGCCCGCGCCCATGATCGGCGGCAGGATCTGCCCGCCCGACGATGCCGTGGCCTCGATCGCGGCCGAGGATTTGGGCGAATAGCCCACTTTCTTCATCAGCGGGATGGTCAGCGACCCGGTGGAGACGACATTGCCCGCCGAGGTGCCGTTGATCATGCCCATCAGGCCCGAGGCAAAGACCGCCACCTTGGCAGGTCCCCCCCGCGCCTGACCGGCGCAGGCAAAGGCGAAGTTGACGAAATAGTCGCCCACCTTCGACGCCTGCAGGAAGGCCGCGAAGACGATGAACAGGATGATATAGGTCGAGCTGACCGCGATCGGATCGCCCAGCACGCCCTGGTCGGTGAAGATGTAGGTGAAGAACCGCGTGGCGGTGTAGCCGCGATGGTTCAGGAAGCCCGGCAGCCACGGCCCGAGGAAGCTGTAGGCGATGAAGACGCCGACGATCACCACCAGCGCCAGGCCCGTCAGGCGGCGCGTCAGCTCCAGGATCAGCAGGATGCCGGTCAGCGCGGCCCACAGGTCGCCCGGCTGCGCCATGCCCGTGCCGGCCCGCATCCTGAGCGCGCCCACCACGAACAGGATGTAGCCCAGCACCGCGATGGCCGAGAGGCACAAGAGCAGGTCGGCGGGATAGATCCGCGCCCGGTCGCGCGACGAATGGCGCCAGGCGGCGACGATGGCGGCCACCGTGCCGATGACCAGAGGCAAGCCGTAGGTGCGGAACCCGAAGGCCGGCGGCAGCGCCACGCCCGCCAGCCACCAGGCGCCCCAGGCATAGGCGATGATGACGAAGCCGTAGCCGATGCCGATCGCGGCCACCCCCAGCAGCGCCAGCTCGGCCGGGCCGCGCCGTTCCTCGGCCGGGGCATCGCTGGTCTGGCTGAGCGCCGAATAGGTCAGGAAGCCGATCACCAGACCCCCGCAGAGGTGGATCATCCGATAAGCCCAGGTTTCAAGCGGATAGAGGACCATGACCACCAGGTGAAAGATGGTGTAGGCGGCGCAGAGGACCGCGATCAGCAGCCCGGTGCGGGCGCGGGGATCGCGCTGGTTGGAGGCCATCGGTTCGTCGTCGACGCCTTGCGCCAGGACGGGGCCGGTGCCTGCCGCGGATGCAGCATCAACAGACATGGGGAATTCTCCGTCGGCGGGGCTGGCGCTGCCGAAGGACAGGCGCCCGGGTCGACCGTGAGGGGACAGGGAAAAGGGGTCCGGGGGCCGCGCGGGGCCCCCGGGGATCGCGGATCAGCCGCGCAGGTCGGCGGGGATCTCGATGCCCGCCTCGTCGAAATAGCGCAGGGCGCCGGGATGGTAGGGCAGGAAGGTGTTCTTGTCGGCGTTCTCCGGGATGGTCTCGGCCGAGGTGGCGTGGATGGTCATCATCGCCTCGTTGTTCTCCATCACCATCTTGGTGATCTCGTAGGCGAGGCTTTCGGGCATGTCCTGATGCGCGACCGCAAAGTTCCACATGGCGACGGTGCCGTGGCCCTCGGGGAAGCCCTGATACATGCCGCCCGGCACCTCGAAGGCCGCCACTTCGGGCATCGCCTCCAGGATCTGGGCGCGCTGTTCCTCGGTGAAGCCGAAGATGTTGACGGGGTTTTCCGCCGCGATCTGCGCGAAGGCCGAGATCGGCACGCCCGCCGCGAAGGCGAAAGCGTCGATCAGGCCGTCCTTGACCTGGCCCGTCGCGTCATTGGCGCCCGAATAGCTGATCGTCGCCTCGATCCCCAGGGTCTCGAAGAAGCGCGGCCAGTAGGTCGCCGCCGTGCCGCCCGCCGGGCCGACCGAGACGCGCTTGCCGGCCATGTCGGTCACGTCCGCGATGCCCGAGGATTGCAGCGCGACCGCCTCGAACGGGGTCTGGTACATCGGGAACAGCGCGCGCAGCGCGGCATGCTCGACGCCCGGCGCCAGTTCGCTGTTGCCGGTCCAGGCCTCGTAGGCGGGGCCCATGGTGACGAGGCCCACCTGGTGGTCGCCGGTCTCGACCAGGGTGGCGTTCTGCACCGGGCCGCCGGTGACCTCGGCCGAGGCGTTCACGCCCAGGTTCTGGTTGATCAGGCCGGCAAGGCCGGTGCCGTAGATGAAATAGGTGCCGCCCTGGCTGGCGGTGCCGATGGTTAGGCTGGACGGCCAGTCGGCGCGGTCCTCTTGCGCAAGGGCGGGGGTCAGGGTGAAGGCGGTGGCGGCCGCGACGGTGGCGACGGTCAGGAAACGCATCGAAATCCTCCCAGATTTGAGCCGGCGCCGCAGGGTCCGGGACCCCGGGCTGCCGGATGGCGTGCCTTGTCCTTAGGCGCCGCCATGCTTGCCGCGCAATGCCGCCATGCACCTCGCGCGCCGGAAAAACGCGTCGGCCGCGGTCGGATGGGTGGATTCGGTAACATCGGCGGAATGGGATGGGTGGATTTCCGCCCATCACGGGTCGGCCTCGTCCCCCGCATCGCTGTAGAGCGACTTGTCGATCCGGTATTTCTGCATCTTTTCATAGAGCGACTTCCGCGACAGGCCCAGCTGTTCGTAGACGGGCTTCAGCCGCCCGCCCTGCGCGGCCAGCGTCGCCACGATCACGTCGCGCTCGAACCCCGCGACCCGGTGGGCCAGGCGCATCTGGTCGGGGCCGCGATCCTCGGCGGGTTGCAGGGCGATGCCAAGCGCGTGGCGGTCGGCGGCGTTGCGCAATTCGCGCACATTTCCGGGCCATGCGCGCTCCACGATTTCGGCCAGAAGCTGCGGGGGGATGGCCACGGCGGCGCGGCGGTGGCGGGCGGCGGCCTCCTGCACCAGCTTGATGAACAGCAGCTGGATGTCCTCGCGCCGCGCCGACAGGGGCGGCACGGTCAGCGTCACCACGTTCAGCCGATAGAGAAGGTCGGCCCGGAACCGGCCCGCCGCCACCTCGTCCTCCAGCGGCTGGCGCGAGGTCGCGAGGAACCGCACGTCCAGCACCCGGTCCTCGTTCGACCCGAGCGGCGAGATCACCCGGTCCTGCACCACGCGCAAGAGCTTGCCCTGCACGTCCCAGGGCATGGACCCGATCTCGTCCAGAAGGATGGTGCCGCCGCGGGCATGTTCGAACTTGCCATAGCGGGGGCGCAGCGCGCCGGGAAAGGCGCCCGCCTCGTGGCCGAACAGTTCCGATTCGATCAGGGCGGCGGGCAGGGCCGCGCAGTCGATGGCGACGAAGGGACGGCGCGCGCGGGGCGACAGGTCGTGCAGCGCGCGGGCCACGATCTCCTTGCCGGTGCCGGTCTCGCCCACGATCAGCACGTCGGCTTCGGTCGGGCCGATGGTGCGCAGACGGCGGCGCAGGTCGATCATCACGTTCGACCGCCCGACCAGCCGCGTCTCCAGATCGTCGGCCTGCCCCGCCGCCGCCCGCAGCACGCGGTTTTCCAGCACGATCCGGCGATACTCCATCGCGCGGGCGGCGATCTCGGCCAGCTGCTGCCCGTCGAAGGGCTTTTCGACGAAGTCATAGGCGCCCTGCCGCATGGCGCGCACCGCCAGCTGGATGTCGCCATGCCCGGTCACCAGGATCACCGGGATGTCGGCGTCGATCTCGTGGATGCGGCTCATCAGGGTCATGCCGTCCATGCCGGGCATCCGGATGTCGGTCACGACGATCCCGTCGAAGCCGAAGCCCACCCGTTCCAGCGCGGACTGGGCATCCGCCATGTCGTCGACCTCGAACCCCTCCAGATCCAGCCCCTGCGCGGTCGACAGGCGCATGTCGGCCTCGTCGTCGACCAGCACGATCCGCCCCGCGCTCATGACGACACCTCGGCGCGCGGCAGGTCGATCTGGAAGGCCGCGCCCCCGGGCTGGCGCAGCAGGCGCAGCTCGCCGCCGAAATCCTTGACGATGTTGAACGAGATCGACAGCCCCAGCCCCAGCCCGGCCCCCACCCCCTTGGTCGAGAAGAACGGATCGAAGATCCGGTCGTCCAGCCCCTCGGGGATGCCCGGCCCATTGTCCGAGACGGTCAGCACGACCCGCCCCGGCCCGGCCTCGGCGCGCAGGCGGATGACGGCGTCCTCCTGCCCCTCCAGCGCATCCAGCGCGTTGGACAGCAGGTTGACGATCACCTGCTGGAACCGCACCGGGCCCGCCCGCACCAGCAGGGGGCCGGGCGGCAGGTCGACGTCCAGCGTCACCGGGCGCTTGCCGATGCGCCAGGCGATCACCTCCAGCGCGTCGCGCAGCACATCGTGCAGGTCCACGTCGGACAGGGCGGCATTGGGCTTGCGGGCGAAGTTGCGCAGGGTGCGGCCGATCTCGGTCATGCGGTCGGTCAGGGACAGGATGCGGGTGACGTTCTGGCGCGCGTCCGGCACCCGGTCGCGGTCCAGATAGGTCAGCGCATTGGCCGCGAAGTTGCGCACCGCCCCCAAGGGCTGGCTGAGTTCGTGCGACAGCGCCGCCGACATCTGGCCGAGCGCCGCCAGCTTGGCCGATTGCACCAGATGGCGCTGCGTGCGGCGCAGCTCGGCCTCGGTCGCGCGGCGTTCCTCGACCTCGGCGCCAAGGCGGGCGTTGACCTCGGCCAGTTCGGCGGTGCGGGCGGCGACGCGCCCCTCCAGCTGGGCCTGCGCCTCGGCCTGGATCGACAGGCGTTCGCGCAGACGCGCCCGGCGCTGCGCCCAGGCCATCAGCCCCGCAGGACCCGCCCAGAGGATCAGCATTCCCGCGACCGAGGCCATCAGCGCCTGCCGCCGCGCGGGCGCCGTGTCCAGCAGCACCTGCACCGTCCAGCCCGCCTCGGGCATCGCCTCGGCCACGGTCACGAACTCGCGCCGCGCACCGGGGCGGTCCAGACGCAGCATCCGGTGCCCGCCCACCTCGCCCGCCGGCTGCAGGGGCAGCATGTCCAGCGGCTCGTCGTCATAGCGGCGGGTCGCGGCGATGCGGGCGCGGGCCGCGTCCGTCAGCGGCGCCAGGGACCGGAACTGCCAGTCGCGACGGCTGGCCAGAAAGACGATCCCCTCGCTGTCGGTCACGATCATCTCGTATTCGGCGGCCCGCCAGCTGTCCTCGATGGCGTCCACGTCGACCTTCAGCGCCAGCACGCCCAGCACCCGCCCCCGGTCCCGCACCGCCGCCCCGAAGTAGTAGCCCCGCTTGCCCGAGGTGGTGCCAAGCGCGAAGAACCGCCCCTGCCCGCCCGCCAGCGCATCCGCGAAATAGGGCCGGTAATCAAACACCTCGCCCACGAAGCTGAGCGACTGGTCGAAATTGCTGGCCGCCACCGTGCGCCCGTCCGGCGTCATGATATAGGCGTCCGACAGGCCCATCAGCTGGGCCACATGGCGCAGATACAGGTTGGCGGCGGCGATGTCGGCGCGGCCCGGATCGGGGCGCAGCGCCGCCGTCAGGACGGGCGCGCGCGACATCAGGTCGGGCAGGCGTTCGTGGCGCGCAAGCTCGCCGCGCAGGCCCGAGACGGCGAGGCGCAGGATGTTCTCGCCCTGCGGGACCGTGGCGATGATCGACCGCGTGGCCAGCCAGCCATTCGCCTGCACCAGCATCGCCCATCCGATGACCGCCAGGAAGGCGATGGCCGCCGCCCGCCGCCGGTGCCGCGCCAAGGGCCTGCCGAAGCCCGCGGCCCAGGGGCGCTGCCGCAGGTCGCGGTCCGTGCCCCGCCGGGGGCCGATCGACTCTGTCGCCTGCTCCACGCGGGGCCTCCTGTCCTGCCGGTCGGCATCTTCCCCCGGTGCGGGCGCCGGGGCAAGCCCGCCCGTGCCTCTTGCCGCAGCGGGGCGGGCATGGGACTGATTGGCGGGACCGGGGGACCGAAGGGGGCAAGACCATGAGCGAGAAGACGGATCTGCCGCAGCTGGCAGCGCGGTTGCGGGATCTGGCACGGGGCCCCGCGCGGCGGATGGTGGCGCTGGCCGGCCCCCCGGGCGCGGGCAAGAGCCACGTGACCGAGGCGCTGCTGCGCGAGGTTCCAGGCGCGGCGCTGCTGCCGATGGACGGCTATCACCTGGATGACGGGCTTCTGTCGGCGCGGGGCGATCTGGCGCGCAAGGGGGCGCCGCAGACCTTCGATCTGGACGGCTTCGCCGCGATGCTGAACCGGCTGGCGCGCGACGACGGCCGCACCGTGCTGGTCCCCGTCTTCGACCGCAACCTTGAGATCAGCCGCGCCGCCGCGCGCGAGATCCCCCCGCAGGCGCGGCTGATCCTGGTCGAGGGGAACTATCTTCTGCTGGACCGCCCCGGCTGGCGCGATCTGGCGCCGCATTTCGCGCTGACGGTCATGCTGCAGGTCGCCCGCCCGGTGCTGGAGGCGCGGCTGACCGCCCGCTGGCGCGCCCTGCCCGCCGATCAGGCGCAGGCCAAGGTGATGCAGAACGACCTGCCCAATGTCGATCTGGTGCTGGGCGCCAGCCGCGCGGCCGACCTGATCCTGCCCAACGGCTAGGCCGCCTTGCGGCGCCGCGCGATCTCGTAGGCGATGGCGCCGATGACGGTGGCGACGATGATGATCAGCGCCAGCGCGTTCACCGCCGGCGTCAGGCCGGTGCGGACCTTGGTGGCGATGAAGACGGTCAGGGGCGTCTCGAACCCGCGCACGAAGAGGGTCGTGTTGTAGTTCTCGATCGATTGCAGCACCGCAAGGCCGCCAGATGCCAGCAGCGCGGGGCGCAGAAAGGGCAGCAGCACCCGGCGGAACACCATCATGCGCGAGGCGCCCAGGCCCAGGGCGGCCTCCTCCTGCGTGCGGTCGAAGCGTTGCAGCCGCGCCATCACCATCAGCATCACATAGCTGATGATGAAGGTCGATTGCGCCAGCACGATCAGGAAGATCCCGCCGCCCACGCCCAGCTGCCGCCACAGGATCAGGGTGGAAATGCCGATCACCACCCCCGGCGTCAGCAGCGGCGAGACCATGACCGCATAAGCCACGCCGCGCGCCCGGGCATGCAGCGAGGTCAGGACCAGCGCCGCCGCCGTGCCCACCGGCACCACGATCGCCACCACCGCCACCGCGATCAGCACCGAGGTCCACAGCGACCGCCACATGGCTGCGTCCGCCCACATGGCCGAGAACCATTCCAGCGTGGTGCCCTGCCACGGGATCACGGTCGGAAAGCGGCTTTCGTTGAAGGCCGCCGCCCCCATGATGACCAGCGGCGCGAACAGGTACAGCACGAAGACGCCCAGATAGAGGGCCATCATCGCGCGCAGGATGCTTTCGGCCCTCATTTCGCCACATCCGTCAGGTTGACACGCACCAGCTTCAGCGTGACCAGCACGACGGCCAGGCACAGGACCAGCAGCACCAGCGCATAGGCCGCGCCGCGGTTCCAGTCGCCGCCCTCGAAGAACCAGTTGTAGATGATCTCGGTGAACCAGCGGCTGCCGGGGCTGCCCAGCAGCGCGGGCGCGACATAGGATCCCGCCGCCAGCATGAAGGTGAAGACGAAGCCCGTGGCGATGCCCGCCTTCGCATGGGGGATCACCACCCGGGCATGGATGCGCCAGGTGGGCGCGCCCAGGTCGCGCGCGGCCTCGATCTGCGCCTTCTCCAGGCTTTCGATGGCATTGTAGATCGGCAGCAGCATGAACAGGATATAGGCATAGACCATCGCCGCCAGCACGCCGCCGTCGCCCTGCCAGCGGATCGGCGCGTCGATCAGGCCGATGTTCATCAGCACGGCGTTCAGCGGGCCGCGATAGGCCAGGATGATGAACCAGGCCAGCGTGCGCAGCACCTCGTTGATGAAGAAGGGGATGATGATCAGCAGCATCGCCACCGCCAGCTGCCCCGTCGTGGCGCGCTGCGCCAGCCAGAAGGCGATGGGATAGCAGACGAGGAAGGTCACCCCGGCCACCAGCGCGCTGGCCCAGATGGTCTTGAAGAAGATCGCCCGGTGCGTCGGCTCTCCGGCCAGATAGAGGATGTTGGACAGCGAGTAGACATCGTCCGGCCCGCCGAGCGCCTGCGGCGGCAGGTTCGGGCGCAGGGCATAGTCGATCATCATCAGGTTCGGGGCCAGCACCATGCCCGCCAGCCAGAAGACCACCAGCGTCACGAAGATCGTCGACAGCCCCGGCCCGAAGCGGTTCTTCAGGTCACCCATCGCCCAGCACCACCGCATGCCCGGGCGCAAAGCCGAAGGTGGCGCGGCTGCCGGGTTCGGGCGCCTCGGCCAGACGGGTGCTGGGGACCGAAGCCGCCAGCGCCTCGCCGCCGTCGAAGCGGCCGTGGACGAGGGCGAAGGAGCCCTCGAAATCCACCCGCTCGATCCCGGCGGTCAGGCTGTTTTCCGTGCCGCCGGGCATCAGCGCCTCGGGGCGGATATAGATGGTGCCGGGCTGGCCCGGCAGCGCGCCCTGCCCCGCGCGCCCGGTCAGGGACCCGAGCGCCGTGTCGATGCGCGCATGGCCGTCCTGCACCTGGGCGATGCGGCCCGGGATGGCGTTCGTCTCGCCCACGAAGCGGGCGACGAAGGGGGTGGCGGGGTTGTCGTAGAGCGCGCGCGGGCTGGCGACCTGCTGCAGCAGCCCGTTCGACATGACGGCCACGCGGTCGGACATGGCCAGCGCCTCGGACTGGTCGTGGGTGATGTAGATGAAGGTGACGCCGGTGCGCTTCTGCAGGGCGCGCAGCTCGGCCCGCATGTGCTGGCGCAGCTTCAGGTCCAGCGCCGATAGGGGCTCGTCCAGCAGCAGGACGCCGGGTTCCACCGCCAGCGCGCGGGCGATGGCCACGCGCTGGCGCTGGCCGCCCGACAATTCGCCCGGCATCCGGTCGCCATAGCCCTCCAGCGCGATCAAGCGCAGCAGGTCGTCGGCCTTGGCGCGGCGTTCGGGGCGCGACATGCCCCGCGCCTCGAGGCCGAAGGCGATGTTGTCGCGCACCGACATCAGCGGGAACAGCGCCAGCGACTGGAAGATCATCGCGGTCGGGCGCTGGTCGGGGCCCAGGCCCGCCATGTCCCGCTCGCCGATCAGCACGTGACCCTCGGTCGGTTCGATGAAGCCCGCGATCATGCGCAGGATCGTGGTCTTGCCGCAACCCGAGGGGCCGAGGATCGAGAAGAACTCTCCGGCCGCGACCTTGAAGGTCACGTCGCTGACGGCGCGGGTGGTGCCGAAGGTCATGCCGATCCCGGCCAGTTCCACGGAATGGGACATCGTCTCTCCAAAGACAAGGGGGCGCCCGTCGGGGGCGCCCCGCCAAGGGGTCAGGCCGACAGGAAGCGGTCCTGATATTCGTTGCGCTTGGTCACATACCAGCTTTCCTGGATCGGCCACCACCACAGCTTGTCCAGGGCATCCTCCGGATAGGCGGCGGCGAAGAAGGCCCGCGCCTCGTCCGAGATCAGCTGGTCCGACCCCACCGCGGTCGAGTTGATCGAGGTCGCGTTGGTGTACATCGCGCCCGCCTCGGGGGTCAGGAACCAGTTGATGAAGGCATAGGCCTCGTCCAGGTTCTCGGCGCCCGTGGGGATCGACAGGCCCTCCATCCAGGCCAGCGCGCCCTCGCGCGGCGCGATGAAGCCGATGGGCAGCCCCTCGCGCGCCAGCGTCGCTGCGGTCGAATCCCAGGTCTGGCCGACATTGGCTCCATTGACGCGGAAGGCGCCCTGCGCCTCGTTCTCGTTGTTCCAGAACTGGATGACGTTGCCCTTGCGTTCGACGGCCTCGGCCAGGATCACGTCGAAGATCTCGGTCTGCGCCTCGGGCGAGGTGAAGGCGTCCAGCAGCGGGCGCGGCAGACGGCCCTCGGCCTCCAGCCACAGGCCTAGGCCGATCAGCGCGGAATGGGCGCGCACGGTGGCCTGCGCCCCGTCATTCCAGATGTCGCCATAGGAGGCCGTGCCATAGTCCAGCGGGCGCTGGTCGCGGTCGAAGGCCACCGCCTCGGTGCCCCAGTCGGTCGGCACCTGATAGCGGGCCCCGTCCACCACGGCGCCCAGGTTGACCGAGTTCTCCCACGCGCTCGGCAGCACGCGGGCGACCTCGACGCGGGCCTCGTCGATGGGCTGGACCAGCCCGAACTCGACATAGTTCGGCACGCGGTCCACGGTCGGCCAGATCAGGTCGAAGCCCGCGCCGTTGTTGGCGCGCAGCTGGTTGAGCAGCTCGTCATTGGTGCCGTAGGGGGTGAAGTTCGGGGTGATCCCGGTGGCCTCGGTGAAGGCGGCCAGGATCTCGTCGTTCAGGTAACCGGCCCAGGCAAAGATGTTCACCGTGCCCGCACCCTGCGCCATCGCGCGCCGGGCGAGGTAGGGCGAGGCCAGCGTCACCCCGGCGGTGGCCGCAGCCCCGCGCAGCAGGCCGCGTCGGTCGATCCGTGTCATCTTGGTGATCCTCCATGTTCATGTCGTCAGCCGCAATCCGGTAACCGATTGCCGTGTCAGTGAAATGACAGCGCCGCCGGTGCGGTCCCGCGCGGCAGGTTAGACCGCAGGGGCGATTTCGCAAAGTCTCTTTCTGGCCGGTCCCGTCCCGGGCGGCGCGCCCGACATGCCAAGGGCCGCCCCGGTCGGGACGGCCCTGCTTCAGGATGCGCGGATCGGGGATCAGCGCGCGGTTTCGCGCAGGACCTCGCCCTCGGGGTCCAGTTCCAGCGTGACCGCCTCGCCCTGCGGGTTGGTGGCGTCCAGCATCACGCGGGGGCCGTGCTGACGCAACAGGCCGAAGGCCGAATATCCGGCCTGGGTCAGGCTGGCATTCACGGCCACCGTGTCGAACTCCAGCGCCGGCGCCTGACCGCGCGCGTCGCCGCGGGGGCCGTCGCCGCGCATCATGTCACCCCGGGGACCGTCACCGCGCGGGCCGCGGTCGTGATCGCCGCGCCCGTGATCGCCCCGCTCGTGGCGCGGGCCGCGCCCCTCGCGATTACCGTCGCGCTCTCCATCGCGGGCAAAGCGCAGCACGTTGCCCGCCTCGTCGAACTGCGCGCGCATGTCCTCGCCCTGGGCATCCTCGCCCTTGACCTCGAAGCGTCCGTATTCCGCCTTGATCTCCTCGATCATCCCGAACTGCGAGATGATCTCGTTGGAGCGGACGGCCTGCGGCAGGATCGTGTCGATCATCGCCTGCGGCATGGCCATGTCGTCGGTCTCGATCTCGATCAGGCTGTTGTCGGGGGCGAACTTGACCTCGACCTCATCGCCCGCCTCGCTGTGGCCCTTGATCTCCAGATGGCGGGGGTGGGTCTTGATCTCCTCGAAGGTGGCGAACAGCGACAGCGCCTCGTGGCCGCGCAGCGCGGCCGGCAAGGCGGCATCGACGACCGGGGCGGGCAGGATGCCGTCATCGGCCTCGACCTTGATCAGGTTGCCGGCCATGTCGAACTCGGCCTCGATCTCGGTGCCGTCGGGCAGGGTGCCCTCGTATTCGCGCTGGCCGTCGCGCTTGGTCTCGACGCTGACGCGGCCCAGGTCCAGACCCTGCAGCAGGGCGGGCAGCTCTACGCCGCCGGTCGTCGAGGCAGTGGCGGGCGCCGGGGGGGCGGTCTGGGCGACCACGGGAGCCGTGCCTGTGACAAGGGCGATCAGCGCGGCGGTCGAGGCGAGATGGGTGAGGGTCATGGGGTCTTCTCCTGTAACGTTCTGGCGTGGCCGTCGATGGTGGCCCGCGACGAATCACATCTACCCCAAGGCGCCCGAACGAAGCGCCAATGCGGCATTTGGTTTTCATTGGGGTTGGCATGGCCATAATGCCCCCATGAGACGCCCCGCCCCCCTTGCGATTCTGATGGTCCTGCTGCTGGCCCCGCCCGTGGCGGCGCAGCCCGCGCCGCCGCCCGATGCGGTCGACCCTTGGGCCACCAGCTTTCGCCCCATGCCCTTCCACCAGATCGCCGAGGCCGTCACCACCCGCTATGCCGGGCGGCTGCTGGCCGCCGAGACCCGGCCCCCCTCGCCGCAGGAACGCGCGATGGGCGCCGAGCTGGTCTATGAATTTCGCCTGCTGACGTCCGAGCGCAATCGCCTCAACATCCGCGTCGATGCCCGCACGGGGCGGTTCCTGGAGGTGGCCGGGCGCGGCCAGCTGCAGGCCCGCCGCCCTGCCCCGTCCCAACCCCAGGACTGACCCCATGCGCGCCTTGATCGTCGAGGACGACCCCCTTCTGGCCGACCAGCTGTCCCAGGCCATGATCCAGGCCGGCTTCGTGACCGACCATGCCGCCGACGGCACCCAAGGAGAGTTTCTGGGCGCCACCGAAAGCTATGACGTGGCGATCCTGGATCTGGGCCTGCCCGGCCTGTCGGGGATCGAGGTGCTGACCCGCTGGCGCGATCAGGGCATCGCCCTGCCGGTGCTGATCCTGACCGCGCGGGGCGACTGGACCGACAAGGTGGCGGGCTTTCGCGCGGGCGCCGACGACTATGCCGTCAAGCCCTTCCGCCTGGACGAGGTCGTGCTGCGGGCCCAGACCCTGATCCGCCGCGCGGCGGGCCATGCGCGACCCCAGATCCAGGCGGGGCGGCTGCAGCTGGACGGGCAGCTGGGCGTCATCACCCGCGACGGCGTGGCGCTGAAGCTGACCGGTTTCGAATCGCGCATCCTGACCTATCTGATCCATCACCAGGACCGCGTGGTCAGCCGGACCGAGCTGTCCGAGCACCTCTACGAGGCCGAGACCGACCGCGACTTCAAGTCGATCGAGGTCGTCATCGGCCGCCTGCGCCGCAAGGTCGGCGAGGGCGTGATCGAGACCCGGCGCGGCGAGGGCTATGTCCTGAGGGTCGCGTGACGCGGTCCATCCGGGGCCGGCTGCTGCTGCTGGCGGCGGTCTGGCTGTCGGCGGCGCTGCTGGCGGCCTTCCTGCTGATCGCGCATCTGCTGAAGGATTTCGTGACCGACCGCTTCGATGCGGAAACGCTGGCCATCGCCGACAGCCTGATCGGCCAGCTGGAGGTCGAGGGCGACGACGATCGCATTGAGCTGGACGACACGCCGCTGGACGTGCGCTTCACCCTCCCGCTGTCGGGCTGGTACTGGCAGGTGGCGGCGGACGGGGCGGCGGTGGCGCGGTCGGGATCGCTGCTGGACGGGCAGCTGTCGGGGCCGGGGGGCGATCTGACCGGCGCTGCGGGCCGCGACACCGACGGCGCGGGCCTGCGCGTGCTGCGGCGCGAGCTGACCATCCCCGACAGCGACGCCCTGGTCGCCGTCACCGTCACCGCCCCCCTGTCCGAGATCGAGGCGAGCCTGGCGCAGATCATCCGCCCTCTGGCCGTGGCGCTGGCGGTTCTGGGGCTGGGGCTGGCGGCTGCCAGCGTCATCCAGGTGACGATGGGGCTGCGCAGCCTCGACCGGCTGCGCGCCGATCTGGCGCGGGTGCGCGCGGGGGGCGTCGACCGGCTGGCCCGCCCCGACGTGTCCGAACTGCGCCCCCTGACCGACGAGATCAACGCGGCGCTGGACCAGAACGCCACCCTGCTGGCCCGCTCGCGCCAGCATCTGGGCAATCTGGCCCATTCGCTGAAGACGCCCCTGTCGGCCTTGTCCAACGAATTGCCCTCGGATCATGCGGGTCAGGCGCTGATCACCCGCATGGACCGGCTGATCGGCTGGCACCTGCGCCGCGCGCGTCAGGCCGGGCCCCGCCTGCTGGGTCAGCGGACCCCCATCGCCCCGGTGATCGACGATATCCTTCTGGTCCTGCGCTGGCCCCTCTCCGACAAGGGCATGCAGGTCGAGGTCCACTGCCCCCCGGACGCCGCCTTCCCCGGCGAACGTCAGGATCTGGAGGAGATGATCGGCAACCTCTCCGAGAATTCCGTGAAATGGGGCCGCACCCGCCTGCGCCTGACCGTGACGCCGTCCCCTGACCGCCTGATCCTGCGCATTGACGATGACGGCCCGGGCCTGGATGCGACGCAGGCCCCCCGCGCGCTGATCCGGGGCGCCCGGCTGGACGAGCTGGGCCCCCCCGGCGCCGGGCTGGGACTGGCCATCGTGGCCGATCTGGCCGCGTTGCATGGCGGCGAGTTGCGTCTGGAACGCTCGGATCTGGGCGGTCTGGCGGCGATCCTCGATCTGCCTGCCTGAAATTTCCGCAAAGCTTCGCGGCCCATATTTTACCATTTGATAAAAAAACGGACCTGTGCCAGCCTGAAACGACCAACAGGTGAGCCAGGAGACGGAAATGTCCCAAGCGATACAGACCCCCCCACGATTGACCCCGGGCGTCGTTCCGGGCCGACTGACCCCAGACCAGCTGGCGGAGAATTTCGTCGATGTCGCCCCGCCGCTGGACCGCCACGAGGCGCGCATCGCCGCCGACCGCTGCTATTTCTGCCATGACGCACCCTGCATCACGGCCTGTCCCACCAGCATCGACATCCCGCTGTTCATCCGCCAGATCTCGACCGGCACGCCGGACGCGGCGGCGATGACCATTTTTCACGCCAACATCCTGGGCGGCATGTGCGCCCGCGTCTGCCCGACCGAGCAGCTCTGCGAAGGCGCCTGCGTGCGGATGGAGGCCGAGGGCCAGCCCGTCGAGATCGGCGCCCTGCAGCGCTATGCCACCGACGGGCTGATGGCCCAGGATGCGCATCCCTTCAAGCGCGCTGTCGCTACCGGCAAGCGCGTGGCGGTCGTGGGCGCAGGCCCCGCCGGTCTGGCCGCCGCCCATCGGCTGGCCGCCAAGGGCCACGAGGTCACCATCTTCGAGGCCCGTCCCAAGCCCGGCGGGCTGAACGAATACGGCATCGCCAGCTACAAGGCCGTGGACGGCTTCGCCCAGGCCGAGGTTGACTGGCTGATGGGCATCGGCGGCATCACCCTGCGCCACGATCAGTCCCTGGGCCGCGACATCACGCTGGAGGCGCTGCAGGCGGACTACGACGCGGTGTTCCTCGGGATGGGTCTGGGCGGCGTGAACGCCCTGCGCGCGACGGGCGAGGACCGGACCCATGTCCTGGACGCGGTCAGCTTCATCCGCGACCTGCGGCAGGCCTCGGATCTGGGCACCCTGCCGGTGGGCCGCGACGTGGTGGTGATCGGCGGCGGCATGACGGCCGTGGACGCCGCCGTGCAGGCCCGGCTGCTGGGCGCGGAAAACGTCAGCATCGTCTATCGCCGGGGTCAGGACCGCATGGGCGCCAGCCGTCATGAGCAGGACCACGCCACCGCCAGCGGCGTGCGCCTCATCTGCAACGCCGCCCCCGTCGCCGTCCACGGCAACGGCGCCGTGACCGAGGTCGAGTTCGCCTATAGCGTCGACGGCCCCGGGGGCCTGACCCTGACCGAGGACCGCTTCCGCCTGAAGGCCGATCAGGTCTTCCGCGCCATCGGCCAGCGGCTGGACGGCGCGCCCGAGGGGCTGGCGCTGGAGGGCGGCAAGATCGCCGTCACCGGGCCGGGCCGCACCAGCCTCGACGGGGTCTGGGCGGGCGGCGATTGCGCGGCGGGCGGGGACGACCTGACCGTCACCGCCGTGGCCGAAGGCCGCGACGCGGCAGAAGACATCGACGCCCGGCTGACCGGACGTCCCGTCGAAATCCCCGGCTGAGGACGCACCCCATGGCAGACCTGCGCAGCACTTTCATCGGCATCAAGTCCCCCAACCCCTTCTGGCTGGCCTCGGCCCCCCCAACGGATAAGGAATACAACGTCCGCCGCGCCTTTCAGGCCGGATGGGGCGGCGTCGTGTGGAAGACCTTGGGCTCCGAAGGCCCCCCCGTCGTCAACGTCAACGGCCCCCGCTATGGCGTGATCCATGGCCCCGACCGGCGCGTCTTGGGCATCAACAATATCGAGCTGATCACCGACCGCCCGCTGGAGGTGAACCTGCGCGAGATCAAGTCGGTCAAACGCGACTATCCCGACCGCGCGCTGATCATCAGCCTGATGGTGCCCTGCGACGAGGACAGCTGGCGCGACATCCTGGCCCGCATCGAGGACACCGAGGCCGACGGGGTCGAGCTGAACTTCGGCTGCCCGCACGGCATGGCCGAACGCGGCATGGGATCGGCCGTGGGCCAGGTGCCGGAATATATCGAGATGGTCACGCGGTGGGTGAAGACGCACTCGCGCATGCCCTGCATCGTCAAGCTGACCCCGAACATCAGCGACGTGAGGAAACCTGCCGAGGCCGCCAAGCGCGGCGGCGCGGATGCGGTCAGCCTGATCAACACGATCAACTCGATCACCTCGGTCGATCTGGACCTGTTCGCGCCGCAGCCCACCATCGACGGCAAGGGCAGCCATGGTGGCTATTGCGGCCCGGCGGTCAAGCCCATCGCGCTGAACATGGTGGCCGAGATCGCGCGCCACCCCGAGACGGCGGGCCTGCCCATCAGCGGCATCGGCGGCATCACCACCTGGCGCGACGCTGCCGAGTTCATGGCCCTTGGCGCGGGCAACGTTCAGGTCTGCACGGCGGCGATGACCTATGGCTTCAAGGTCGTGCAGGAGATGATCACCGGCCTGCACGACTATCTGGACAGCCACGAGATGGAACTGTCGGACCTGATCGGCCGCGCCACCCCCAATGTCACCGACTGGCAGCACCTGAACCTGAACTATGTCACCAAGGCGGTGATCGACCAGGACGCCTGCATCAGCTGCGGCCGCTGCTATGCCGCCTGCGAGGACACGAGCCACCAAGCCATCGCCATGAAGCCGGGCCGGGTCTTCGAGGTGATCGAGGAGGAATGCGTGGCCTGCAACCTCTGCGTCGATGTGTGCCCGGTCGAGGACTGCATCACCATGCGCGAGCTGGAACTGGGCGAGATCGACAAGCGCACCGGACAGGCCCGCGCGGGCTATGCCAACTGGACCCAGCATCCGAACAACCCGATGGCACGGGCGGCGGAATAGGCGATGCTCTTGCGTCCCGCCATGCCGGGGGGCCAGCCCCCCGGACCCCCCGGGATATTTTCACCAAGATGAAAGAGTGAAACGCGCCGCTTTCATCTTGGCTTAAATATCCACTCTTTGCTCACAACGCGTAGATCCGCCCGAATTTCTCCTCGAGGTAATCCAGAAGCGGCTCCGGGCCGACGGGGCCGCCCGAGGCGGTCTCGATGACCTCGGTCGGGGTCATCAGGCCGCCATGGCGCTGCAGGTTCTCGCGCAGCCATTCCGTGCCGGGGGTGGCGTCGCCGCGGGCGAGCGCCTCGTCCAGGTCGGGCAAGTCGGCGCGCAAAGCCTGGTTGAGGCAGCCCGCATAGACATTGCCAAGCGCATAGGTCGGGAAATAGCCGAAGAGGCCCACCGCCCAGTGCACGTCCTGCAGCAGGCCGTTCGCGGGACGGTCCACCGCCACGCCGAAATCCTTCAGGAAGCGCGCGTTCCAGGCCTCGACCAGATCGCGCGTGTCGAGGCGGCCCGAGATCAGGTCGCGCTCCAGATCGAAGCGCAGCATGACGTGCAGGTTGTACTGCACCTCGTCGGATTCGGTGCGGATATAGCCCGGGGTCACGCGGTTCACGGTGGCATAGAAGGCGTCCGGGTCGGTGATGTTCAGCCCGTCGAAGGCCTCGGACATCCGCTCGAACAGCCAGCCGGTGAAGGCGCGGCCCCGGCCCATCTGGTTCTCGTAGATGCGGCTCTGGCTTTCGTGGACCCCCATCGACACGCCGCGCCCCAGGGGCGTGAAGGCATAGTCGGGGTCGATGCCCAGCTCGTAGCTGGAATGGCCGACCTCGTGGATCGTCGAATAGATGCAGTTGAAGGGATCGGTCTCGACCACCCGCGTGGTGATGCGGCTGTCCTGCCAGCGGCCCGAGCTGAAGGGATGCACGGCCAGATCGATCCGCCCCCGCGTCCAGTCATAGCCGAAGGCCGTGGCGCAGCTGCGCGCCAAACGCAGCTGGGTTTCCTGCGGGAAATGCCCCGACAGCGGCTGCGGCTGTCGATCCGCCCCCAGCACGTCGTCGCGCAGCGTCACCAGACGCGGGCGCATCGCATCGAAGAGCGAGGCCAGGCGCGCGCCGGTCATGCCGGGCTCGTAATCCTCCAAGAGCGCATCGTACAGATCGCCGCCATCGGCCAGGGCGGCGGCTTCCTCGCGCTTCAGCATCAGGACCTGATCAAGGGTCGGCAGGAAATCCTCGGGCGCGTCCTTGGCGCGGGCCTCGGCCCAGATGCCTTGCGCCAGCGAGGTCAGCCGCGCCAGTTCGGAGGCCAGACGCGCGGGCACGCGGCTGGTGCGGGCGAAGTCGCGGGCGATCAGGTCGACGGCGCGGCGGTCGGCATCGGTCTGCGGATCGGCATCGTCCAGCCATTCGCCCAAGCGCGGATCGGTGCGGCGTTCGTGCAGCACCTCCTCCATGGCGCCCATCTCCTCGGCGCGCTGTTCGGTGGCGCCGCGCGGCATCACCGTCTCCTGGTCCCAGCCAAGGCGCTCGGCCACCGACGACAGGGCTTCGGTCTGGCGCTGAAAGGCCAGCAGGTCGGTCAGGGCGCTCATCGGGTCACTCCTCGGATCGAGGTTTCATGGGGATAGCGGGCGTGATGGCGGGCCCGCAGCAGGCAGGCGAACAGGATCACCGCGCCCAGCTGGTGCGTCAACGCCAGATGCAAGGGCGAGGCATGGATCACGTTGGCGATGCCCAAGGCGATCTGCACCGCCATGGCGGCGATCATCACCGTGAAAGCCTGCCGCGTGACCGGATGGGGCGAGCGGCGCGCGCGCAGCCAGACCACCACCGCGAAGGCCGCCAGCAGATAGCCGGTCATGCGGTGGATGAACTGCACCAGCGCCGGGTTCTCGAAGAAGTTGCGCCAGCCCATCGTGCCGTCCCAGATGGCGGCGGGGATCCATTCGCCGCCCATCGTGGGCCAGCCGGTATAGGTGCGGCCCGCGTCGATGCCCGCGACCAGCGCGCCCAGCAGGATCTGCAGGAAGGTCAGGTGCATGAGGCCCGTGGACATGGAGAACAGCTTGGCCTCGCCCGCGCGACGGGAGCGCATCAGCTCGGCCTCGGACCGCGACAGGTGCAGCACGTACCAGGTGATCAACCCGAGGATCACGAAGGCGATGCCCAGATGGGTGGCAAGGCGATAGGAGGCCACGCGGACCATCCCCTCGGTCAGGCCGGAACTGACCATCCACCAGCCGATCGCGCCCTGCAGCCCGCCCAGTGCACCAAGGCCCAGCAGGCGCGGCGTCCAGCCGGCGGGGATGCGGGACGTGGCCCAGAAGAAGGCAAAGCCAAGCGCCCAGACCAGCCCGACCGCGCGGCCCAGCAGCCGGTGGCCCCATTCCCACCAGTAGATGTACTGGAACTCGGACAGGGACATGCCGCGGTTGACCTCGAGATATTGCGGGATCTGGCGATAGGCATCGAATTCGCGTTGCCAGTCGGCGGCGCTCAGGGGCGGGATCGTGCCGGTGACGGGCGCCCATTCGGTGATCGACAGGCCCGATCCGGTCAGGCGCGTGGCGCCGCCCACCACGATCATCGCCAGCACCATCGCGAACAGCACCATCAGCCAGGCCCGGATCGCGCGGCGCGCGCCCTTGGGCCGGGCGTCGATCATGCCGGTGGTCTGGACGGGGCGGCTGGTGGCTGTGGGGTCCGAGACGTCCTGAAACACGGGGCGCTTGGCCATCGGGTTCTCCTTGTTGGCAGCGTAGGTCGGGGCGGTCAGCGGCGGGTCAGCTGGCGCAGGATACCGTGCAGGATGCGCACGTCCCCCTGCGTCAGCGCCAGACGCGACCACATGTTGCGCAGGTTCAGCCGCATCGAGGCGGCCTTCGTTTCGGGAAAGAAGAACCCCGCCTGCGTCAGCTGGTCGTCATAGTGATCGCCCAGACGCTCGATCTCGATGCGGTCGGCGGGGGTCTCGGCGATGCCGCGGCGCAGATGGGGGGCGGGCTCGGGCGGCAGGATGTCGCGGCCGTATTCGTATCCCATCAGCAGCACCGCCTGCGCGAGGTTCAGGGACGGAAAGTCGGGGTTCACCGGCACCGTCACGATGGCGCTGGCGCGGGCGATGTCGTCATTCTCCAGCCCCGTGCGTTCGGGGCCGAAGATGATGGCGCTGCGGCCCTCGCGCGCACGGGCATCGCGCATGGCGGCCTCGGGCGTCAGGACGGGCTTGGTCAGCTCGCGCCCCCGGGCGGTGGTGGCATAGGCGTATTCGATGCCCTCCATCGCGTCGGCCAACGTCGGATAGACCCGGGCATGATCCAGCACGCGGCCCGCGGCGCCCGAGGCCATGGCGACCGCCTTGGGGTTGGGCCAGCCGTCGCGGGGATCGACCAGCCGCATCTCGGTCAGGCCGAAATTCAGCATGGCGCGGGCGGCGGCGCCGATATTCTCGCCCATCTGCGGACGGACCAGAATGATGACGGGGGATCGTTCGATTTGCATGGTCCGGCATCTAGTGCGTCTGGCGGCGACGGGCAAGCTGCGCTATCTGCGACATGAAGGAGATCCTGCATGAGTGACGACACGCCACAACTGTATCTGATGACGCCCGCCGGGGCGCAGGCCTCGGCCCTGGGTCCGCTGCTGGCCGAGGTGATGGACCGCATCGCCCCCGCCTGCCTGCGCATCCGCGGCGGCGCCGAAGAGGACGAGCTGGGCCGTCTGGCCGATCTGGCGCGCGAGATCGGGCATGCCCGCGACGTGGCCGTGGTGATCGACGACCATGTCAAACTGGCGCTGCGGCATGGCCTTGACGGCGTGCATCTGACCGACGGGGCGCGCAGCGTGCGCTATGCCCGCAAGGAACTGGGCGATGACGCCATCGTCGGCGCCTTCTGCGGCAATTCGCGCCACGAGGGGCTGTCGGCGGCCGAACACGGCGCCGATTACGTGGCCTTCGGTCCCATCACCGAAAGCGCGCTCTACAAGGGCGAGCCGGTCGAGCTGGAGCTGTTCCAGTGGTGGTCCGAGATGATCGAGGTGCCGGTCGTGGCCGAGGGTGCGATCACCCGCGACCTGATCGCGCAGCTGTCGCCGATGACCGATTTCATCGCGCTTGGCGCAGAGATCTGGACGCAGGACGATCCGGTCGCGGCCCTCGTCCAGCTGTGGACCTGAGCTAGATCATCACCGGCGTCCGGTCGCCCACAGTAAACCGCCGCAGCACCGCCGGATAAAGGCGATGCTCCTGCACCAGCACCCTTGCGGCCAGCGCATCGGCATCGTCGCCGGGCAGGACCGCCACCCGCGCCTGACCCAGCAGCGGCCCGGCATCCAGTTCCGGCGTGACCAGATGCACGGTGCAGCCCGCCTGCGCATCGCCCGCCGCGATCGCCCGGGCATGGGTGTGCAGGCCGGGATATTTCGGCAGCAACGAGGGATGGATATTGATCATCCGCCCTGCAAAGCGCTGCACGAAACCCGGCGTCAGGATGCGCATGAAGCCCGCCAGGCAGATGATGTCGGGCCGCGCCGCCAGCAGCGGCTGCAGCAGGGCCGCCTCGAACCCCTCGCGGTCGCGGGGGAAGTCGCGGTGATCGACGGCCGCCGTGGGCACGCCCAGTTCGGCTGCCCGCACCAGTCCCCCGGCCCCGGGATCGTTCGAGGCGACCAGCACCGGACGCGCCGGATGATCGCCCGTCATGTCCTCAACCAGCCGGACCATGTTCGATCCGCCGCCCGAGATCAGGATCGCGACGCGTGTCACGCAAGCGTGCCGGAATAGCGGATGCCCGCGCCTTCCGTGACGGTACCCATGCGATGCACGGTTTCGCCCTGCCCTGCCAACTGATCGGCCAGCGTGTCGGCCCGGTCGGCGGCCACGACCAGGATCATGCCGATGCCGCTGTTGAAGGTCTTGAGCATCTCGTCCTGCGCGATTCCGCCCGCATCGGCCAGCCAGCCGAAGACCGGCGGCAGCGGCCATGCGGTCAGGTCGATATCCGCCCCCAGATCCTTGGGCAGGACGCGGGGCAGGTTCTCGGTCAGCCCGCCGCCGGTGATATGGGCCAGCGCATGCACGCCCCCCGCCCGGATCGCCGCCAGCGCGGGCTTGACGTAGAGCCGCGTGGGGGTCAGCAGCGCCTCGCCCAAGGTGGTGTCGGCAAAGGGCGCGGGGTCCGCCCAGGCAAGTCCCGCATGCTCGGCCACCTTGCGCACCAGCGAATAGCCGTTGGAATGCACCCCGTCAGATGCCAGCCCCAGCAGCACATCGCCCGCCGCCACGCCCGAGGGCAGCGCCGTGCCGCGCTGCATCGCGCCCACGGCAAAGCCCGCCAGATCGAAATCGCCGTCGTGATACATGCCCGGCATCTCGGCCGTCTCTCCGCCGATCAGGGCGCAGCCTGCCGCCTGACAGCCGCGCGCGATCCCCTCGACCACCCGGGCGCCCTCGTCGATCGACAGCTTGCCGGTGGCGAAATAGTCGAGGAAGAACAAGGGTTCCGCACCTTGGCAGACCAGATCGTTCACGCACATGGCGACCAGATCCTGCCCCAGCCCGTCCAGATGCCCGGTGTCGATGCCGATGCGCAGCTTGGTGCCCACCCCGTCGGTGGCCGCGACCAGCACCGGATCGTCATAGCCCGCGGCCTTCAGATCGAACAGCGCGCCAAAGCCGCCAAGCGCATCCATGACGCCCGGCCGCGCGGTGGCGGCGGCGGCGGGCTTGATGCGCTCGACCAGAGCGTTGCCCGCGTCGATGTCGACGCCCGCGTCGCGATAGCTGATCCCGTTCTTCGTCATGGCGGCCCCCGGCTGATGTCGGCCCCCCGATAGCCGAACCCCGCCCCCGGGGCAACGCCCAAGCTTGACCTGCGCGCGGGCTGAGGTTAGGCAGATCCCCGCTGCGGGGGCCTGTAGCTCAACTGGTCAGAGCAGGGCGCTCATAACGCCTTGGTTGCGGGTTCAAGTCCTGCCGGGCCTACCAACCCCCCTTTCGAGTCCTTGGCTTCACGTGTTGATAGTCCGACTTGCGGATTCTCCAGGCGCTAGATGCAGCGAAAGGCGCCGTTTCCCGTTTGAGGGATGGTCATGACGCTTGCGGGACCCGCGAGGGCCTCATCGACCCTCCGCGCCCCGCTCCGGCAGCCCGCTCCAAAGTAAACGCACTGCCTGCTGGACGTCTCATACCAGAAGTCCCGCTGCCAGACCGATGCCCAGGCCAAAGGTCACCCCGACCGAGATGCCCCTGAAGAACAGGCAGCAGGGGCAGGAGGTGTGAAGATAGTCCTTGAAGCGAGAGGTCCAGTGCTCCGGGGTGTCGCACCAGGAAGGAAGAAAGAGCCGGCTTCCCCAGGCCATGGAATTGGAAAGCCAGTTGTCTTCCCAATCCCCCGTGCCGCCGTCGAGTTCTTCGGCTTCGGGCTCTTGCGCGGTGTCCGGGGTTTCCGGTCGGAACCGGAACGGATTGATGGCCATCGGTTACCTCACTGCCTGAACGCATGGCAAAGGTCCTGCCGGGCGCTCGAGGACGAGGCGACGGGTCTTCGCGGCATTCTTGCCGTCCCGACGCGCGGGCACCCTGGCACCGTCCGCGGCCTCTCGCTGCCCGACGAGGGCAGCGGCCGTGAGGGAGGGAGGGGCCGAAGCCATGGCTTCGCCTATCATCAGATTTCGGCAGGTCATCGGATTTCTCCTCACGATGGGGCGCGGTGAACCTGACGTGGCCGCGGATGTTCCCGCCGGGACCCACATGGAATGCCCAGGATGCTGATGTGCTGCATTCCCTTGCATCGACGGAGCGCCATTGCCGACCGTCCGGGACGGTTTCACAATCAAATGGGCTTTCCCGCCCCCGACGACCCGCCAGCATGCGGGACCGCCGGGGGCGGGGCCACAAGGGCACGCCCGGGACCGGACGCCTGTGGCACCACTCCGTGCACCGGGATCCGGGGCGGCCTAGATCCTGCCCTCCTCGACCGCGTGGCAGGCGGCGGCCTGCGCGCCGCGACGGGTCAGGCGGGGAACCTCGATCCGGCAGCGGTCATTGGCGAAGGGACAGCGTGGATGGAAGGGGCAGCCGGGGGGCGGGTCGATCGGCGAGGGGATCTCGCCCTCGACCTTCTTGCGGCGGCGGCCGGTCATCTCGATGTCGGGCACGGCGTCCAGCAGCATCCGCGTATAGGGATGCTGGGGCGTGGCGAACAGCGCCTCGGCCCCGCCCACCTCGGCCAGGCGGCCCAGATAGAGGACGCCGATCTCGGTCGCCATGTGCCGCACGACCTGCAGGTTGTGCGAGATGAAGACATAGGTCAGCCCGAATTCATCCTGCAGGTCCTTCATCAGGTTCAGGATCTGCGCCTGCACCGACACGTCCAGCGCCGAGGTCGGCTCGTCGCAGACGATGAATTCGGGATTGGCAGCCAAGGCGCGCGCGATGGCGATGCGCTGGCGCTGCCCACCCGAGAACTGGTGCGGGAACTTCAGCCCGTCCTCGGGCGAGAGGCCGACCAAGGTCAGCAATTCGCCCACGCGCATCCGGCGGGCGCGGTCGTTCATCGAGCGTTCGAACACGCGCAGCGGCTCGGCGATGATGTCGGTCACGCGCCAGCGCGGGTTCAGGCTGGCCAGCGGGTCCTGAAAGATCATCTGGAACCGGCGCCGCAGACGCCGCGCCTCGGCACCCTTCAACCCGTGCGCCAGCGAGGTGCCATCGAAGACGATCTCGCCCTCGGTGGGCTCCAGCAGGCCCACGATCAGCCGGGCGATCGTGGATTTGCCCGATCCGCTCTCGCCGACTAGTGCGAAGGTCTGGCCATTGGCCACGGTGAAGCTGACATCCTTGACGGCGTTCACATAGGTCTTGTCCAGCCCTTCCAGCTTGCGGTTGAGCCAGGGGGCCGAGACGTCGAAGCGCCGCGACAGGTGGCGGACGTCCAGAAGGGTGTCGCTCATGCTTCGGTGACCTCGGGATAGAGCCAGCAGGCCGCGCGCCGGCCGGGCTCGATCTCGGACGCGGCGGGGCGGTGGGTGCGGCATTTCTCAAAGACCTGCGGGCAGCGCGGATTGAAGGCGCAGCCCTGCGGGATCGCGTTCAGGCGCGGCATCGCGCCGGGGATATGGACCAGCCGGTCCAGGTTCTCGCCCAGCTTGGGGATCGCGCCCATCAGGCCCTGCGAATAGGGGTGCTTGGCGTCCTTGATGACGGAGGCGACGGGGCCGATCTCGGCCAGCCGGCCCGCATACATCACCGCCACGCGGTCGGCGGTTTCGGCGATCACGCCCATGTCATGGGTCACCAGCATGATGGCCGCGCCCCGTTCGGCGCAGATCTCTTTCATAACGTCGATGATCTGGGCCTGCACGGACACGTCCAGCGCGGTCGTCGGCTCGTCCGCGATGACCACCTCGGGATCGGCGCACAGCGCCAGCGCGATAACCACGCGCTGGCGCATCCCGCCCGAGAACTGGTGCGGATAGTCGTCGATCCGGCGGGCCGCATCGGGGATGCCCACGTCGTCCAGCAGCCTGACCGCGCGTTTACGGGCCTCGGCCTGCGACAGCGGCAGGTGGGTGCGGATCGTCTCGATCAGCTGGCGCGAGATGCGATAGAGCGGATTGAGCGAGGTCAGCGGGTCTTGAAAGATCATGGCGATCCGGCGGCCGCGGATCTTGCGCATCTGATCGGGGGGCAGGTTGTCGATGCGCCTGTCGCCCAGCCAGATCTCGCCCTGGGCGATGCGGCCGGGCGGGTCGATCAGGCCGATGATCGCGGCCCCGGTCATCGACTTGCCCGCGCCGCTTTCGCCGACCACGCCCAGCACCTCGCCGGGCATGATGTCGAAGGTGATGTCCTGCACGGCGGTCAGGATGCCGTGTCGCGTCGGAAATTCGACCGTCAGGTTGCGGACGGAGAGAACGGGTTGTGTCATCTTTTCCTCAGCGCAGCTTGGGGTTCAGCGCGTCGCGCAGCCAGTCGCCCAGCAGGTTCACCGACAGGGCCAGCAGGATCAGCGTCACCGCCGGGAACAGCAGGATCCACCACTCGCCCGAGAACAGGAACTGTTGCCCGATCCGGATCAGCGTGCCAAGCGAGGGCTGGGTCGGGGGCACGCCCACGCCCAGGAAGGACAGCGTCGCCTCCTCGATGATCGCCAGGGCCAGGCCGATCGTGCCGATCACCAGGACCGGGCCCAGCACGTTGGGCAGGACGTGGCGCAGCAGGATCAGGAAGGGATGCACGCCCATGATCTGCGCGGCCGAGACATAATCCTTCTGCCGCTCGACCATCGTGGCGCCGCGCACGGTGCGGGCGAACTGCGCCCAGTTCGACAGGCCGATCGCGACGATCAGGACCCAGATCGCCATGCTCTCCTGCTGGTTGGCGGGGATCACGCCGCGCGCGATGCCGAAGATCAAGAGCGCGATGAGGATGCCGGGGAAGGACAGCTGGATGTCGGCGATGCGCATGATGATGCCGTCGATCATGCCGCCATTGTAGCCCGCCACCAGCCCCAGAGACACGCCGAGCGTGATCGCGAAGGCCGTGGCCATGGCGCCGACGAACAGGCTGATGCGGCTGCCGTACATGATGGATGACAGCATGTCCCGGCCCTGGTTGTCGGTGCCCAGGGGATAGCTGTTTCCGGTGAACTGGTTTTCCGTCATCGGCGGGGTGAAGCCGTCCATCAGGTTCAGGCTGGCCGGGTCGAACGGGTTGTGGGGCGCGATTAAGGGGGCCAGGATCGCCATCAGGATCAGCGCCAGCGCCACCACCGTCGCCACGATCGTGACGGGCGAGCGGCGCCAGGAATAGAAGATGTCGCTGTCCAGCGCCGCTTTCAGCCTGCCTTGGGGCTTGGGCGGCACGATGGGGGCCGCATTGCCTTGGGTGGGGTTTTTCATGGGTTACTTTCCGCTTCCGCCGCCATCCACGCGCAGGCGCGGGTCCACGACGTAATAAAGGATATCGACGATCAGGTTGATCAGCACGAAGACCAGCGCGATGAACATCAGATAGGCCGCCATCACGGGCACGTCGACGACCTGCACCGAGACGATGAACAGCGATCCGACGCCCGGCCACTGAAAGACCGTCTCGGTCACGATGGCGAAGGCGATCACGGATCCCAGCTGAAGCCCGGTGATGGTCAGGACCGGCACCAGCGTGTTCTTCAGCGCATGGCCGAAATGAACCGCCCGCTGCGACAGCCCGCGCGCGCGGGCAAAGCGGATGTATTCGGTGCGCAGGACCTCCAGCATCTCAGCGCGCACAAGGCGCATGATCAGCGTCAGCTGGAACAGCGACAGCGTGATCGCGGGCAGCACCAGGGATCGCAGCCCGCTTTCGGTCAGCAGACCGGTGCGCCAGCCGCCCAGATCGACGGTGTCGCCGCGCCCGAAGGAGGGGAACCAGCCCAGCTCGACCGCGAAGATGTAGATCAGCCCGATCCCGATCAGGAAGGTGGGCAGCGAGACGCCGATCAGCGAAATGGCCATGATGAGGCCGGTGGCGAAGCCGCGCGGCTTCAGGGCGGTGAAGACCCCCAGCACCAGCCCGAAGACCAGCGCGATGGTGGCCGAGGCGAAGGCCAGTTCCAGCGTGGCGGGAAGGCGGGACAGGATCAGTTCCGTCACCGGCTGCTGCAGGCGGTACGAGATCCCGAACTCTCCCTGCAGGGCGTTGCCGATGAAGCGCAGGAACTGCAGGATGACCGGGTCGTTCAGGCCCAGCCTGTCGCGCATGATCTCCTGATCGGCCAGACGCGTCTCGACCCCGACCATGCTGGCGATGGGGTCGCCCACATAGCGGAAGACGACGAACGCGATCAGCGCCACGAACAGCATGACCAGCACCGATTGGGCCAGACGCCGGATGATGAAGGCCAACATGATGCGCCTTGTCCTTTCGAATGGGAAACCGCCGCGCCGGGGCGAACCCGAACGCGGCGGTCTGTCACGTCGTCACGTCACTCGGCGAAGGTCAGCGAGGTCAGCAGCGGCTGGTTCTCGGGGTGCACGGGCAGCGTGATGTCGTCGCGCATCGCATACGCCAGCACCTGATTGTGGATCGGCAGCAGCACGCGCTCCGCCTTCACCTCGGCCCAGATCTCGGCCACGGTGGCGTCGCGGACCTCCATGTCGGTCTCGGTGCCCAAGGACTGGATCTTGGCGTCCAGCTCGGGGTTCGAATAGAGGCCGCCATTGTAGGCGCCGTAGCTGCCTTCCTTGGTATGGACCAGGTCGTTGAAGACATAGGCCGAATCGAAGGTCGGAACGCCCCAGCCCAGCAGGTAGAAATCGGTCTGGTTGTTGGTGACCAGCGGCGAGTGCTGCGCGACCGGGCGCGAGGCCAGCGTCACGGTGATGCCGATGCGGCCCAGCATGCCGACGACGGCCTGGCTGATCGCCTCGTCGTTCACATAGCGGTTGTTCGGCGTGTCCAGCGTGACGGTGAAGCCGTCCTCGTATCCGGCCTCGGCCATCAGTTCCTGCGCGCGCTCGAGGTTGACGGCGGGATAGGCGTCCAGCTCCTCGGTCCAGCCGGCGACGAAGGGCGGGTTCGCGACGCCCGTGGGGATCGCCTGACCGCGCATCACCACCTGCGCGATGGCATCGCGGTCCACGGCCAGCTCCATCGCCTCGCGCACGAGGGGATCGTTGAAGGGGTTGGCGTCGGTGACGTTGGACGAGGCCAGCGGCTCCTCGTCGAAGCGATAGCCGAAATAGATCACCCGGTTTTCCGGCCCGGTCTCGATCTTGATGCCGCCGGTGCCCTGCAGCCGGTCGATGTCCTGCACGGGCACGTCCTGCACCAGATCGACCTCGCCCGACAGCAGCGCCGCGATCCGGGTCGCGTTGTCGGCGATGGGCAGATAGATGATCTCGGTCACGGCCGGCGTGTCCTCGGCCCAGTGGGTCTCGTTGATCGTCAGGACCGAGCGGACATCCACCTCGCGCGACTGCAGGACATAGGGGCCGGTGCCGTTGGTGTTGCGGACGGCAAAGTTGTCCTCGCCCGCGGCATAGTCCTGCACCTCGACCACGTCGTTGGCCTCGGACCAGTCCTTGTCCATGATGAAGGTATTCGTGAGGTTGTTGGGATAGAGCGGCGAGGGGCCGGTGGTCTGGACCTCGACGGTATAGTCGTCGATCGCGCGAACCTCGGCCACGTCGACATGCAGCTGGCGCATGTTCGAGGCCTCGGACCGGGCGCGGTCCAGCGAGAAGACGACGTCCTCGGCGGTGAACGCGGCGCCGTCATGGAAGGTGACGCCCTCGCGCAGGCGGAACACCCACACGGTCGGATCGCCCTCCTTGAGGGACCATTCGGTCGCCAGCCGCGGCTGCAGCGTGCCCTCGTCGTCGCGGTCGACGAGCGTCTCGTAGATGTGGTGCGCGAAGTTGTGGGTCACGCCCTGGTTCTGCGAATGCGGATCCAGCGTCAGCGCATCCGAGGCCCGGGCCCACCGGATCGTCTCGGCCGAGGCGGCCCCCGCGATCATCGTCGAGGACAGCAGCGCAAGCCCGAGGTGTGTCATCACCTTCTTCATGGTCTTCTCCCTGGTTCTGGAACAGGCCGCCTCTGGGACGACCGCTTGCAGCAGACAACCCGTTTCAGCGTCCCGATACAATTGCAATCTAGGTGATCGGGCAGATCCGAAGCGTCCCGTCCACGGGTCGCGTCGGCTGCGGAGGCCGGATCGCGGCCCGGATCAGGTGCCCGTCTTTTCCGATGGTAGACCGGCGAGGCCGCAGGCCTGCCCTCGGCACGAGCACGCCGTGCGGCTGTCCCAGCTGCCCCCGCCGGTCGCCGGTCGCTTGCCAGGGTCACCCGGACCGGTGGCGTTCCTGTGGCGCGATGGCGACGGCTCACCGGCAAGTCCAGCGCAGGCTTGAGCAAGAGACGGTCATTGAGCAAGACCGGCCGCGTCCGGCGTCGACGAAAGCCCGCGCCAAGGCGCGGGCTTTGTCATGCAGTGGTCGTAAGGCCTTCAGGTCAGACCAGCTGCTTGCGATGCTGGATGTGGCGGGACACCAGCTTGCGCGCCATCCGGCCCGAGGGCAGCATGCGCGCGCCCTGCGGCGCATAGTCCTTGTCAGCAAGATGGGGGAACAGGGCGAAGATCTCCGCGCGCGCCGCGCGACCGACCGACTTCAGGGCCTGCGGACCGGTGAACATCGACTCGGTTTCCGCTCCGTTCGCGATCACCACTTGATGCTGATCGAACATGAAGTGGACATACACCACGCTGGCCAGGTCGGTGGCGATGTCGATCCCGTCGAGCTGAAGCAGCTGCTTTGCCGCGACAAGGACCTCGTTCGTGCCGAACATCTTTTGCGCCACGGCCGAACGCACCAGAACCCTGTGCTGGGGCGAGACGACCAGATCGGAACTGGGCAGCCCCGACCCCAAGGCGCCGGCCGCGATGCGGATGGGACGCAGGCCAGGATACTCGGCAAGCGTCGCGGCGCTGACAGCGCGGGACCCGATCCACGAGATCGGAGCGTCCCCGTTGTCCTTCGTGCAGACAAGGTCGCCCGCCTTCAGGTTCTCTACCGCCTGGTAGCCCCCGGGGGTCAGGATCATCGATCCCGTCGCAAAGCAGACCAGCGCGTTGATATCATCGCCCGGGACGGTGAGATTGACATCGGTATTGACGTCGACAGACGTGGCCACGGTGTTCAGCAGGTTCTGCGTGAGCGAGCCAGTGTCGTCGATCAGGTCATCCAGCAGGCCACCAACCCCAGGCACCCCAGAGATCGCTTCGTTGAGGTTTGCCAGCGTGGTGCCTTCCGGCAAAGGCAGGGGAAGGCCAGACAAAGAAACGCTTCCCGTCACGCCCAGACTGTTTGCGTCAAGCGCTTGTTCGGTGATCGCGTAGATCTTGCCATCTGCCTGAAAATAGTCTGCAGACACGCCATTGAGGGTGAGATTGACTCTCAGTAACTCAATACCGGAGATTGGCAGCGGGTCGGTGCCGATCGAGAGGGAACCATTTCCAAAGGTGCCGCTTCCGACGAAGGTTCCGGGAAAGGGAGTGTCGACCGGCTGCCCATTAACCTGCTCGGTAAAGACGGGCGCGATGAAATCACCGGGGGCCGTCTGGTTGGGCGTGGAGTCCTTGAGCACGTTGTAGTCGTCGAACTGACGGGATTCTCCGAAAGAGTTGAGCACTCCGGTTTCGGGGAAGGTCACGACAGGGGTGTCGGCTTCCACTGAAATAGTGGCGCCTTGGAGTTCTGTCAAAAAGGGCATAGCGCGTCCTCATTTTCGCCGACGCACGTCGCCTTCCAGCGCGTACGAAAGCAGGCGTGAACATGTGACCGGTCGATGCCGACAAGCGGAGGATCTACCGATGGGACCGAAATAACCTCAACCTGAGGTTGCCTCTTGGATACCTCTCCAGGTTGATTCGAACAAGACAGTTCAACTTGATAAATGTCTGCGGGCCGGTGGCGCGCGATGGAACGAAAACCTGCAAGGGTTTCGTTTTACAATGTTTTCCCGACATCCGGAGAACCTGCTTCCCTTCCGCCTGAACCACGCCGGGTTTGCCGGCATTTGCCTCCAGGCTGGCCGAACCCGGGATGCACGTTCCGCCGGCGATCATGTTGTCAGTACGCTAAACAGCGCCCTGCCCATCTCGGTAAAGGCGCCGACCGGCTGTTTCTCCTTGTCCTGCAGCACAGAGAAAACCGTCAGCCGCCTAGCGGCCCGGTGCGGGAGTCCAGATGGCACGCCAGAGGCTGTGGGGCGATGGAGCGCCAAGCGCGCGGATCACTACCCTTTTGGCAAATGGTTTCCGGCAGATCGCGTGCAGGCTGGTCACAGCCGCTGCCTCGACCAGCGGTCGATGCGCTGCCACGGTTGGGGCGATGGCGCGCCAGGCATGCAGCTGGTTCCGGGCGAAAGTCCCGCAGCCGATCAGGCGCGCCTCAAGGTGTCACGCCCCCGCCCCGGCCTGCAACGCCACGCGGGCCTGCAACGCCACGCGGGCCTGCAGCTTTTGCTGCGCCTGATCGACCACCACCGCGGCGATGATCACCAGGCCCTTGATGACCGTCTGCCAGAACGACGACACGCCCATCATCACCAGCCCGTCCGACAGCACGCCGATCACGAAGGCGCCCACGATCGTGCCGCCGATCCGGCCGCGTCCGCCGGACATCGATGTGCCGCCCAGGACCGCCGCCGCGATCGCGTTCAGCTCGAACGACTGGCCCGTGGCAGGATGCGCCGCCACCAGCTGCGAGCTGATGATCAGCCCGACCAGCGCCGCGCACAACCCGCTGAACATGTAGACGAACAGCTTGATCCGGTCGACCTTGACGCCCGAGAGGGCCGCGCCGCGCTCGTTGCCGCCGACGGCGTAGATATAGCGCCCCAGGGGCGTGCGCCCGGCGATGTAGGCGGCCAGCATGGCCACCGCGATCAGCATCCAGATGGTGACGGGCAGCCCCGCCCAGGTCCCTGCCCCGATCAGCCGAAACGTGTCCGACCCGTAGTCCGCCGATCCCGTCAGGTTCGGAAAGGTCCGCCCGTCGGAGAACGGCATCGCCGCCCCGCGGCAGATGTAGAGCGTCCCCAGGGTGGCGATGAAGGGCGCGACGTTCAGCCGGGTGATCAGGACCCCGTTCACCGCGCCGATGGCCACCCCCACCGCCATGACGATCAGGCAGATCTCGACCGTGTTGAAGTGCATCGTCCAGCCGAGCCCCACGTCGATCCCGTTCAGGATCAGGTATCCGGCGGCCATGCCGCACAGCCCCACGATGGAACCGACCGACAGGTCGATCCCGCCCGAGATGATGACGAACGTCATGCCGATCGCCAGAAACGCGTTCAACGCCACATGCTTGGACATGATGACCATGTTGGCGGTGGAGAAGAAGTTCGGGGCCGCGACGGCGAAGAAGGCGAAGACCAGGATCAGCGCGATGAAGGTACGCGCCTTCAGCGCCACCAGCAGCATCTGGGTGGTCTGCGGCGGGCGGCGCGGGGCGGTTGCGATCTCGCTCATGCGGCGGGTTCCCTGAGGCTGTGACCCTTGGCCGAGGCGGCGACGAGGGCGGTTTCGGTGGCGTCGCGGCGGTCGAAGCGGCCCGTGACACGGCCGTTCGACATGACGACGATGCGGTCCGACAGGGCCATCAGCTCTTCCAGATCCGACGTGACGAAGACGATCCCCAAGCCCTGCGCCGCCAGCTCGCGCATTGTGCGGAACACCTCGGCCTTGGCGCCGATGTCGATGCCGCGCGACGGCTCGTCCATCAGAAGGACCTTGGGCCGGGTCATCAGCGCCTTGCCGATCACGACCTTCTGCTGGTTGCCGCCCGACAGCGACGAGACCGGGTTGTCCATCGAGGCGATCTTGACGACCAGCCGCTTGATGAACGCGCCCACGCGGCGCCGTTCCGCACCCAGGTTCATGTGCACGCCGGCCGTCGTGACCTGTCCCAGGCTGGACAGCGTCATGTTCTCGCGGATCGACAGGATCTGGACCAGACCGTCGTTCTTGCGGTCCTCGGGGATCAGGGCGATCCCTTGGGCGATGCGCCCCGCGATGCTGCGCGCGGTCAGCGGGCGGCCTTGGATGAACAGGCGCCCGGTCGCATGACGGTGCCGCCCGATGACGCATTCCAGAAACTCGCTGCGCCCCGCGCCCATCAGGCCGTAGACGCCCAGGATCTCGCCCTCGCGCACCGAGAGGCTGACATGATCAACGGCCATGCCGCCCGGGCGGGTCAGGCAGACATCCTCGGCGCGAAAGACCTCGGGCCCGAAGGGGTGGTCGGTGGCCTTGGCATAGTCCTTGCTGGCTCCACCGATCATGGCGCGCACGATCCAGTCCAGATCGACGCCCTGCATCGACCGCGCCCCGGTGATGCGCCCCTCGCGCAGGACGGTGATGTGGTCGCCGATCCGCAGCAGTTCCCCCAGCCGGTGCGAGATGTAGACGATGCCCACGCCCTGGCGGCGCAGGTCGCCGATGACGCGGAACAGGATCTCGACCTCGGTGGCCGACAGCGCACTGGTCGGTTCGTCCAGGATCAGGATGCGGGCGTCGCGGGCGAGGCTCTTGGCGATCTCGACGATCTGCTGCTGGCCCACGCGCAGATCGCCCAGCAGGGTGTCGGGGTGGATGTCCTGTTCCAGCCGCGCCATCAGCGCCCGCGTGCGCGCCCGCTGTTCGCCACGGTCGATGTCGATGCCCGCGCGGGTGCATTCCCGGCCCATGAAGATGTTCTCGGCCACGGTCAGGTTGGGAAACAGGTTCAGTTCCTGGAACACGATGCCGATGCCGTGGCGGCGGGCCGCATCGGGACTGTCAAGCCGCACCGGATGGCCGTCGATCAGGATCTGGCCCTCGGTCAGGTGCTCGACCCCGGCGATGACCTTCATCATCGTCGATTTCCCGGTGCCGGTCTCGCCGACCAGCACGTTGACGGCGCCCAGATGCAAGTCGAAATCCACGCCCTGCAGCGCCTTGGTGCCGGGATAGACCTTGGTGCCGCCACGGATCTGCAGACCCACGGTCATGGCGCGGCCAGGGCGGTCGGCACCACGACCCAAGCGGCGTCGGCGGCGGGCAGGGTCATCGCGCCCCGGACGGACAGGCGCTGCCCGGTCAGATCGCCCTCGGGCAGGGTCAGCCGCCGATGGGCCTGATCGTTCAGGGCGCGGGCCAGCTTGGCGAATTCGATCTGGTCGCGGAATTCGGTGAAGACCAGGAAGTCCAGCGCGTCGCGCAGCGCGGTGCCCCGGATGACCGGGCCCAGTTGCACGGTCAGGTCCCCCTGCCCGTCCGCATCGGTATCCAGCATCACCTTGGCGGCGCGGGAGTCGCGATCGGCCTCCACCACCACGCCCTCGGCCTGCAGGATGAAGTTCCACGGGCTGCCTTCGGATGCCGGGCGGATCCCATGGGCGGTGCCCGCCGCGTCCAGTCCCTGCGCAAGCGCGGCGCGCAGATCGGGGGCGGTGACGGCGCGGTCCTGAACATAGGCCGGCAGTTCCTCGTCGAAGATCTGCGTGGCCCGCCCCGCCATGTGCTGGTCGTCGGCCATCGGCACCTCGGCGGATGCGGGGTCGGGGTTCGCCACGATCTTGCAGCCGGGCAGCAGGACAAGCGCGCCGACCCTGAGGACGGTCCATGCAGGAGTCATCGGCGGATCCTATGGGGATGGGGCGGGTCCGGCGCGCGACCGGACCCGCGGGGCCTCATTCGGCCAGCGCGAAGGTTTCCAGCTGATCGGCATTGTCTGCGGTGATCAGGACGCAATCCATCAGCTACTTCTCGTCCAGGCCCGTCGTGCCGGTGCGCAGAGACGCGTCGGCCTGCTCGACCGCCAGCTGCGCCTGGCGGAAGGCCGGCTGCAGCACCGTCGCCTTGATGCCCCCCGCCTTGATGGAGTCGCGCACGTCGTTCGAGCCGTCGAAGCCCACCACGATCACGTCGGTCCGCCCCGCCGCCTCCAGCGCGGCCCAGGCTCCCATCGCCATCGTGTCGTTGCCCGAGATCACGCCCTTGATGTCGGGATGGGCCTGCAGCATCGTCTCCATCACCGTGAAGGCCTCGGTCTGCGACCAGTTGGCAGTCTGCTGGGCGACCATCTCCAGATCCGGATACTGGTCGATGATGTCGTGATAGCCCGACGACCGGATGCCGGCGTTGGTGTCGGCCTCGCGGCCCAGCAGTTCGGCATACTGCCCTTCCTCGCCCATCAGGCGGACGAACTCCTCGGCCCCCAGCTGCGCGCCCTGATAGTTGTTGGACACGATCTGGCTGACGGCGATGCCGCTTTCCTTAATCTCGCGGTCGATCAGGAAGGACGGAATGCCCGCATCCTTGGCCGATTGAACGGCGGCGACCGTGGCGTCGGCCCCGGCATTGTCCAGGATGATCGCCTTGGCCCCACGGGCGATGGCGGTGTTGAACAGCTATGATGAGATGGTCTTATGTGATTCTGTGGATGCTGGCCTCGATCTCGTCCCATTCGAGGACGCGTTTCCAGTCGTCGCGCATCAGCATCGGCTTGCCGAACTCGATGGCCTTGTTGCAGGCGTCCGAGAAGGCGCCCTGGCGTTCCTCGAAGATCACCGCGCCCAGGATGTTCATGTGGCCCAGCAGGAAGTCGCGGGCGCAGTCGTGGCTGACGCCGCTGCGGGCCACGCATTCGTCCATCGCCTCGCGCATCACCGACAGCAGGGACGCGCAGACGGTTTCCGACAGGCCCGGCTCCAGCATGGCCATCTGCCGCACGGTGGCGCGGTGGCTGCGGGCGACCGGGGCATAGATGGCCCGCGCGATGCGGTCGCCCAGGGCATAGTGATCCTCGGGGCCCTGCATCAGCGCGTTCACGACGCCCTGCTGCGCCGCGACGCCGCCGAAATGGTCGGCCCGGCCCTCGGGCGTGGATTCGTCGTTGAAGATCGGCGGGTGGCAGGGATGGGTGACGAAATAGGTCACGTCCGCGCGGTCGGGCAGATGGCCTGCGAAAGGCGCGGCGGCGTCCAGCACGACGACCATGGTGCCCGGCGCCAGCGTCGGCACGATCTGGGCGGCCACCGCGCGGATCACCGTGTCGGGCACGGCCAGGATGACCACCCCTGCCCCCTGCAGCGCCGCGTCGCGGTCGATGCAGTCGATGCCGAGCTCGGCCTTGAGGCGCGCGCGCCCGGCCTCGCCGATCTCGACATGGGCCACCTCGAAGTCGGAGCGGGCCAGGTTGGTCGCCAGCCGCACCCCCATCTTGCCCCCTGCCCCCAGCAGCGCCACCTTGGTCATCCGTCCCCCCGCCGCGCCGGAATCAACTTGCCTAACTGGTATGATGACATGATAAACACAAGGCCATGTCAAGCGCGGAGGAGGGGGCGGATGACGGATCGCCGGAACGGGCTGCGCATCGCCTGGCTGGGGGACGACTTCACCGGCTCGGCGGCGGTGATGGAGGTGCTGGCCTTCGCGGGCCTGCCCTCGGTCCTGTTCACCCAAGTCCCCGGGCCGGACCTGCGGGCGCGCTTCGCCGATGTCGCGGGCTTGGGGATCGCCACCACGGCGCGGGCCGAGGGGCCGGACTGGATGGCCGCGCATCTGCCCGGGCTGTTTCGCGCGCTGGACGCGCTGGACCCGGCGCTGATCCATTACAAGATCTGCTCGACCTTCGATTCCGCGCCGCATGCGGGCTCGATCGGGGCGGCGATCGCGGCGGGGCTGGCGGTGCGCCCCGCAAAGGCGGTGGCCCTGCTGACCGCGGCGCCCGCGATGCGGCGCTATCAGGCCTTCGGGCATCTGTTCGCGGGCGCGCCGGGCGGGGTGTTCCGGCTGGACCGACATCCGGTGATGGCCCACCACCCGGTCACGCCGATGGCTGAATCGGACCTGCTGGCGCATCTAGCGGCGCAGACCGACCTGCCCGGCGCGCTGATCGACCTGGAGGCGCTGGCCACGGATCCCCAGGCCCGGCTGGAGGCCGCGCTGGCGGACGGCGCGCGCATCCTGTCGATCGACAGCATGGAGCCCGGCAGCGAGGCCGCGGCGGGCGCGCTGATCTGGCACAACCGTGCCCGGATGGGGCTGGTCGCGGGCAGCCAGGGCGTCGAATACGCGTTGGTGCGGCACTGGCAGCGGACGGGCCAGATCCCGGCCGCCCCGCCGCCCGGATCGGCGGGGGCGGTGGACCGCATCGCGGTGGTGTCGGGCTCGGTCTCGCCGGTGACGGCGGCGCAGCTGGACTGGGCGGGGGGCCGGGGCTTCTCGCTGCTGCCCTTCGACGCCCGCACGGCCTGCGGCAGCGAGGCCGCGCTGGAGGCCGAGGTCGCGCGCCTGACCCGCGCCGGGCTGGCGGCGGCCGAGGCGGGGCAGAGCCCGCTGATCCATTCCGCCGCCGGGCATCGGGGCGACCAGGTGGCGGCGTTCCGCCATGCGCTGGCCGCCAGCGGCATGGCGCCCGACGTCGCGAACCGCCGCATCGGCGAGGCCCTGGGCCGGATCCTGGACCGGGTGCTGCGCGGGTCGCACATCCGGCGGGCGGTGATCTCGGGCGGGGACACCTCGGGGCATGCGATGCGGCAGTTGGGGCTGCAGGCGCTGACGGCGCTGGCCCCCACGATCCCGGGCGCGGCCCTGTGCCGGGCCTTTGGCGACGGCCCGCATGACGGGCTGGAGATCGCCTTGAAGGGCGGCCAGATGGGGTCGCAGGATTATTTCGGCTGGATCCGCGACGGCGGCGGCCCCCGCAGAGGAACCCCGGCATGAGCCAATCGATGATCCGCGTCACCTACCGCATCGAGACCCCCGGCGATCCGCGAGCCCTTGCCGCCAAGATCGCCGCCGACCAGTCCACCGGCACCTTCACCGAGCTGCCCGGAGAGACGGACGCCCTGCGCGCCCGCCATGCCGCCCGGGTCGAGGCGGTGACGATGCTGGAGCCCCTGCCCGCCCCCTCGCTGCCCGAGACGCAGGGCCATCCCGGCCCCTTCCGCCGCGCCAAGGCGGTGATCGCCTATCCGCTGGACAGCATCGGCACCGACCTGGCGGCGCTGATGACGGTGACGCTTGGCGGGGTCTTCGCGGCGCGCGGGCTGACCGGCATCCGCATCCTGGACCTGGACCTGCCGTCCGACTTCGCCTGCCATCCGGGGCCGCAGTTCGGGATCGAAGGCTCGCGCCGCCTGACAGGGGTGGCCGAGGGTCCGATCATCGCCTCGATCATCAAGCCGTCGCTTGGGCTGATCCCGGAGGAGACGGCAGGGGTCGTGCGGACGCTCTGCGACGCGGGCGTCGACTTCATCAAGGACGACGAGAAGATGATGAACCCCGCCTATGCGCCGCTCGACGCGCGGGTCGCGGCGATCATGCCGGTGATCCGCGACCACGAACAAAGGACGGGCAAGCGGGTGATGTATGCCTTTGGCATCTCGGCCGCCGATCCCGACGTGATGATGCGCCACCACGATCATGTTGTGGCTCAGGGCGGCACCGCGGCGGTGATCAACATCAACTCGATCGGGGCGGGAGGGATGGCCTTCCTGCGCAAGCGGTCGGCCTTGTGCCTGCACGCCCATCGCAACGGGTGGGACCTGCTGACCCGGCATCCGGGCTTCGGCTACGATTTCCGCCCCTATCAGAAGATCTGGCGCCTGCTGGGCGTGGACCAGTTCCAGATCAACGGCATCGCCGCGAAATACTGGGAGGGCGACGACAGCTTCGTGCGCTCGTTTGCCGACGTGACGACGCCGATCTTCTCGGAGGCCGACCGGGCGCTGCCGGTGGTCTGCTCGGGCCAATGGGGCGGGCAGGCCTTCGAGACCTGGCGCCGCACGGGGCAGACGCTGGACCTGATGTATCTGGGCGGCGGCGGCATCCACGGCCATCCCGGCGGCCCCGCCGCAGGGGTCCGCGCCATCCGCGCCGCATGGGCGGCGGCCAGCGAGGGCCTCACCCCCGATCAGGCCACCGCCCGGGATCCGGATCTGAAGGCGGCCTATGACCTGTGGGGCGGCTGAAACCTTGCTCCCGCTGGACAGCGTCGCGCGTTTCGAGGACTGTCAGGCGACCATGCGTGACATCAACATCAAGGCCATCGAGTGTTTCGAGACCGTCGCCCGGCAAGGGTCCGTCGGCGGGGCGGCGACGGAGCTGGGGGTGACGCCCTCGGCGGTCAGCCAGCAGATCCGCCTGCTGGAGGCGCAGTTCGGCGTCCGCCTGTTCCGGCGAGAGCGGCGCAAGCTGATCCTGACCCATGACGGCGACATCCTGTTCCAGACGGCCACCCATGCCTTCGGCTCGATCCGCAACGCCCGCAGCGCCATCATCCGGCAGCGCGACCTGCGCAACCTGATCCTGCGCGTCAGCCCCAGCTTCGGCGTGCGCTGGCTGGGGCCGCGCATCGGCGCCTTCCTGACCGCCAATCCGGAATGGGCGATCCGGGTCGACGCCACGCAGGACTTCACCTCGTTCGAGACCGAGATCGCGGATTTCGACCTGCGCTATGGACACGGGCAATGGGCGGGGCTGTCGGTCATGGGGGTGATGCACGATCTGGTCATGCCGATGTGCAGCCCCGACTATCGCGACCGGCTGCAGGGGATCTCGGACGACCCGGCCGAACAGCTGCGCCACGCGGTGCTGATCGACAGCGTCAAGACGATGTTCCGGTGGGACCTGTGGCTGTCGCTGAACGGGGTGGACCTGCCCGACCTGACCTATCCGATGGCCTTCGACCGATCCTCGATGTCGCTGGAGCTGGCGCGGCAGGGCATGGGCGTGGCGCTGGACAGCGTGAACCTGTGCCTGGCCGATGTGCAGCGCGGCGATCTGGTGCCCCTGTCGTTGGACTTTCCGGTGATCGACTTTCCCGCCTACTGGATGGTCTGCCCGTCGCGCCACCTGAACCGGCGGATCGTGGCGCGGTTCGCCGACTGGATCGCGGCGGCGGCCGAGGTCCACGAGGCCGAGGCAAGGGCCTGCCTGACGCAGCTGGGATGCCGCTTCAGGCAGGCCGAGCCCCCGGGCGCCGCTCAGTAGATGGTCAGCGCCGGCACATACGAGATCAGCATCAGCACGAACAGCGCCACCAGATAGAAGGGCACCAGCGCGCGCACGGTCTCTCCGATCCCCACCTTGGCGATGCCCGCCGAGATGAACAGCGTCGTGCCCACAGGCGGGGTGTAGAGCCCGATCGACAGGTTGACGACCATCATCAGGCCCAGCTGCACCGGGTCCATCCCGATCGCCTGCCCGATGCCCACGAACAGCGGCCCCAGCAGCAGGACCGCCGCCGGCAGGTCCAGGAACGCCCCCACGACCAGCATCACCAGGTTCAGCGCCAGGATGATCATCCACGGCTCGGACAGGGTGCCCGTGACCCACAGGGCCAGGTTCTGGGGCACCTGTTCGGCCGTCAGCAGCCACTGGATGGTGGAGGACGCCATGATGATCAGCATCACCGCGCCGGTCATCATCGCCGTTTCCACCGAGGCGTTCCACGCGCCGCGCCATGTCAGGTCGCGATAGATCAGCCCGCAGACGACCAGCGCATAGGCCACGGCCATGACGCTGACCTCGGTCGGGGTGGCCACGCCGAAGCGCAGCGTGCCGATGATGAAGACCGGCATCAGCAGCGCGGGAATGGCCATCAGCAACTGGCTGCGGAAGGCGCGGAACCCGCCGGGCAGCGGCGAGCGGGGCAGATCCTTGCGCCGCGCGACCCACCAGACGCAGGCGAACATGCCCAGTCCCAGCATCACGCCGGGCAGGATGCCCGCCACGAACAGGTCGATGATCGACACGTTCGCCACCAGCCCGTACAGGATCAGCGGGATCGAGGGCGGGATCAGCACCGAGATGGTCGAGGACGAGGCATTGACCGCCGCCGCGAAGCCGCCGGGATAGCCCGCCTTCTTCTGCACAGGGATCAGCGCGTTGCCCATCGCGGTGGCATCCGCCACGGCCGACCCCGACACGCCCCCGAACATCACCGAGCCGATGACCGAGACCTGCCCCAGCCCGCCCCGCAGGTTGCCCACGAAGAGCCGCGCGATATTGACCAAGTATTCGCCGAAACGTCCCTGCATCATCAGGCTGCCCGCCAGGATGAAGAACGGCACCGCCAGCATCGGGAAACTTTGCGTCGGCGAATAGAGGCGCTGCGCGATGACGGCCATCGGCCGCCCCTCCATCCACAGCGCGAAGGCGGTGCCGCCCAGCATGGCATGCGCCACCGGCACGGCCAGCGCCATCAGCGCGAAGAAGACGGCGATCATTGTGCTTGTCATGATGGTTCCCCCCTCAGCTCAGGCTGTTCGAGGCGGGATCGCGGTCCCAGGTCTGGCCGCCCCAGATCACCCGCAGGATGTCGATGCCCGCCAGCAGCGCCATGCCGCCGAAGGCATAGACGAGACTGGCATAGCCCCAGACCTGCGTGATCCCCAAGGTGGACAGGCGCTGGTATTGCGAGGCGACCAGGATCGGCCGGCTGCTGACCAGCACCGAGACCGAGATGATCACGATCAGCGCCTGCACGACGATCAGCAGGATCTGCGCGCCCCGCTCGCCCAGCATGCCGGGCAGCAGGGTGATGGCGATGTTGGCGCCGTTGGCCGCCGCGATCACGACGCCGCCCGCCACCAGCCAGGGCATCAGCAGCGCATGGATCTCGTAGGCCCAGGGAATGCCCCCCGCGAAGAAGTACCGCAGGATGACATTGACCAGCAGCGCCACGAACATGAAGGCCAGGCAGGACACGGCGATGACCTTGCCGCTGGCCTCGACGGCGCTGGCCACGCCGCCTGCGGCCCGCAGGACCGGGGGGGACGCGCCCCCCGGCCCCGGTTGCGGGGATTGCGGCTCCATCACTGGCCCGCCGCTTCGCGCAGGGCCGCGACCAGCTCGGGATAGCTGGCCGCATAGCTGTCATAGACCGAGGCGGTGGCGGCGATATAGGCGTCGCGATCGGCCTCGACGATGGTCACGCCCTCCGCCTCCATCGTGGCGCGCAGGGATTGCTCGGCCTCCAGCGACAGCTGGCGCTGCGTCTCGCCCGCCAGGCGCGTGGCCTCCAGCGCGCAGGTCTGCGTGGCCTCGTCCAGGCTCATCCACCAGCCCAGGCCGGCGACGACCGGGGTGGATTCGTACTTGTGCCCGGTCAGGGTGATGAACTTGGTGATGTCGTGGATCTGCGAGGAATAGATGTTCGTCAGCGGGTTCTCCTGCCCGTCGAAGACCCCCGATTGCAGCGCGGTCGGCAGTTCCGAGAAGGCCAGCGGCGCGGGCGAGGCGCCAAGCGCGCTGAAGATGTCTATGGTCATCTGGTCGGGGGGCGTGCGGATGTTCATGCCGGCCAGATCGGCGGGATCCTCGACGGTCTTGGTCATGTGGCTGACATGGCGGATGCCGTTGTCCCAGAAGCCCAGGATCTTCAGCCCCGCGTTCTGCGCGGCCGCGTCCAGCGTCTGGCCGACCTCGCCGTCCATCACCTCCCACGCGGTGGGCAGGTCGGGGAACAGGAAGGGCAGGCCCAGCAGCCCGATCTCGGGGACGATCTGGGACATGGCGCCCTGGCTGTTGGCGGTCACCTGGATGATGCCCGCGCTGGCCGAGGTCAGCATCTCGACATCGTCACCCATCGTGGCGGCGCCCGCCACGTTGACGGTGGTGCCTGGGGCGCAGGCGGCGAAGGCCTCGGCCCATGCGGTGGCCGCCACGTCGCGGGGATTGCCCGGCGCGGCGCCGTGGGCAAGGATCACCTGCTGGGCGCCGGCGGTGCCCGCCAGGGCCACGGACAGGGTCAGTGCGGTCAGGATTGTCTTGGTCATCGGTAGGTCCTCCCATTTGATGCATGTGTCACCCGCCGGCCCCTCCATTGGCCAGCGGCTTCGTTCTCAGTGGATCAGCGAGCCGCCGTTCACGTCGACCTCGGTGCCGGTGCAATAGGCCGACAGGTCGGAGGCCAGGAACAGCGCGCAGCCCGCGACATCCCTGGCCTCGCCCGCCCGGCCCATCGGGATGCCGGTCAGGATCGTCTCCATCATCTCGGGCGTCAGCTTGCCCGCGGTGATGTCGGTGGCGATGAAGCCGGGGCAGATCGCGTTGATGCGGATCTGGTCGGGCGCGAATTCCCGCGCCATCGCCTTGGTCAGGCCCAGCACGCCCGCCTTGGCCGCCGAGTAATGCGGCCCGCCGAAGATGCCGCCGCCGCGCTGCGCGCTGACCGAGGACATGTTGACGATGCTGCCCCCGCCCGCCTTCTGCATGACCGGCACCACGGCCTGCGTCATGTAGAGCGTGCCGCGCAGGTTCACGTCCAGCACCGCGTCGTAATGCGCCGCCTCGATCTGCAGCGATTTCAGCGGCTGCGTGATGCCCGCGTTGTTCACCAGGATGTCGATCCGGTCCCAGGCCAGCGTCAGCCGCTCGATGACGGCCTGACAGGCCGCCTTGTCTGTCACGTCGCAGGCCAGGCCCAGATGGCCCGCGCCCAGATCATCGGCCGCGGCCTGCGCCGCACCCTCGTTCAGGTCCAGGATCGCCACCGTCGCGCCGTGATCGGCGAACAGCTGCGCCGTGGCCTTGCCCAGGCCCCGGGCCGAGGCGGCGCCGGTGATGATCGCGTATTTTCCGTCCAGAAGTCCCATGAGTGTCTCCTCCCTTTCTGGCTTACAGCCAGCCCTTGATCTGTTCGGCCACCCGGTCGACGGACAGCCCGTACATGTCGTGCAAGGTCGGCAGCGCGCCGGCCTCGAGAAATTCGTCCGGCAGGCCGATCATCCGGAACTGCGGAGCGACGCCCTCCAGCATCAGCGTGGTGGCCACGGCCTCGCCCAGGCCGCCGATCACCGTGTGGTTCTCGGCGGTGACGACCAGACGGCCGCCCTTGCGCGCCTCGGCCAGGATCGTGGCGCGGTCCAGCGGCTTGATCGTCGGGACGTGCAGCACGGCCACCCCGATCCCGTCCGCCTCCAGCCGGACGGCGGCATCCAGCGCCCGCATCGTCATGATCCCGGTCGAGACGACCAGCACGTCGCCCCCCTCGCGGATCATCTGCGCGCGGCCCAGCTCGAACCTGTAGTCGGGCTTGTGGCGCCGCAGCACGTCGGGGACCTTGCCGCGCAGAAGCCGCGCATAGACCGGGCCGGGATGGGCCGCCATCGCCGGGACCATGCCTTGGATATCGGCCGCGTCGCAGGGATCGATGATCGTCATGTTGGGCAACCCGCGAAAGATCGCCAGATCCTCGGTCGCCTGATGGCTGGGGCCGTAGCCGGTGGTCAGGCCCGGCAGCGCGCAGCAGATCTTGACCGGCAGGTTCTCCTCGGCGATGGCCATGGCGATGAAGTCATAGGCGCGCCTGCTGGCAAAGACCGCATAGGTCGTGGCGAAGGGCAGGAACCCCTCGCGCGCCATCCCGGCAGCGGCAGACATCAGCAGCTGCTCGGCCATGCCCATCTGGTAGAACCGTTCCGGCATCGCCTGCGCCAGGATGTGCATGTCGGTATACTTGGCCAGATCGGCGGACAGGCCGACCACCCGGTCATCGGATTTCGCCAGCTCGACCAGCGCCTGCCCAAAGGGGGCGGCGACGGCGTCATAGCCTTCGGCGGCCAGCGAGGCGATCATCGCGGACGTGGCGGCCCGGGGGCCCTCGGGGGCGTGGCGGGCCTCGTACTTGCGGGCCTGGCTTGCATGGGTCATTGCGGTTGTCCTTCGTCCAGGATGGCCAGCGCGCGGTCCCATTCCTCGGCCTCGACGCGCACGAAGTGGTTGACTTCGCGGGCCTCCAGGAACGGCACGCCCTTGCACATGGTGGTGTCGAAGACGATCACCCGGGGCTGGGGGCCGTCATGGTTGCGCGCCGCGTCGAAGGCATCGCGCACCGCCTCGATGTCGTTGCCGTCCACCCGCTGCGTGTGCCAGCCGAAGGCGCGCCACTTGTCGGCGACGGGTTCGGCGGACAGGACCTGCGTGGAGGGGCCGTCGGCCTGCTGGTCGTTGAAATCGACGATGCAGATCAGGTTCGACAGGCTCTGCGCGCCCGCCGACATCGCGGCCTCCCAGGTGGAGCCCTCGCCCAGTTCGCCATCCGACATCAGGTTGATGACGAAGGCGGGGTTCTTCTTGTGGCGCAGGCCCATGGCCATGCCGACCGCGATCCCCAGCCCGTGGCCCAAGGATCCGCCGGTGATCTCCATCCCCGGCGTATAGGAGGCCATGCCCGACATGGGCATGCGGCTGTCATCCATGCCGTAGGTTTGGATCTCCTCCTCGGGCAGGATCCCGGCCTCGATCAGCACCGCATAGAGCGCGATGGCGTAATGGCCGATGGACAGCAGGAACCGGTCGCGCCCCTCCCATTCGGGATCCTCGGGGCGGTATTCCATCGTGTGGAAATAGGCCACCGCCAAGACGTCCGCGATGCCCAGAGCCTGGCCGATATAGCCCTGCCCCTGCACCTGTCCCATGCGCAAGGCGTGGCGGCGGATCGCCCAGGCCCGGCGGGCCAGCGAGATGTTCGACCCGTGAAGGGGCCGGTCTGTCGCGTTCATGTCATCCTCCCTGCGGGTCCTCCGACCCAAGGGAAAGGTAACCGAACGGGACCGCTTCGTATCGACGGTAAAATTGACGGTTTGCGTAGATAAACTACATTGATCGAGCGGGTCCAACGGTCGAAGCTGGGTGGCACCTTGGGAGGGGATCATCATGAAGCTTGGGCTGGGCAGTTATGCCTTCCGGTGGAACATCGGCATCGGGGATCAGCATCCGCCGCGCCCGATGACCGCCTTTGACCTGCTGGACGAGGCGCATTCGCGCGGCCTTGGCGTCGTGCAATATGCCGACAACCTGCCCCTGGACCGCCTCTCGGACGACGAGCATCATCGTCTGGCCCGGATCGCCGCCGATCGCGGCATGACGCTGGAACTGGGCACGCAGTCCTTCGATGCCGACCAGGTGGCGCGCTATCTGGTCATCGGCCGGCGTATCGGCGCCTGCATCCTGCGCGTGGCGCTGGACGAGGCCGACGCGCGGATGCCGGTCGCGGATCTGGCCCAACAGCTGCGGCCCCTGCTGCAGGATGCCCGGGATGCCGGCATCCGCATCGCCATCGAGAACCACTTCAACTACCCCTCGCCGCGCATGGTCGAATTGCTGGAGACCGTGGACGACCCGCAGCTTGGCGTCTGCCTCGATGTCGCGAATTCGATCTGCGCCGGCGAATGGACCGAGGAGACGGTAGGCCTCTTGGCCCCCTGGACGATCAACCTGCACCTCAAGGACTATGTGATCACGCCAGACCCCCATGGCGTGGGCTTCCGCATCCAGGGCGTGCCCCTCGGACAGGGCCGGGCGCCGCTGGATTGGGTCCTGACGCAACTGGGGCATTGCCCCCCCGAGACAAGCTGCATCCTGGAACACTGGCTGCCCCTGGGCGGCGACCCGCAGGCCGCGCGGGCGCAGGAGCGGCCGTGGCTGGACCAGACCGTCGCCCATGCCCGCCGCATCGTCACCTGAGGAGGGATCATGAACGACCACCCCACCAAGCGGCTGCTGAACGCGCCCGCGGACATCGTCACCGAGGCCCTGGCCGGCATGATCGCCGCGCATCCCGATCTTCTGGCGCTGGAGGGGCCGACGGGCCGCGCCGTGGTGGCCGTCGACGGCCCGCGCGACGGCAAGGTCGGCATTGTCATCGGAGGCGGATCCGGGCACGAGCCGGCCTTCGCGGGCTATGTCGGCCGAGGGCTGGCCGATGCCGCCGCGGTGGGCAACGTCTTTGCCTCGCCCGGACCGCAGCAGATCCTGGATGCGGCCCGCGCGGTCGAAGGGGGCACGGGGGTCCTCTTTCTCTACGGCAACTACACCTGCGACGTGATGAACTTCGACATGGCGGTCGAGGCGTGCGCGGCCGAAGGCATCCCGGCCAGGTCGCTTGCGGTGACCGACGACGTGGCCTCTGCCCCGCGCGACCGCGCGGGTGACCGACGTGGGATCGCCGGGGACTTCTTCGTCTTCAAGATCGCGGGCGCCGCGGCCGACGCCGGTCGTGATCTTGAGGAATGCCTGGCTGCCGCGCGCGCCGCAAATGCAGCAACGCGGACCATGGGCGTGGCCCTGACCCCCTGCGCGATGCCCCAGACCGGTCAGGCGCACTTCGCCATCGCGCCGGACAGCATGGAGATCGGGATGGGCATTCACGGCGAGCCCGGCATGCGATCCGCGCCCCTCGGTCGGGCCGACGACCTTGCGGATGAACTGATCGAAACGATCCTCGACGATCTCGACGCACGGCGGAATGACCGGGTGGCGGTGCTGGTCAACGGCCTGGGCGCGACGGGCCAGCTGGAGCTGTACATCCTGAACCGCCGTGTCGCGCAGGTGCTGGCGGATCGCGGCATCACCGTGCACCGGACCTGGGTCGGGGAATACTGCACGTCGCTGGACATGGCGGGGGCCTCGGTCACGCTGATGCGGCTGGACGATGATCTGGCAGCATTGCTGGACCGCCCCTGCCGGACGGTTGCGTTGACAGTCGGTGAGACACCCACCCCAGTCGCCCGGCGCCGCGACCGTCCGGCCCGTGGCCCTGCCCCCACCGCAAAGCGGAAGGTGCAGGGCCGGTCAACGCTCGCCACCGACGGCACGGTGACGCCGCAGGTCTTCCGCGCGATGATGGGGGGCGCCGCACAGGCGATCAGCGATCAGCGCGACTGGCTGTCCCGGCTGGACGGAGTCATCGGTGACGGCGATCACGGCATCACCATGGAGATCGGCTGGACCGCCATCACCCGCGTTCTCGACGAGGCACCTGCCGACGCGACGATCACCGACCTCTGCGACCGCATGTCAACGGCGTTTCTCGATGCGGTCGGCGCCTCGACAGGCCCGCTTTATGCCAGCGCCTTTGCGGCGGCGGGTGCGGCCGTTTCCGACCGGTTGAACCTCGACGGTCCCGCGATGGCGGCCTGGATCAGGGGGATGTGCGACGGCATCGTGTCGCGCGGCGGGGCGGCCTTGGGCGACAAGACGATGATCGACGCCTGGTTGCCTGCCGCCGATGCCGCCTCGGCGCACGATGCCGATCCCGTATCGGCGCTGAAGGCGGCCGCAAATGCTGCTGCAGGGGGCCGCGACCGCACCGCGCAGATGGAAAGTCGGCGTGGGCGTTCTGCCAAACTGGGAGCGAGGTCGCTTGGCCATATCGATCCGGGGGCGGCATCGGCCTGCCTCATCCTGGAGTCCATGAAACAGTATCTCGGATAGGTGAGCAAAGCGTCCGCCACTCACATAGGTGGCGGACGCATGATCTTGCGGCAGTGGCCGCCAGATCAGACGCTGCGGGCCTGTGCCTCGTGCCGGCCTTCTGCGAATTCCTCGATCAGCTTGGCGCAGAACGCCGGAAGGTCGTCGGGGGTGCGGCTGGTCACCAGACCGCTGTCCGTCATGACCTCCTTGTCCACCCAGGTTGCCCCGGCATTGGTGATGTCGGTCCTGAGGCTCGGATAGGACGTGATCGTGCGACCCGTGAGGACGCCGGCTTCGATCAGCACCCACGGGGCATGGCAGATGGCGCCGACCGGTTTTCCCTGGGCGAAGAAGTCGCGGACGAATGCGACGATTGCCTCGTCGCCGCGCAAGGTATCCGCGCCGACCGTACCGCCGGGAATGACCAATCCGTGAAAGTCGTCGGCCGAGACGGAGCCGACCGCACTGTCTATCTCGTGGTCGGATCCGGGATCGAGATCGCCGTTTACGGTCTGGGCCGTGCCGGTCTGCGTGCTGATGACCCAGACCGTCGCACCCGCATCCCGCAAGGCTGCCAGGGGCTTGGCAAATTCGGGCTCTTCGGTGCCGCGGGGCGACACGAGGAGGGCGATGGTCTTTCCAGTGAGCGTCATGGAGCGTTCCTTTGGGGATATGAATGCGGTTGGGCGCGGGGGTGTCTCCCCTGCCTTGGCTGCAGGAACGTCGGCGACGGGGGGCATGGTTCCGGGCATCGGACAGGCTGCCAGCCGTCGGAACCTGCGATGTCAGCAACCGTTGGGGACCAAGCGCAAGCGCAACCAAAGGACATGATCATGACCGACGCCCCGAAAATTCCGGCGCAGCATCAGGGCGCGATGCCCGCTGACGAGCACAAGATGGATCCCGCCCCCGATTACATGCCCCGCCATCCCGGTGTCGGCAAGCTGAAGGGCAAGGTGGCGCTGATCACCGGCGGTGACAGCGGCATCGGGCGTGCCGTGGCCGTCCTGTTCGCCCGCGAAGGGGCCAAGGTCGCCATCGCCTATCTGGACGAGCAGACCGATGCCGAGGAGACCGGACGCCTGATCGAGGCCGAGGGCGCGCAGGCACTGCTGATCCCCGGCGATCTGGGCGTCAAGGCCCATGCGACCCATGCCGTAGAGAAGACGGTGGAGGCCTTCGGCCAGCTGGACATCCTGGTCAACAACGCGGCGATGCAATGGGTCGACGAGGACCTGACCGAGCTGTCCGAAAAGCGCCTGCGCCGCATGATGGACAGCAACGTCATGTCCTATTTCTTCTGCACGCAGGCCGCCTTGCCGCATCTGAAGGAGGGCGCCTGCATCGTCAACACAAGCTCGGTCAATGCGTTCAGGGGCAATGACAGCCTGATCGCCTATTCCACGACCCGTGGCGCCTCGTTGGCCTTCAGCCGGTCCATGGCGTCGAACCTGCTGGACAGGGGCGTCCGCGTGAACGCCGTCGCCCCGGGTCCGATCTGGACCCCCTTCATCCCCGGATCGATGCCCGCCGAGATGGTCGAGGACTTCGGATCCCAGGCCCCGATGGGGCGCGCGGGCCAGCCATGGGAGGTGGCGACGGCCTTCCTGTTCCTGGCCTCCTCGGATGGCAGCTATTTCACCGGGCAGACCCTGCATCCCAATGGCGGGATGATCGTCGGCGGCTGAGGGGGCCGTCGGCCAGTCCCGGGGTCAGCGGTCGTGTCTTGCGACAGGGATCCCGGGGACGCCACGACCATGATCGTGCCCGACGCGGGGCGGCCTTCCGAACACAAGACAATTGCGAGGGACAGTATCGCCTGGCGTCGCGCCTTGGCTCGCCTTGGCGCGACATTCGGTCGCTGGCCCTGTTCGCGTTGAGGACAACCGGCCTCGCAACCAGCCTCATCGTGCCGCGTTCTGCCGGGCACGACCCGAGGTGACATGACCGTCGCAGGGTAGAGAGACACAGGAACAGCATCGTGGATTTTGGACTTTCAGGCAAAACTGCTCTGGTGACAGGCGCAACGGGGGGGATCGGCCGTGCCACGGCGCAGTTCCTGATCGAAGAGGGCGTCAAGGTCACCCTGTCGGACATGGACAAGGACAGGCTTGCCGCCTTGGCAGATCAAATGGGCGCCGAACATTGTGCCGCCGATCTGTCCAGCGCCGCGGGATGCCGGGATCTGGTGGCGCAGGCGGGAACCGGCTTCGACATCTGGGTCCACGCAACCGGAGTCACCGGTGCCAAGGGCGATCCTCTGCAGATGAGCGATGCGGATTGGCAGGATGCGCTGGACATCGATTTCCTGTCCGCCGTCCGCCTCGCCCGGGACCTGTGCCCGCCGATGATCGCGCGGGCCTGGGGACGCGTGGTCTTTGTCACCTCCGAGAACGTGGCGCAGCCCTATCCGGATGAAACTGTCTACAACTCGGCCAAATCCGCGCTGCTCAGCTTTTCCAAGAGCGTCGCGATGCAGCATTCGAAATCCGGGCTGCTGGTCAATTGCGTGGCCCCTGCCTTCATCGAGACGCCGATGACCGACGGCATGATGGAAAAGCGCGCCGCAGAGCTGGACTGTTCGAGGGACGAGGCGGTCGAGAGCTTCCTGAAGGAGGATCGCCCCTACCTGGTGCTGGAACGTCGCGGCAGGCCGGAGGAGGTCGCGGCCGTCATCGCCATGCTGTGCAGCACGCAGGCGTCCTTCGTGACCGGGTCGAACTGGCGCGTGGATGGCGGCTCGGTCGGATCGATCAACGTATGATCCCTGCACCCCAGGGGTGGGATGCCCTCGTCGCCCATATCGGGGCGCATCCGGTCGAGGGCGCGCCTGCAGACATGCGGGCAGCCTTCGAGGCACTGTCCTGCGGCGGGCCTTCCGGACATCCCATGACCTTGGGCGGCATCGAGTGTCGGCGCCATGGACCTGACCGGGGACATCCGATCCTGTGGCTGCACGGCGGCGGCCTTGTCTTCGGATCCCCGGCCAGCCATGCCGCCGGTGCGTCCCATCTGTCGAGGCTGACGGGGCGTCCGGTCATCCTGCCGGCCTATCGGCTGGCACCCGAACACCCTTGGCCCGCGCCGCTCGAGGACGCCGCAGCAGTGCTGCGCGCCTTGGGCCGGGCCGATGTGGTCGGCGACAGTGCGGGGGGAATGCTGGCGCTGAACCTGGCGCAAGGCGATTCGGCTGCCGTCACGGCGCTTGGACTGATCTCGCCCAACACCGATCGCACCGGGGCCAGCCTCACGCGCCGCGCGCAGTCCGACCTTGACCTGATGAATGACGACGCCACCGACCTCCGTCTGGCGCGGATGGCCTTCGGAGAGGATCCGGCGGCCCGGGACGGGGCCTCGCCGCTGCAGGGCGATCTGTCGCACCTGCCCCCCGTCTGGATCACCGCGGCCACGTCGGAGGTCCTGCTGGACGACACGCTGCTGCTGGTCCGCGCGCTTGGCCTGGCCGGGCGGCCGGTGGAGGCGCATGTCGAACCCGGCCTGTGCCATATGTGGACCCTGTGGCCAAATGCCTTGGACCAGACCCGCCGCACCTATGCATCGCTGGCGGAGTTTCTGAACCGGACCACCGCGGAGGTGCGGGAGACCTGACATCCTTCTCCGGTTTGCGCACCCCTTGGTGCCAAGGCCCGGCGTGGGTCCCGTCGCATGGTTTTCCGGCCATCTTTTATCAGGTAGAGTGAGCCCCACTAACACCGTAAGGATGAACGCTAAAATGCGCCTTCGGCGCCGGAGACGGAAGGTCTGTTCAAGACGGGACGTCGCCGGTACCGCACCACGTCCCTGATTTGTTTGAGCCTTGGATACGAGATGAGCCATGAAACAGCCGCGGCAGATCCCAACGCACGGTTCGAGACGGGAACATCCGGTCTTGATGCCGTCCTGCAGGGTGGGCTGACTCCGTCCCGACTTTACCTTGTCGAAGGGACGCCCGGATCGGGGAAGACGACCTTGGCGCTCAAGTTCCTGCTCGAGGGGCGCAGGGTGGGTCACCGCGGGCTGTACATCACCTTGTCCGAGACCGAAAGCGAGCTGAAGGCGGTCGCACAGTCGCATGATCTGACGCTGGACGGCGTCGATGTCTTCGAGATGGTCGCCGAGGACGAGTTCGGCGCCGATCACGAGCAGTCGCTTCTGCATCCGAGCGAGGTCGAGCTGGGCGAAACGGTCCGGGGCATCTTCGACCTGGTCGAGAAGACCGACCCGACGCGCGTGGTGCTGGACAGCCTGTCGGAACTGCGGCTTCTGGCGCAGAACCCGCTTCGCTATCGTCGCCAGATCCTGGCGCTGAAGCATTTCTTCGCCCGCAGGAACTGCACCGTGCTGATGCTGGACGACAGGACGGCGGAGCCCGGCGACCTGCAACTGCACTCGATCGCCCATGGCGTCATCTCGCTGGAGCAGTTGGCCAACGACTTCGGATCGGAACGCCGGCGGCTGCGGGTCGTGAAGATGCGCGGTCTCAAATATCACGGCGGCTACCACGATTTCACCATCGAGCGGGGCGGGATCCGTGTCTATCCGCGTCTCGTCGCTGCCAACCATCACCGGACCTTCTCGACCGAGCCGGTGACGACGGGGCTTGCCGGGCTGGATGCGCTGCTGGGCGAGGGGCTGTTTCCGGGGACCAACACCCTGCTTGTGGGGCCTGCCGGCGTCGGCAAGACGACGACCACGGTGCGGTGCATGATCGCGGCCCTGCAACGCGGCCAGAAGGCCGCGTATTTCCTGTTCGACGAACGGCGTTCGACCTTGATGATCCGATGCCGGGCCTTGGGCATGGACCTGCAACCCTTCATCGACAGCGGGCTGCTGAAGATCCGCCAGATCGACCCTGCCGAACTGTCGCCCGGCGAATTCGCCCATGCCGTCCGCACCGCGGTCGACGAGGACGATGTCAGCCTCGTCGTGATCGACAGCCTGAACGCCTATCTGCATGCCATGCCAAGCGACAACTTCCTGGTCCTGCAGATGCACGAGTTGCTGAGCTATCTGGCGCAGCAGGGGGTCGTGTCCCTGATGATCCTGGGCCAGCACGGCGTGACGGGCGACCTGCGGTCCGATCTGGACATAAGCTATCTGGCCGACACCGTGATGATGATGCGGTTCTTCGAAGCCGATGGCGAGGTTCGCAAGTCCATCGCCGTGATCAAGACACGCACATCCGACCACGAGCGCACCATCCGCGAGTTGCGCATCGACACGGGGGGCATCGTCATCGGCGATCCGATCCGCGGCTTCACCGGCATCTTGTCCGGGTCCCCGGTGCTGTCGACGGCGAATGGCAACCTTCTGCCCGCGGGTTCGGGCAAGAGCCCATCCCCATGAACGACCAATCCGTGGCGCCTCGGCGCCGTGATGACATCACACGCGACCTTGGCCTGTCGGTGGCGATCCTGGCCCCTCGCGGCCGGGACGCCGCCGTGGCGACGGCGCTGCTGGACGAGGTCGGCGTGTCGTCGATCACGATCGACACCCTCGACGATCTCGCCGCGGCGATCGGCGGCTCGATCGGCGTCGCCCTCGCCACGGAAGAGGCCCTGACCGCGGCAGACAATGGCCGCTTGCAGGAAGCCCTGGCCCGTCAGCCGTCCTGGTCGGATGTCCCCTTCATCGTTCTGACGAACGGGAAGGCGCGCCATCGCTCCGAGCGGTCCAAGGCCCTGATCGATGCCCTGCAGAACGGGATCCTGCTGTCGCGGCCCATGCATGCCGAGGAACTGGTCCGCGCGGTCCGCTCTGCCCTCAAGGCCCGGGCGCGGCAGTACGAGGCACGGGACCGGATGCGCGAGCTGCAGGTTCGCGAGGCGCAGCTGCACGAGAGCGAGGCCAAGTTTCATGCCATTGCGGATTCGATCGACCAGATGATCTGGTCGACACGGCCGGACGGGTTTCACGACTATTACAATCACCGCTGGTACGAGTTCACCGGCATGCCGGAAGGGTCGACGGACGGGGAGGCATGGGCGGATGTGTTTCATCCCGACGACCAGGACCGGACCTGGGCGCGGTGGCGCCAAAGTCTTGAAAGCGGTGAGGCCTACGAGATCGAATACCGCCTCCGGCATCGGTCCGGCGATTATCGGTGGGTCCTCGGACGGGCGCAGCCGGTCCGCGATGCCGCGGGACAGATCACGCGCTGGTACGGCAGTTGCACCGACATCAACCGGATGAAGGTCGCCGAGGAGCAGTTGCAGCTGGTGCTTGGAGAGATGAACCACCGGGTCAAGAACTCGATGGCGATGGTCCAGTCGATCGTCTCCCAGACCTTGCGACAGGCTGATTCCCTGGAAAACGCGCGTCTGTCCATCCAGTCGCGCATCGCCGTCATGGCTCAGGCCCATGATCGTCTCGTGAAGGCCACCTGGGCGGAGACCTCGATCACGGAGGTGGTCGAGGCGGCGCTCAATCCCCACAGCATGAGCGCGGGACGCTTCCAGCTGGACGGGCCAGACCTTTCCATCGGGTCCAAGCAGGCGCTGGCGCTCACCATGGCTCTGCATGAACTTGCCACAAACGCGGCCAAGTACGGTGCCCTGTCAAGCGATGCGGGACATGTCCGGGTTCACTGGCGCTGCGATGACAGTCCGGGATCGGCCGGATTTCACCTCTGCTGGAAGGAGCAGGGTGGTCCGCCCGTCGAACCGCCCTGCCGGCAGGGGTTCGGCAGCCGCCTGATCGAGCAGGCGCTGGCGGGATACTTCGACGGCACGGCGGAACTCAGCTACGATCCGGACGGTTTGCGCCTTGACCTGGCAGCACCTCTGGCCGGTCTGTCGCGGCAGGAATGACGATCACGGCATGCGCATCTGTCCTTGGGAAACAGTCGTGGTGCAGCCCCGCCGAATTGCGCTGGTCGTCGCGGATGACATCAGGACCGGCACGGCGGCGGCAGACATGATGCGGGACGCCGGGTCACTACACATACGATCACCTGCAGGATGGATCTTCTGTAATGCACCGCCGAACGCCTGACGTCCTGACCGAAGATGCGCGCGCCCCGTTAACCGCGTCGGTCGATGCCGAACTGGTCGCGCGGACCGCGGAACGCGACAGGTTATGGGACCTGAGCCCGGATCTGCTGACCGTCGTCGATTACTCGGGGCGCCTCCTTCGGATAAATCCGTCCTGGATGCGGGTCCTCGGCCATGACGAGGACTTCCTGCTGTCCGGGGATTACGACAGGATCCTGCATTCCGAGGAAGTCCCGCGTATCCGCGCGCTTCTGATCCAGATGAAGACGACGCAACGTCCCACGCGGTTGCAGAACCGGATGCTGACCTCGGACGGCACTTGGCGGACATTCGTCTGGACGCTGTCGCCGGAGCCCGGAGGGGATCGGTTCTATGGCATCGGTCGCGACGTCACCGATGAACAGAGGCAGGCAGATGCCTTGGCCGCCCGCACGGCAGAGCGGGACCAACTGTGGACCCTCTCCGCAGACATGCTGGCCCGCGCGGACTATACCGGCATGATGCTGGCGGTCAGCCCGGCCTGGAACCGCCTGCTGGGCTTTTCCGAGGGTGAACTGCTGAGCCGGCCGTATTCGGACTTCATGCACCCGGACGATACCGAAGAGACGCTCGCCGCCTTGGTGCGGATGGGCGAAACCGGCAGTCCGGTCCGGTTCGAGAATCGCATCCTGACCAGCAGGGGGGATTACAAGCCCATTGGCTGGACCGTCGTTCCCGACCCCGATGGCGACACCTTCATCGCCATCGGGCGCGACTTCACCGAAGCCAGGCAGCGTGAGGACGACCTGAAGCAGATGCAGAGCGCTTTGCTGCAGAGCCAGAAGCTGGAGGCGTTGGGCCAGCTGACGGGCGGCGTCGCCCATGACTTCAACAACCTTCTGACGGCGGTGATGTCCAATCTGGACCTGTTGTCCAGGCGTCTGGCCGGGGACGCGCGTGCCGCCCGACTGATCGACGGCGCCATGCAGGGCGCACAGCGCGGCGCGACGCTGACGCAGCGCATGCTGGCCTTTGCCCGGCGTCAGGATCTGACGGTCGAGCCCCGCAATCTGGCGCATCTGGTGGAACGTGCGGAAGGCCTGCTGCGCCAGTCCGTCGGCAACAGGATCGACCTCAGGCTGGACCTGTCCCGGTCGGTGCCTCTGGCCCTCGTCGATGACAACCAGTTCGACCTGGCCCTGCTGAACCTGGTCTTCAACGCCCGCGACGCCATGCCGACAGGCGGCACGATGACCGTCTGCGTCGACCACCACCCGTCGGAGCAACCCCAGCACGGCCATGTCCGCCTGATCGTCAGCGATACCGGGCATGGCATGGATCCCGAGACTCTGGACAAGGCGACCCAGCCCTTCTTCACGACCAAAGGCGTCGGCAAGGGCAGTGGTCTGGGACTGTCCATGATCCACGGCCTGGCCCTGCAGCTGAACGGCCAATTGCGCTTGGAAAGCGCCGTCGGACGGGGCACGAGGGCCGAGTTGTGGTTGCCCGCCACCGAGATGACCGCCACGGATGCCCAACCCTCGACGGCTCGCGCCGTCAACGGGAGTGGCGCGACGCGGTCGCTCCGCATCCTGATGGTCGACGACGACGCGCTGATCGCCATGAGCACTGTCGACATGCTCGAGGATCTGGGTCACGCCGTCACCTCGGCCTATTCGGGCACCAAGGCCCTGGACATCCTGAGATCCGATGCGGAGTTCGACCTGCTCATCACCGATTTTTCCATGCCGAGGATGAATGGCGGGCAACTGGCCCGGGAGGCCCGCAAACTTCGCCCGACCCTCCCGATCCTCCTCGCGACCGGCTATGCCGAATTGCCGGAAGACGACGACCTCCGACTGCCCCGCCTGGCAAAACCCTACGTTCAGCAGCAGTTGCAGGCTGAAATCGACAGGATCGTGCGGCGGTAGGTCTGGATTTCTGACAGCCGGGCGACGGCATCGATCGACATGCAGCGATTTCAGCTGCTCCGCCTGCTCTGCCCGAGGACTACTCCTGTATTCGTCGGTCCGAAGGGGCAGTTTTGCGAGCAGCGCAAGACACCGGTCGCTTTTGTCAGGGTCCAGAGCCATTGGTTTCGTTTCTTTGGCGTCATTCAAGCTCCTTGAGGAAACCTGAATGATAAGCACCTTGTTCTGGCTAACCGACGCGCAGATGGCACGCCTTCGCCGATTCCGTCCCCAAAGCCATGGCCGCCCGCGCGTTGATGATCTGTGGGTTCTCAGCGGTATTATCTATATCAATCGCAATGGATGGCGATGGTGCGATGCGCCGAGGGAATACGGTCCGGCGCAGACCCTTTACAAGCGCTTGGCGCACCTCAAGGCCTGCAGCCTTCGGGCATAAAACGTATGGCCCGCCCTGTCTGCAAGCGGAAATTTTTGATGACATGATCAGTCTGCACAAACGTATCCGGCATGTCGGCACAAAGGCCGCCGCCAAGATGGAGATCCGCGCGTCACAATCCTCATAAAGGGGCCGGCCTCAGTGGGCCATTTTGCGCCGGAGGTTTTTGCAACGCCGATCAACTGTCAGGCCATCTTCCTTTCACCACTCGCAGCTCGTTGCGCCCGGCTGTGTTCAAGACGGGCGCGTGTTCCTCAACCGGCCGCCTGCGGCACGGCTTCATAGTTTCGCCCGTGCCGCAGAAGCGCCCAGACAGTGCGGGCCATCTTCGCAGCAAGGGCGACAACAGCGACGTTGGGATGGGTGCGCACAAGCAGTGCACGCAGCCAGGCGCCTACGGCAGAATTCGCTTTTGCCAGTGTTGGCATGGCAGATCGCGCGCCTTGGATCAGCATCTTGCGCAGGTATCGACTGCCGCGCTTCGTGATCCCGAGCAGTTTCGGTTTGCCTCCTGTTGTCGCCTGCCTGGGCACCAGACCCAGCCAGGCGGCCAGATTGCGTCCTTTCGTGAATGTCGCGGCGTTGCCGACAGCGGCGACCAATGCGGTGGCATTCAGCGCACCGATGCCCGGAATGCTTGTCAGCCGCCGTGCTCGCTCATCGGTCCGAGCCATGGCCGCGAACTCGGCGTCAAAAGCGGCAATGCGGCGGTCAAGCTCGTCCCACCGCGTGCGCATGTCGCCGAGCAGGAAAGCCATGCGGGGACTGAGGCTGCCCGTGCCGGGGTCGAGCATGTCAGCGAGCAGGTGGCGCAACCGGGCATGGCCCTGTGCTACGACATGTCCCCGTTCCAGCAGAAGGCTCCTGATCTGGTTGGTCAGCGACGTGCGTTCTCCGACCAGTCGATCCCGCACCCGATGCAACGTCTGGACGTCGAGTTGCTCCTCGCTCTTGAGTTCGACAAAGCGCATGGTGGGTCGGGTTGCCGCTTCGGCAATGGCCTCAGCGTCGCGATCATCATTCTTCTGCGCCTTGACGTAAGGCCGGACATATTCCGGCGACATCAGCCGGACCTCATGCCCCAGTGCTGCCAGCGACCGTCCCATGTGATGAGCGCCGCAACACGCCTCCATGGCCATGATGCAGGCCGGCAGCTTCGACGCGAAGGCGATGACGCCGTCACGACGCAATCGCCGTCGCACCACCACTGTCCCCAGGCTGTCGAGACCGACGATGCTGCAGCTGTTCTTGCCTAGGTCGATGCCAACGATCACAATGCTCATGGTCCGCTCCTTCCTCCATTGAACACCGACATCCTACACGGAGATCGGCGGGAGGGGCGGGCCATCCATAAAGGGGGGCGCGGTCGCCAGATCGGTCGAACGAAGGGCGGCATGAACACAAAGCTGCACGCCGTCACTGATGCGAAAGGCCGACCGATCCGGTTCTTCATGACGGCAGGGCAGGTCAGCGACTACACGGGGGCGGCGGCGCTGCTGGGCAGCCTACCGAAGGCCGACTGGCTCTTGGCAGACAGGGGCTACGACGCGGACTGGCTGAGAGAAATGTTGGAAGACAAGGGCATAAAAGCCTGCATCCCCGGCCGGAAGTCCCGCAAAAAGACCGTGAAATACGATAAGCGCCGCTACAAAAGGCGCAATCGCATCGAGATCATGTTCGGTCGGCTGAAAGACTGGAGGCGGGTGGCCACACGATACGACAAATAGGCCGGGAATGTTGTGCAACGCATAGATTGCGGACATCGGCACCAAGCCCAAGAGCCTGTCAGCGATCATCGCCGCGGCACCCGTCAGCGGTTCCTCGACGGGCTGGAAAATTAAGGCCTCATTGACCGGCAGATTGGGCTGTGCGGCAAGGAAAGCCGCCACAGTTAGAAGGGTGGCCATGTGGCCGTCATGGCCACAGCCGTGGTAGCGCGGTCCTTCAGTGGTCTGCACCGTGCCATCGGCAGGCCCGGCCATCGGCAAAGCATCCAACTCGGCCCGCAACCCGACAAAGGGCGCCGCACGATCGGCCCGTGCGCCGCGCAGCAGCCCGACCAGACCCGTGCCGCCAAGGCCTTCGATCACCTCAAGCCCAAGCCCACGCAGAGCAGACAGCACATAGGCAGCCGTCCGACTCTCCGAGAACCCGGTTTCCGGCATGGCATGCAGCGTCCGGAACCACTCAAGGCTCTGCCCCTGTTGCGCGTCATGCCAGAATCAAAAAGAAGACGTCATTTCGTTGCGTCCACAAATATTCTTGTGATGCAACTATTTGCGACTGCGCATTTTAAACAAGGTATCAGGCCATACCCGGACGCCCTGTTTCGGCACACAGCACAGCCGTCAAGACCGGGCCGTGCACGACCATCTTAGGGCTTTGGGTCGGTCTTTGCCGCCGGATATACTTCCAAGGCGCGCTTATAGTCGTCAGACCGAACCCATTGCCCAAGCCGTTCAATCTGTTCAAACAACCGCTGGCGATCTTCGGGTGGAAAGGTGCCCAGCAACAGCCCCTCAAGCGCGTCAGATACGGCCCTGCCGCGCTCACGAAGGGCTTTGCCGGCCTCGCTTGTGGAGAGATGATATTTGCGCGCGTCGGTACCGGAAGATGTCCGCACAAGCAGACCGTCGCCGATCAGCTTTTGCAGGATGCGCGATGTCAGACTGCGCTCAAGACCGCTTTTGGCCCAGACATCAACGAAGGTCACACCAGGGTTGTCATCGACGATTCGCAGCACGCGAACTTCGCGGATCGAATAGCCAAGCTCTCGCAGGAAAATCGCATCATTCCCGGCGATGGCTTCGTCGGCAATGATTTCCAGAAGATATGTCAATCGTTTGCTTGAAAAGCCGGTACTGGGCATCTGATCCATCCGTAGGCGCTGGTGTGAACGCGCCTCTTTGATGACCCATCTTGCGTCAGATAGTATCTGTATGCAATAGTTGCACTTCAAGATTATCTTTGAACGCAACAGGTTTGCCGATGCTTCAGTGTTTGCCCGCCATCACGTCGAAAGGTGCCAAGCACGGCACCTTTCCGATGCTGTGCGCACAGGGCGATGGGCGCTTTGGGTATCGCACCAGACCGCAACGGTATTGGACCAAAGACGCCCGCCAGTGCCATCTTCAGGTCATCGAAAGACCCGAAGAAAAGGCCAACGCCGTGACGAAGATTGATCGTATCGAAGCCATCATCGTCGACGTTCCGACCGTGCGGGGACATGTTTTGTCGATGACAACGATGTTGACCCAGTCGGTCGTCCTGGTGCGCATCCGCTTTACGGACGGGTCCGAGGGTCTGGGCGAAGGAGCCTCGATCGGTGGGCTGTCTTACGGGCCGGAAAGCGTCGAAAGCGTCAAGCTGGCGATCGACACCTACGTCGCTCCGGCTTTGATCGGCATGGATGCCGATGCGATCACCGCTGCAAGCGTCCACATGGAAAAGGCCGTGAAGGGCAATCCGATCGCCCGCGCCGCCGTGGAATGTGCGCTGTGGGATGGGCTGGGCCGCAGGTCTGGCCTGTCGGTCGGACAACTGTTCGGCGGTCGCATCCACGACCGCCTGCCCGTGGCCTGGACCTTGGCCAGCGGCAATAGCCAGACCGATATTGATGAGGCCGAGCGGATGCTGGACGCCCGCCGCCACCGCGATTTCAAGCTGAAGATCGGCAAGCGCAGCGTCAAACAAGACATCGCCCATGTTGCCGCCATTGCCACTGCCGTGGGCGACCGTGGCACGATCCGCGTGGATGTGAACCAGGCCTGGAGCTTGACCGAAGCCCGCTACGGTGCGCGCGGCCTGCAAGAGATTGGCTGCATCCTGATCGAACAGCCTGTCTCGCGAGACAAGCTGACCGCGCTGAAATCGCTGACCGATGGGTATGAGATTGCCATCATGGCCGATGAGGTATTGCAAGGCCCAGCCGATGCGATGCGCGTGGCCGCCAGCCGGTCGGCCGACGTCTTCGCGGTGAAGGTCTGCCAGTCGGGCGGGCTGAAGCCGGCGTCCGATGTGATCGCCATTGCCCGCGCGGCAGGGATCGACCTCTACGGCGGCACCATGCTGGAAAGCGGGCTTGGCACTGCCGCCGCCATCCAGCTTTTTGCCACAGTACCGGAGTGGCAGTTCGGGACCGAGATGTTCGAACCCTTGCTGCTCAAGGACGAGATTCTGGCCACGCCGCTGGAATATAAAGATTTCTCGGTGACCGTGCCCACTGGGCCGGGCTTCGGGGTCAGCCTCGACGATGACAAGGTGAACTTCTACCGCCGTGACCGGACGGTCACGGTTAAGGCCATCGCGGGCGAATAACACCCCTTCGGAGGGAGGGTCAGAGCGTTGAACCCCGGTTCAGCGCACGGGAGAGATTTGCCCATCGGGTACAGAGGGAGGATACGATGTTCACCGACGCAGGACTCGACGAAATCAGCCGCCGCCTTGACGGCATCGTGCAGGACAAGCCCGAAGAGGGCATTTTCCGCGCCCGCCGCGACATGTTCACCGATGCCGAACTGTTCGAGCTGGAGATGAAGCATATCTGGGAAGGGAACTGGATCTATCTGGCCCACGAAAGCCAGATCCCGAACGTCAACGACACCTTCACCACCCATATCGGCCGTCAGCCGATCATGATCACCCGCGACAAGACCGGCACGCTGCATGCGCTGATCAACGCCTGTTCGCACCGCGGCGCGATGCTGTGCCGCCACAAGCGCCAGAACAAGGCCACATTCACCTGCCCCTTCCATGGCTGGACTTTCAACAACACCGGCAAGCTCCTGAAGGTGAAAGACCCCGAAGGCGCGGGCTATCCCGACCAATTCAACAAGAACGGCAGCCATGATCTGAAGCGCGTTGCGCGGTTTGAAAGCTATCGCGGGTTCCTGTTTGGCTCGCTGAACCCCGATGTGATGCCTCTGTCGGACTATCTGGGCGAGGCAAAGGTGATGATCGACATGGTGGTCGATCAGTCCGACGAAGGACTGGAAGTCCTGCGCGGGTCGTCCACCTATACCTATGCTGGCAACTGGAAGCTGCAGGCCGAAAACGGCGCTGACGGCTATCACGTCTCGGCCGTGCATTGGAACTATGTCGCCACCACCAGCCACCGCGCCGATGAGGGCAAGGACGAGGTGAAATCGGTCGATGCCAGCAAGTGGAACAAGCAAAAGGGCGGGTTCTATTCGTTCGACAACGGCCATCTGGTGCTGTGGACGAAGTGGGCTGACCCTTCGAACCGCCCGCTTGCCCCACGCCGCGACGAGTTGGTGGCCAAGTATGGCGAGGCCAAGGCCGATTGGATGATCGGCTATCTGCGCAACCTGTGCCTTTATCCGAATCTGTTCCTGATGGACCAGTTCTCCAGCCAGCTGCGTGTCTTCCGCCCGATCAGCGTGGATCAGACCGAAGTGACCATCTACTGCGTCGCGCCGAAGGGTGAGAGCCAGGAGGCCCGCACCCGCCGCATCCGCCAGTATGAGGATTTCTTCAACGCCTCGGGCATGGCAACGCCGGATGATCTGGAAGAATTCCGCGCGACCCAAATGGGCTATGCTGCTGCCCCCACCGCGCAGTGGAACGACCTGACGCGGGGGGCCAAACAGTGGATCACCGGCGCGGATGAGGAAGCCGACCGCATCGGGATGAAACCGATCCTGTCCGGCGCACGCACCGAAGACGAAGGCCTGTTCGTCATCCAGCACACGCAATGGACCGAACGCATGGCCGCCGCCGTCGAGGCAGAGCGCGCCGCAATCGCAACCAAGATCGCAGCGGAGTAAGACAGATGAATGCCGTGACCGAAACCACCCTGTCCTATGAAGCGATCTGCGCCTTTCTTTTCGCCGAGGCGCGCGCGCTCGACGACCGCCGCTTTGACGACTGGATCCAGTTCTATCACCCCGACTGCCCGTTCTGGATGCCCGCTTGGGATGACTACGACACCCTGACCGAGGACCCGGCGAACGAGATGTCGCTGATCTACTACCCCAACCGGGGCGGGATCGAGGACCGGGTGTTCCGCATCAAGACCGACCGTTCCAGCGCTACCTCGCTGCCCGAACCGCGCACCGGCCATAACATCACCAACATCGAGGTGCTGTCGCGTGACGGATCAAAGGTGCAGATCCGGTTCAACTGGATGACGCACAACTACCGCTACGGCACCACCGACACTTATTGGGGCACGTCGTTCTACACGATCGACACCGCCAGCGGCACGCCGCTGATCACCTCGAAAAAGGTGATCCTGAAGAACGACCGCATCCACCATGTGATCGACGTCTATCACATCTGACCCAACCAGACGCCGTCCCGCAACGGCACCTCGGCGCGGCCCCTGAGGAGGAGGCCCGCCGGGGAGAGGAGGAGCCATGACCTACAAGATTGCCCTGAACTTCGAAGACGGCATCACCCGCATCATCGACTGCGACGCCGACGAAAAGGTGTCGGATGCTGCCTTTCGGCAAAAGATCAACGTGCCGATGGATTGCCGCGACGGGGTCTGCGGCACCTGCAAATGCAAGGCCGAGCGGGGCGAGTTTGAACTGGGCTTCTACCTAGATGATGCGATGACCGAGGAAGAGGCAGCCGCAGGCATGGTACTGACCTGCCAAATGATGCCGAAATCCGATTGCGTGATCGCCATTCCTGCCTCGTCGCTGGCCTGCAAGACCGGGGCACAGACCGTTCAGGCCACCGTCGCGGGGGTCGAGGCGCTGTCGGAGACATCGTATCGACTGCGGGTGAAACTGGTGGCCGGGATGGGCTTTCTGCCCGGTCAATACGTCAATGTGCAGGTCCCTCGAACCAACCAGACCCGCGCCTATTCCTTCTCCAGCCACCCGCAGGCGGATGAGGCATCCTTCCTGATCCGCAACATTCCGGGCGGGCTGATGTCGGGCTACCTAGCCCGCGCGCAGGCTGGCGATGCCGTGGCGCTGACTGGGCCGATGGGCGCGTTCTACTTGCGCCCAGTAACCCGTCCCCAGGTGTTTCTGGCTGGCGGCACCGGACTTGCGCCCTTCCTGTCAATGCTGGAGCTGATCGCAACCGCCGGAACCGATCAGCCTATCCGCCTGGTCTATGCCGTGACCAAACTGGCCGATCTGGTCGAGATGGACCGCCTGCAGGCGCTGGCGGCCAAGATCCCTTCACTGACGCTGACCACCATCGTCGCCGACCCCGAGGCCGATCACCCGCTGAAGGGCTATGCCACCAACCACCTGACCGCCGCCGACCTGTGGGACGGTGCCGCCGATGTCTACCTCTGCGGCCCGCCGCCGATGATCGAGGCGGTGCGCAGCCATATGGCAAGCATTGGCGTCACGCCCACCTCGTTCCTGTTTGAGAAGTTCAACCCTTCGGAAACGAAGGCGGCGGCGTGATGCGGTTCAGGGATAAGGTTTTTGCCATCACCGGAGCCGCGCAGGGCATTGGCCGCCGCGTGGCCGAGCGGGCCGCACAAGAGGGCGCGTCGGTTGCGGTGATCGACCGCTCGCCAATCGGGGCCGAGGTGGCCGATGCCATCACGGCAGCGGGCGGTCAGGCTGTCTATTTCTCGGCGGATCTGGAAACCTACTCCGGCAGCCACTATGGGATATGATTCCCTTGTGCTAAGGCAGAGATGGGGGATCTGATGGGCAAGCCACATCCAATGGAGCTTCGGACCCGGGTCGTGACCTATGTGGACGAAGGGCATGGGCATCGCGAGGCGGCGCGGCACTTTCGGGTCTTGCCGAAATTGTCAACGATCTGGTGAAGCTGCGACGCGAGACCGGGTTGTTGACGCCGAGACAGCAAGGCAATGGCGGCGGGTGCGGGAAGCTGGTGGGCGTCGCCGGTTGGCTCAAGGCGCGTGTCACCGCCAAAGGCGAGATCACGCTCAATGAACTGGTGGCTGAACTGGCCCAAACCCACAGCATCGCCGTCCATCGTGCCACTGTCTGGCGGATGTTGCGCGGGCTTGGATTGACACACAAAAAAAGCCTTGCAGGCGCTTGAACAGAAGCGCCAGGATGTTGCTGGCCTGCGTCATATCTGGATCGCAAGGCGCCAACCCCTCATGGCCAACCATCTGGCGCGGCTGGTTTTCCTTGATGAGACCGGGCTCAAGACCAACATGACCAAGACCACCGGCTGGTCGCCTTGCGGGCAACGTTTCGTGGATCATGCGCCGTTTGGACATTGGCGGAGCCAGACCTTCATTGCAGCGCTGCGCCATGACAGGCTGGACGCGCCTTGGGTGAGCGACGGGGCGATGAACGCCGAGATGTTCGAACTTTATATCAAAACCCAACTGGTCCCGACGCTCCGGGCCGGCGACGTCGTCATTCTGGACAACCTCTCCAGCCACAAGAGCCCTGCCGCTGCGGCGGCACTGCATGATATCGGCGCGTGGTTCTTGTTCCTGCCGCCATACAGCCCCGATCTCAATCCGATTGAAATGGCATTTGCCAAGCTCAAGGCTCTTGTCAGAAAAGCTGCCGCACGGACCTACGATCAGCGATGGGCCGCGGTCGGCCAAGTCTGCGACCTGTTCTCCGACGAGGAGTGCTACAACTACTTCAAAGCCGCAGGCTATGAGGTCGATTGAGTGCAACCGGCTCTAATTTGCGACAAGGAGTCGAACCAAGCTGCCACAGTTCGAATTGGGCAGGCGACAGCACCCCGTTCCTCGCGTGCTTTCGCATTATTTTTTAGATCATCTTGAGGTAAATCAAAAAGTTATGACTTGCTTCTTGGCGGGTCAGGTATGTCCTGCGCCCAATCCGTTCACGCTTCAGGAGATTGAAGAAACTTTCGGCAACCGCATTATCGTGACAGGTGCCACGGCGGCTTATCGAATGTTCAAAAATCTTGGAGCACAGGACCGCGGCCGGTCCATTCTAGTGGACTGGTTGCCCTGATAAGACTGAATCAGCACCTCTTCTGGAACCACCCGGTTGTGGCCGCCTGCCTAGGGTGAGGCCTGTGCCTTAACTTGCGTCGTTACTGACGTCGTTACCGACGTCATATGCGATGGAGGCTGTCATGCGGAACGGGTTGGTGCTTGGGGTTGAGCGGCAGAGGCGCTGGACGGATGAGGCCAAGCTGGCGATCTTGGACGAGGTCGGGGTGGACGGCTGGACCGTGGCGGATGTTGCGCGGCACCATGACGTGACGCGCCAGCACATCTAGCAGTGGCGAGGGGAGATGCTGCGCAAGGGGCTGTGGCAGGCGTCCGATGCGGCCCAGTTCTTGCCGGTAGAGATGTCGACTGTGCCGGAGGTCTCTGCAGAGCCGGGTGGGGCCTTGGCGGAGATCACGGCGGTGCTGCGCATCGGTCGGCAGCTGCGGTGTCCTGACGGGATCGGGGACGCGGCGCTGGTTCGGCTGGTGCGGCTGTTGGAGACGGCATGATCGGGCCGGGGACCGGGGTGCGGGTTTGTCTGGCCTGCGGTGCGACCGACATGAGGAAGGGTATCGCGGGGCTGGCGGCACTGGCGCAGGACCAGTTGCGGCAGAAGCCCGCGAATGGGGCGGTGTTCGCGTTTCGGGGCCGCAAGGGCGACCGTTTGAAGCTGCTTGACTGGGACGGCCAGGAGTTCTGCCTCTTCTACAAGGTGCTCGAGCGCGGCCGGTTTCCATGGCCAAGCGCGGGCGACGGAGCTGCGCGTTTGACCTCGGCGCAGCTGCGATGTTGTGGGAGGGCATCGACTGGCGGAGGCCGGACTGGGGTGCGGCGCCGGCCCGTGTGGGATGATTTATCCGGCTGGATCGCCTTGTTTTTATGGCGTTCATGCGTGACCGGTGGTAATTTTGGGCATGCCCGCGGATGCCGCAATCCTGCCCGAAGATACTGCGCTTCTGAAGGCGATGATCGCTGCCTTGCAGGCCGAGAATGCCACGATGTCGGCCACCATCCGCGCTCATGATTAGCTGATTAAGACACTGCGGCTGCGTATCGAAAAAAGCTGAAGAAGCAGGCCTTCGGAAAGTCCTCGGAGAAGGTCCAGCGCGAGATCGAACAGCTGGACCTGGCGCTGGAGGACCTGCTGATCGCCGCCGCCGAGGGCGACACCAGGCCGCCGACCGAGGACGAGGCCGCACCGCTGGTCCCCACCGGAGAGGCGGCCGGGCGCAAAGCGCGCCGCCGTCCGCGTGTGTCGGAAGCCACCCCGCGTGAGCGCCGCGAGCTCGACCCTGGCATTTGCTGCCCCAATTGCGGTGGCGATCTGCGGCCGGTGGGCGTGGACGTCAGCGATGTCCTCGACATGGTCGTGGCGCAGCTGAAGGTCCTCGAGATCGCACGCCCGAAGAAGTTCTGCCGCCGCTGCGAGAGTAAGCGGGTAAACGCGATCCGTCCGAGAGAACCCGCGAACGGTGCAGGTGCCCGCTCCGAGCCGACCGATCCCGGGCAGCATGGCGAGTGCCGCCCTGCTGGCCTACATTCTCGTCTCCAAATTCGACGACCACCCTCCCCTGTATCGCTTGACCGAGATCTTCGCCCGCATGGACGCGGACATCCCTGACAGCACGCTGGTCGACTGGCGCGGGCGCCATGAAGGTGCTCCAGCCCCTGATCGACAGGATCGGGGCCGAGGTCATGGCCAACGACCTGCTCCACGCCGACGACACCCCGATCCGGGTTCCGGACCGCTTCCTGCGAGACCGGGGCCTCGGCAAGGGCGTGGAGAAGGGCCGGCTCTGGACCTATGTTTGCGACCAGAGACCTTGGGCGGGAACCGCGCCCCCCGGGGCGGTCTATCGGTTCGCCCCGGACTGGAAAGAAGAACACGTCCGCGATCACCTGCGCCAGACGAGCGGCATTCTCCAGGCCGATGGCTACAAGGGATATGCCAAGCTTTACGATCCCGGCCCGGACGGTGCCCCACAACTCCGCGAAGCGGCTTGTTGGGCGCATCTGCGTCGTGACTTCCATGATGTCTGGACCACGACGGGCTCAGCGATTGCCCGCGAGGCGCTGGACCGTATCGGCGCGCTTCATGACATCGAACGCGAGATGGCGGGGCAACCCGCCGATGTCCGCCGGTCTGTCCGTCAGAAGCAGAGCAAGCCCAAGGTCGAGGCCTTCCGCACCTGGGCCGAGCAGCAGCTCACGCGCATCCCCGGCAAAGGCGATCTCGCCCGTGCCTTCCGCTACGGCCTCAGCCGCTGGCCGTCGTTCCGCCTGTTCCTTGAGGACGGCCGCGTGGCCATCGACAACAATGCGGCCGAGCGTGCCCTGCGACCCATTGGCGTCGGGCGCAGGAACTGGCTCTTTGCAGGCGCCGACACCGGTGCCAAAACCCTCGCGCGCGCCATGACCATCATCGAGACGGCCAAGATGAACGGCCTCGACCCGCAGGCCTACCTCGCCGACATCCTCGATCGCATAAACGATCACATGATCAACCGGCTCGACGAACTGCTGCCTTGGAACTGGGCGCCGCGCACCGCCCCGCAGGCCAAGGCCGCCTGATGGCGACCGTCACACAGGTCTACGCCCTTGACCATGTCGCGCGGATGCTCGGCGAGGACCTGGAAATGCTGGAAGCGATCGTCAGCAACGACGACAACCTCAGCTACGGAAACATCATCAGCGTCCACACCGGCACCGACGAGAGCGCCACCGTGCTCACCGCCCATGGCATCGACGAGCTGCGCGACATGCTCCGCGACTCCAGGCGCACTCCGGAGCATTGGAGTAACTTTCTTGTAGACTTAGTCGAAGACCCGGACATCATCGCGCGCGTCAAGGAAAACGGTCCGCGGTAGCAATCGGGCCGTGACGCTTGTAGCGACCCTCGTCATGTTTGATCGGCGTCCTGCGTTGCTTCCGACCGGGGATGCAGGCGCCTATCCCTTTGTCCTGCAACGCGTCTCTCGACCAGTCAGCATCATGACCGCGATCGCCAAGCAGCCATTTGACATTTGGCGAGCCGCTGGACCAGCGCCCATGCGCCGATATGATCGCTCCCTGACCGGCGGTGATGAACAGGTCGAGCGGCCGTCCCTGGCTGTCGCAAATGGCGTGCAGCTTGGTGTTCATGCCACCCGTACTCAGGGAAACAGTCCACCGGACTGCTTCCTGATCCTCGAACTGCAGCCGATCAAGCGACCACGCCCCCCTTTCTGACGGCCATTCTGGTCGCTGTGCGATGTGCCTTCAGGTATGTCGCGTCTATCATCACGGTCGTCTCTCCACCGTGTTCGGCAGCAAGTCCGGCCATCATCCGGGCTAACATGCCTTTTCCGCTCCAACGACTCCGACGGCTGCAAAGCGTCTGTGAGGGCCATAGGCGGTAGATGCGTCGCGGCAGCGTAAGCCATTTCTGGTCATGAAGATAATCCCGCTGATAACCCGACTGTCATCAACGCGCAGCTCGCCGTAGGATTATAAGAAAAAGGGGCCATGCGTGCCATCTGAGCGTCAGTCAGCCAAAAAAGGTCGCTCATTTCGCCACTCCTTTTCCGGGCCATGAATCACGCAGCGAAACGGAAATCAATGCATCCTGACCCTAGTGAGGCGGTGCTTCCGAAGCATTGCGCTCCGAAAATAAGCCGACCACCGAAAGAACCCCCCATCATGTGCCACGGATCAGCCATCACCCCAGCCCCACCTTCCGGCGGATCGCTTCGTCGCGCAGGGAGATCTCGGAGCCGAGGAAGCTGTCCGCCGCAGGGGTGCACATCCAGACCAGCGTGCGCGCGGGCCATTCGGGCGGGATGTGGACCGACCAGTCGATCTGGCTGACCGGGTTGATGCCGCTGGCGCGGATCGTCCGCTGCATGTCGGTGGCCACCGTACCGGGCGACAGGCTGATGGCGCGGATGCCCTCGGCGCGCGCCTCGTGGTCCAGCGCGCGGGTCAGCATCAGGGCGCCCGCCTTGCCGGCGCAGTAGGCGCTCCACCCGATCTGCGGGGCATGGGCCGCGCCCGAACCCACGGTCAGGATCGTCCCGCCCCCGCCCGCCCGCATGACCGGCAGCGCCGCGCGCATCCCGTGAAAGACGCCCTTGAGGTTGACGTCGATGGCCTGCCCCCACGCCTCGGGATCGACGGCCGCCAGATCCGCGATGGGTCCGATCAGGCCCGCATTGTTCACCAGCACGTCCAGCCGCCCGAAGCGGTCGTGCAGGACGGCCACCGCGCGCTCCAGGTCCAAGGCCCGCGCCACATCGCCGCAGATCGCCGTGCCGCCGATCTCATGGGCCAGGTCCGACACCGCCGCCTCGGTCCGCGCCATGGCGCCGACATGGGCGCCCGCCGCGGCGAAGGCGCGGGCTGCGGCGGCGCCGATGCCGCGGCTTGCCCCGGTGATCAGCACCACCTTTCCCTGAAGATCGACCATGTCACCCTCCGTTCCGCGCCTCGGGCGCCCCTGTCCGCTCGGGCCGCCATCCGGCCGGCCCCGTGTCATCGCTCCATCTGGATCATGCGCATCCGCGCCGTGCAAGCCGGTCCTGCGCGCGGCCCCCCGCGCCCGGGATGTCGGGATCGTGTGCGAACGGAAGGGCGCCCGCCCCGTTACCCCTGCCCATTCCCCAGCCACGGACCTGTTCAACGTGCCCCTTCGCGTCCTGATCGTCGCCAGCGAGACCCCCTCCCAACGCAGCACCCGGCGCCGATCCGCGGGCACCTCCTCGGACGAAAGCTATGCCCGGACCCTGCGCGGGCTGCGGGACGACCTGTCGGTGGACAGCCTGTCCTGCGTCGACGGCGGCGATGCCGAGCTGCCCGATCTGTCCCGCTACGACGGCGTCTTCTTCGCCGGATCGCCGATCCAGATGCACGAGGACACGCCCGAGACGCGGGCGGCGGCGCGCTTCATGGCGGGGGTGTTCCAGGCCGGGGTGCCGTCCTTCGGATCCTGCGCGGGCCTGCAGATCGCGGCGGTGGCGGCGGGGGGCGCGACCGGGCCCCGCACCAGCGGGACCGAGGCCGCCTTCGCGCGCAACATCACCATGACGGATGCCGGCCGGACCCATCCGCTGCTGCAGGGCCGCCCTGCGGTCTGGTCCGCCCCGGCCATGCATTCCAGCGTGGTGACGACCCTGCCCCCCGGCGCCGTCCTTCTGGCGCGCAACGCCGACACCCCGGTCGAGGCGGTCGAGATCCGGCATGGCGCGGGTCTGTTCTGGGGCGTGCAGTACCACCCCGAGATCACCTTGGCCGAGATCGCCGCCTCGCTGCGCCGACAGGCGCAGAACCTGGTCGACGAGGGTCTGGCGCGCGACAGCGCCGCGATCGAGGATCACGCCGCCCGGCTGGAGGCGCTGAACGACGACCCCCACCGCCGCGACCTTGCCTGGCAGCTGGGACTGGACGCCGAGGTGACGGATGCCGCGCGGCGGACGCTGGAACTGCGCAACTTCCTGGCCATGATCACCGAACGCTCGACCGCGATGGCGTGATCCCCCGGGCGGACCTCAGGGCGCAGGGTCGGCCCCGTCGCCGCGCCGCCGCGAGGTCGCCCGTTCCTGCAGCTGGTCCAGTGCGTCGGCATTGTCGCGCCCCCAGCCATAGACCAGATCGACCAGACCCACGAAGCGGTGGCCCAGGGGCGTCAGCCGGTATTCGACCGCCGGCGGCACCACCCGTTCGACATGGCGGGTCAGAAGGCCGCTGGCCTCCATCTCGCGCAGGGTCTGGACCAGCATCTTCTTGGAAATGCCCGGCAGGCTGCGCTGCAGCACCCCGGTGCGCGCGGCGCCTGCGTGGCGGGCCTGCAGCGTGTGCAGGATCATGCTGGTCCATTTGGTCGAGAACAGCTCCATCACGCGGCGGGGCGCGCAATCCTCGCGCCAGTCCTGATCGGGGCCGGTGGCCTGCATGATGGTAACCCTTCGGTGCCTAGGTCCCGAAATGGTGCCGTCTGGAGGATGCGGGCGCAAGCCCCTACCTGATGGGTCGACACCTTACAGGAGACAGCCATGACCCGCACCGCACTGATCGTCGGCGCCACCGGCATCCAAGGCAGCGCCATCGCCCGGCAGCTGGCCGACGAGGGCTGGACCGTCCTCGGCCTCAGCCGCACCCCGCAGCCGCAGGAGGGCGTGACCCCCGTGGCCGCCGACCTGCTGGACCCCGCATCCCTCGCCACCGCGCTGCAGGGCCTGACCCCCAGCCATGTGTTCCTGACCACCTGGCTGCGCATGCCGACCGAGGCCGAGAACATCCGCGTCAATGCCGCGATGATCCGCAACCTCTTCGACGCGCTGCGCCCGGTGGGCAGCCTGCAGCATGCGGCGCTGGTCACGGGCCTCAAGCATTACCTGGGCCCCTTCGAGGCCTATGGCCAGGGCCGCCTGCCCCAGACGCCGTTCCGCGAGGACCAGGGCCGCCTGGACGTCGCCAACTTCTACTACGCGCAGGAGGACGAGCTGTTCGCCGCCGCCGACCGCGACGGCTTTGGCTGGAGCGTGCATCGCCCGCATACCGTCATCGGCCAGGCGGTCGGCAATGCGATGAACATGGGCACCACGCTGGCCACCTATGCCACGCTCTGCCGCGAGACCGGGCGGCCGTTCCGCTTCCCCGGATCGGCGGCGCAGTGGAACGGGCTGACCGACATGACCGATGCCCGGCAGCTGGCCGCGCAGGTGATCTGGGCCGCCGGGACCCCCGCCGCCCGCAATCAGGACTTCAACATCGTCAATGGCGACGTCTTCCGCTGGCGTTGGATGTGGCCCCGCATCGCCGGCTGGTTCGGGATCGAGGCCGAGGAGTTCGACGGCACGCCCCGCCCGCTGGAGGCGCAGATGCAGGACGACGCCCCCCTCTGGGCCGAGATCGCGGCGCGCGAGGGGCTGGCCGAACCCGACCTGGGCCGCCTGGCCTCGCCCTGGCACACCGATGCCGATCTGGGCCGTCCGATCGAGGTGGTGACCGACATGTCCAAAAGCCGCCGGATGGGCTTCACCGGCTATGTGGCGACCGATCAGGCGTTCTTCGACCTCTTCGAGCGGCTGCGGCAGGATCGGCTGATCCCCTGAGGGGCACCGCCCCGGCGCCGTGCCGCCGGGGCGACGCCATGGCTTCCCCATCGGGGCGGGCTGGGACAGGATGGCGGCCAGACCTCCGTCCCAGCCAGAAGGAACCGCCCCAATGATCACGCAAGACGCCACACGGCAGCTGGCGGCCCTGCGCGCCGGCACCCTGACGCCCCAGCAGCTGATGGTAAATACGCTGGACCGGATCGACGAGATCAATCCGCGCATCAACGCCATCGTCGCCCTGCGCCCCCGGGCAGAGCTGCTGGCCGAGGCCGCCCGGGCGCCCGCCGGGCCCCTGCAGGGCCTGCCCATGGCGATCAAGGATCTGGCCGACACGGCGGGCATCGTGACCAGCTATGGCTCGCCCGCCTTCTGCGACCATGTGCCGGTCGCGGACAGCCCCATGGTCGCGCGGCTGCGCCGGGCGGGGGCGGTCATCATCGGCAAGACGAACACGCCGGAATTCGGGCTGGGCTCGCACAGCTACAACCCCGTCTATGGCGTCACGCGCAACCCCTATGGCCCGACCCGCTCGGCCGGGGGATCCAGCGGCGGCGCGGGCGCGGCGCTGGCCTGCCGGATGGTGGCGCTGGCGGACGGATCCGACATGATGGGATCGCTGCGCAATCCGGCGGGCTGGAACAACGTCTTCGGCTTCCGTCCCAGCTACGGGCTGGTGGCGGGCGGCGGACCGGGCGATCTGTTCCTGCCGCAGCTGTCGACCGAAGGGCCGATGGCCCGCTCGATCCGCGATCTGGAGCTGCTGCTGGCCGTGCAGTCGCAGCACGACCCCCGCCACCCGCATTCCACCGGCCCCTACCGCCCCGAGGCGTCCGCGCGCAAGCTGCGCATCGGCTGGCTGGCCGATTGGGGCGGCGCCTATGCGATGGAACCGGGGGTCCTGGACCTCTGCGCCACGGCGGTGGGCGTGCTGGAGGATCTGGGCCACCATGTCGCGCCGATGGCCCCGCCCTTCCCGGCCGAGGCCCTGTGGGAGGCCTGGACCCTGCTGCGCAGCTGGACCATCGCCGGAACCCTGGGCACGCTGCTGGACGGCGCCCCCGACATGGTCAAGCCCGACTTGCGATGGGAGATCGAGCGCGGGCGGGCCGCCACGGCGGACCAGATCCGCCGCGCCAGCGCGCTGCGGTCCGACTGGTTCCGCCGCACCGCCGCGATGGAGGTCGACATCCTGGCCCTGCCCTCGGCGCAGCTCTTTCCCTTCGACGCCGACCTCACCTGGCCCGCCCGGATCGCCGGGACGGCGATGGACAGCTATCACCGCTGGATGGAGGTCGTCGTGCCCGCCTCGCTGACCGGCCTGCCCGCGCTCTGCGTCCCGGCGGGCTTCGGCCCCGCAGGCACCCCCATGGGCCTGCAGCTGATCGGCCACCGAGGACAGGATGCGACGGTCCTGAACCTGGGCCGCGACTACGAGGCCGCCACCGACTGGATCGCGCAGGCGCCAGACGTCCGGGGAGGCTGAGAGGCTGAGAGGCCCAGCTGACCTGTCAACCCGCGAACCTCGTCCCTGGCTCACTTCCGGTAGACCTCCACCAGCCCGGACGGATCCAGCCGTTCGACATCCTCCGCCAGCCGCCTGCGCGTCGGGGTCCGGCCGTGGTCCCGCAGCAGGCCCAGCACGGCACTCGTGGCGGCATAGGCATGGGCCGCCCTGCCCGTCCGGCGGTGGTCGACGGCCCAGGCCATCGCCTCGGGCGGGGGGCCGATGACGACGGCCTGGGTGCCGGGCCGATCCAGCAAACGGGCCAGCTGCGGGCCGATCTGGTCCAGCGTGCCGACGACCCGCCGCGGCGCGTCGGGCGCGGCGGCGTCGACGAGGCGGGCCGGCTGCAGGCCGGGATCAGCCTGCAGCAACGCCGTCACCCGCCGGTCTTCGGCCTCGGCCAGCCGTGGCAGAAGCTGCGCGAGGGCGGCGCCAAGGTCCAGGAAGGCCGGGGCGCCCTCGGTGATCCGGCGTCCGAAGGCCCCGCCCTCGGCATTGAAGGCCGCGATGGCGGCCAGAGCCGCCGGGCGCAGGTCCGGATCGACGGGCAGGGTCACGGCCAGATGGGTGGGCCCCAGCCCTTGCTGCTCGGACCGGTCCAGCGACTGCAGATGGGCGACCAGCGCCGCCATCGACCGATCCTCGCCCTGAAAGCGCGGCATCCCGGCCGAGATCGTGCGCCCCGAGGGGGTGACGCCCGTCCTCAGCAGGCGGGCCAGCGCGGCGCTGTCATAGGCGGGCCGGTCGGGCGTGGGCACAGCCAGCGCGGCCCACCCGATGGGCGGCGCGGCCGCGGCCCCGCCCTCGGTCCCGCCCGCGCCATCCGCGCCGTGGCATCCCGCGCAGGTCAGCGTCCCCTGTGGCAGGACCGGCCCGTCCGGACGGGCCAGATGCGCCGTCAGCCCCTCGGCCCGGTGAAACACCGCCGCACCGTCCTTTGCCGCGCCATCCTGTGCGGACCCGTCCTGCGCGGCCACCGGCCCGGCCAGCATCGACAGCCACAGGATGGCGGCCCGCCTCATGAGCCGGACGCGATGTCCCGGGCATGCCGGATCAGCATGTCGGGGTCCGGTACGCCCGGGATGCGCAGGAACCGACCCGTGGCCAGATCGCCCAGCAGATAGACCGCCTCATGCGCCTCGACCGGGCCCGCCGGCAGGCCGAAGGCCGACAGCAGCGCGGGCGTGTCGCGCGGGCTGGCCACGACCCAGTCCCACCGCGCGCTGGCCTGCATCTGGGCGGCCTGCCGGGCCAGCGCCTCGGGCGTGTCCCGCGCCGGATCGACCGAGACCGCGATCAGCGTCAGCCGAGGCGCATCCGGGCGCTGCAGGTCCTGATCGACCAGCTGCATCACCCCCCGGATCATCCCGCAGGTGTCGTCGCATCCGGTATAGAGAAACGAGATCAGCACCGGCCCCGCCTGCCCGTAGCGGGTCCGGAACCCCTCGGTCGCACCCGTGGCATCGGTCACCGGAATGTCGGGCAGCAGCAGGTGCTCCCGCGACAGGGCCTCGCTCATGGCGGTGGCGGGCGGATGGACGTGCCCCTCATGCGCCGCGGCATCGGCCCCGGTCAGCGCGAGGACGGGGGCCAGCACGAAGGCCAGGTGCCTCATCGGATCTCCTCCAGAACCAGCGGCGCGAAGCCTGCGGGCTGGTCGCGCAGGGTCGCGTCGCGCGCCGTGACGACCAGCGGCAGGCGGGCGCGCAGATCGTAGCTGTCGGCGGTCATCCCCTCGGCATCGGTGGTGAATCCCTGCCGGGCGCGCCAGTTGCCGGTCAGGGCGGCCAGCTCCAGCATCCCCGTCAGAGCCGCGGCGGGCGTGCCGTCGGGCGCGACGAAGCGCAGCCGCAGCCGCCCGTCCGACAGGGACTGCGCATCGATCCGGCCCGTCGTGGCGACCTGCGCGGGCGCGGGCGGCGTGGGCACCGGCGCGCAGAAGGCAAGCTGGCCCAGGCCAGTGCTGACGACCAGTTCCCAATCGCCGGGGCGCGGCAGCCGGGCGGCGGCGGTGAAGCGCCCCGGCGCGGTCTGGCGCAGGCTGCGGTCCAGCGCCCGGACATGGCGCGGGATGCCGCCGCGCAGGCGCATCGCCTCCATCGGGGGCTTGCCGCTGATCGCGTGGCTGCCGTTCAGCACGAAACCCGAATAGCTGGAGGCATGGACGGCCAGCATCGCCGGTTCCGGCAGCAGCGGCGCCAACAGGCTTGCCCCCGCGCGTCCGGCCCCCTCGCGTGCGGCGGGGTCGGGCGCGGCAGGGTCGGGCTGGCCCAGGGCGACGCGCCCCACCACCGCCTCGGCCCCGGGATCGATCTGGCGCAGGTCCATCACCCCGACGCCCGACCCGTCGGCCAGCCGCAGCATCGCGGTGTCGGGCAGGAAGGCGATCTCGGCCACCGGGCTGTCGGTCCCGGCGCCCTGCACCATGCGGCCCAAGGCCAGATCGACGATCCCGAAGCCGGTGTGGCCCCGCGCATGCAGATAGACGATGCGGCCTTGGGGGCTGACCGCCACGCGGTCGAAATCACCCGGCAGCGGGATCGTCGTCGGCTGGTCGGGGGCATCCAGCCAGATCACATGCAGGGCGCCCGGGGCCAGCCACAGCGCCGCCTCCGAGGTCAGCCCCACGGCCCGCGCGCCGGGTGCGGGGGTCTGCAGCGCGATGCGCCCGTCATCCTCAAGCACCGTCAGCCGGTCGGGCGACAGCACGGCCAGGCGCCGCGCGGGCTGGCTGTCGCCGTCGCCCGCGATCTGGCGCGCATCGAGGTCGATCCGCTGCGGCGCCCGGTCCGAGTGCAGCCGCAGCACGTCGCCGCGTCCCTCCTCCAGGACCCAGCCCCCGCCCGCCACCGATGCGACCAACGGGCCGGGCCGGTCCAGCCCCCCGGCCAGCACCGACGTCTCGCCATAGGGCGTCATCGCCAGCACCTGCCCCTTCTGCGCGCCGCGACCGGCCAGACTGACCAGGAACTGCCCCGTCACCGGGTCGGCCGCGATCGCCTGCGGCGGCGGATCGAAGCGGTGGGCGGCCAGCAGGTTGGCGGTGCCCAAGGCGCGTTCGGGGTCCAGGATGGTCAGCGCGCCATCCTCCATCACCACGCCCAGAACGACGCCGTTCAGATCGACGCTGCCGATCGAGGCCCGTCCCGCCGCGCGGAAGGCGGCCGCGGATTCGCCGCAGGGCAGGTCCGAGGGGCTGCGGTCGCGCAGCCAGGCCATCGGCGCCAGGTCGCCGGGCACCGCGCCCAGGGCCGAGGTGAACTCGATCCCCACATCGAAGGGCTGGCCCGGCTGGATCAGGTCCAAGGGGGCGCCTTGCGCGCCGGTCAGCCGCATCTGGGCCGACAGCGGCGCCCGCAGCGCCGCCTCCTGCGCCTGCGCCCCGCCGGGTCCGATGCAGACGGCCAGCGCGACGAGGCCCGCCCGCAAGGCCCGCGCAAGGCGATCTAGGGCCGGGGGCATTGCGCGCCATAGGCAAAGCGGATCAGCCCCCAGGTGCCGCCCGCCATCATGTGGCTGGGCCCGTCATGCCACAGGACCGTCCCCTCGGCCGGAACGCGCGTGCCCTCCGGCCCCGGCACGGTCGGCGGGTACAGCCAGGCCGAGACCGACTTGACCGGCGCCAGAAGCGCGGCATTGGGAAAGCCGAAACCGGGGAACAGGTCGTCATAGCCCATGCTGGTCAGCGCGAAGGCCCTCTGCCGGGCACGCCCGCCGGGATGGACGGCGCGGATCAGGACCTGCTCGCCCGGGCAGGCCTGCAGGGTCAGGGGCTGGCGGTCGGGGTCGGACTGGTCGCTGCCGTCCAGGCGCGTGCTCTGCCCCGCCAGGAAGCGGTCCGGGAAGGTCAGGGCGTTCATGTCGTCGCTGGCCTCGATCCGCCCGCCGGGGCCGATATCGGCAAAGCGCAGCAGGCTGGCAAAGGGGCGGCTGCGATAGCTGACGCCCTGCTCGCCCCAGTCGTAGCTGTCGTCGCAGACCAGGCAGTCGGGCGTGATCCGGGGCAGCGCCCCGAAGGCGGCGGCGGCGCTGGTGACGGCGGCGGGCTGGCCCTCGGCCTCCAGCCTCCACTGGATCAGCGACCGGGCGTCATGATGGTTCAGCCCGTCCTGATAGAAGATCACGAACTCGCGCACCGGACGCTGCGCCGCCCCCGCGGGATCGGGCCCCGGGGCAAAGCGCGCCGGCGCGCCGAAGCCCGGGGCGACCGCCGCACTGCGCCAGACCGGCGCAGAGGACGTCGGGGCAGAGGACGTCGGGGCATCTCCGGGCGCGACCTCGGCCAGCACCTGGGCCAGCGCAGTGTCGCTGTCGGGCGCCGCCATCGGCGGGACCAGTGCCGCGGGAAGCGTCCAGTCGCGCGGCACCACATCGATCACCCCGAACAGCCCATGCGTTGTCTGCGCGATCATGTCGCCCGTCACCCGCACGGGCACCGGCCCATAGGCATAGGGGATCCAGCGGATATGCTTGTGCAGAAGGGTCGCGGCCATCGCGCGTAGCTGTTCGACCTGCGCGGGCGTCAGGTCGGCGCCATCGACGCTGAACCCCGTGCCCAGCACGGTGAATTGCGCGGCCTGATCGTCCGCGACACGCACCGCCGAGAACTCGATCTCCGGCTGACCCAGCCAGTCGCGCAGGCGTCCTCGCATGTTGTTCACGGTCTTCTGTGCGATCTCGGAGTTGAAATCGGTCCCGTGCTGCGCGCCCTCGGGCGGGGCGATGCGCATCCGTCCCGCGTAGAAGCGTAGCTCGCCCGAGACTGTGACCCTGCCACCCTCGGCCGGGGCCATCGGGGGGGCATTGATGCCATAGCCCAGGGGCAGCGTCCGGATCAGGTCGCCCCCCGGCAGCCCGATGCTGAGCGCCAGATGCGCCGAGGGTCGCAGCCCCGTCACCGGGCGTGTCGTGGCGGACAGGGTGCCCTGCACCCGCGTCTCGCGCGTGGTCCCGCCATCCGAGACCGATATCTGCGGATCGGTGTTCAGGGGCGCGATGGGCGGCATCAGCGCATCGCCCAATTGGTCGGGCATGCCCGCGCCCGGGGCGGTCTCGCGCAGGGCGTTGAGATAGCGGATCGACACGCAATCGCCCGCATTGACGCGCACGACCAGCGGCTCGGGCCGGGCATAGACGTTGCGCAGGGCGGCCAGGACGGCGTCGGTCCGGGGCCGGTTCGCGCCGGTCCAGTCCGCATCGTCGCGCATGTCGCGCCGCCCCCCACCCGCCATCGGCAGGCTGTCGGGGTTCAGCGCGGCCAGCATCAGCCCGTCGGGATCGCGCCGGTGGCCGCCATAGTCGGTGCCGCCCGGGAACAGGTCGGCCGTGCGCAGCGCGACCAGAAGCAGCGCGGTGTTGGGGCCGGCGCGCGGGTCGGTCGGCAGCGGGCAGCCCGGCGCATCGGCCAGCAGCCCCGGAACGGCGGTCTCCGCCCCGCTTTCCGCTGGCTGCCTCATGCGCCGGATCGGGGGCAGCGGCGGAACGGGGGCCGCGTCGGTGACGCCCTCCGGTTGCCAGCGGCTCAGCAGGTCGCGGCGCCCGGCCTCGTCGGCATAGACCCGCAACAGGCCCCAGGCCCCGTTCCACAGCGCATCGATCGTGCCGAAATTGTACAGATAGTCTGAGGCCTCGGGGATGCCGCCCCCGGTCGTGGCTGCGGTCGGATCATTGGCCTCGATCGTGCCGACATCGGCCCGCAGCCGCCCGCGCAGCTCGAAATGCTCGGAAATGCCGACCTCCTGCGCGAAGGTATAGCCTTCCAGGTTGTCGCAATTGGCCAGCGCGTCATCCAGTCGGGCGAAATACTCCAGCTGCGCCTGATCGTCCGCGTCCGCCGGATCATAGAGGTCCCTCAGGTCCGGGGTCATGTCCAGCCAGGTGTCATACCATTCCGGCCGCGTCCGGCGGACGGCGTCGAAGCAGGCCTGGCGCGCGGGCGGGGTCGATACGGCCAGCGCGCGCATCCCCCCCGCATGGCGCTGGTCGACATTGCGCGGCCCCGCCAGACCGGCGACGTTGAAGCTGTGCTGCACCTCCTGCGCGCCCTGGATCAGCCGGAACATCAGCCGCTCGTCCTGATAGGCCTCGAAGCGCGGGGTCTCGGGCTCTCGCGTGGGCACGTCCCGCCGCCCCGGCGCGAAGGAGCTGAGCGCATAGGCCGCGTCGCCCGCCAGACCCGACAGCTGATAGCGATAGCTGCACAGCGGCATCCGGCCCTCGGTCAGCGCTGCGACCACCTCGCTGTCGGAATCGCCGCCCGGGACACCGCCGGGCGCGCTCATCGCGAAGGGCGCGCAATCGGCGCTGGCCGAGCCGTCGGCATTCTTGGTGGCCAGCCGCAGCGGGATCGGGGCGTTGCGATAGTTCACCAGATAGGGGTCGTGGTGATCGACCGAGATCGATTCGGGGCGCGCGGGCGGGGCGACGGGGCGGGCCAGGACCGGCCCCTCGACCGGCTGCCCGTCGATCGAGGCGGCGCGGGTGCGATAGGCGACCAGATGCGCGCGCAGCCTGTCCGCATCCTCGGGGCGCATCAGGTTGGCATCCGGCCCGTCATCCGCCGCAAGGCCGCCGCCCGGCGCGCCCGAAGCCCACCATGCGGGCACGACCTGCGGCTCGCCCGCCCCGCCATTGCCGCAGAGCGCGTCGATCTGCGTCCCGCGCCCCGTGGCGGCCAGCAGCGCCTCGCAATCCAGCCGGGCCATGCCGTCGCGGCCGCTGTCCGGATCGGCGTCCAGCGCGGCGATGTCGTCGCGGTCGCGCGGATCGTAGAGCAGGGCGAAATCGGCCACCGCCAGCGCGAACTCGCGGTAGTCGGGATGGAAGGGATCCCTGGCCGCGTTGGCCAGGATGACCTTGTGGCTGCCGACCCAATCGGCATCCGCATCGGCCGCCCGGAACGGTGTCTGCGGCTGCACCTGCGCCGTGCAGTCCTGCGGATCGGCCGGGTCGCAGATGCGGGCCGCGCCGGGCTCGATCAGCAGCGCGGTATAGAAGCCGTGCTGCTGGATCGAGGAGGGGCCGAAATGGTCGTGGCTGAAGACCGTCCGCATCGTGCGGTCCTGCACCCGGCCTTCGCCATCCAGCGTCATGATCGGATCGGCGAACCAGCGCTGCACGGTGGTCTGGAACAGATCGCGCGTCTCGACAGGATCGTCCAGCCCCGGAACATCGACGGTGTGCGGGCTGCCGTCCGGCCCCTCGCCCATCGGCAGACGCCAGATGCGCGACAGCGGGCTGGCCTTGTCATGCGCCGCATCGCAGAGCGCGGGCGTCGGGGCCGTGAAGCCCCAGGCGGGATTGTCGGGCAAGGGCGCCTCCGAGGCCAGATTGGCGCAGCGCCGCGCCATCAGCTCGTCGGCGGCAAAGGTGCCGTCCTCGTAGTTCCAGCCATTGCCCGACCCGTCCGAGGCTGTGACGTCGAACTTGACCAGGTGGATGTGCTGCCCGATCGTGTCGGTCGGCGTCTTCACCTGGAAATCGTCCAGCTCCAGATCCTTGGGCAGCTCGTTCGTGTGCCGGAACTCGATGCACTCGCCCGAGATCGCGCGGAAGAAGAACGGCTCGCTGTCGTCGCGGATGCGGGGCGAGATGCGGTCGCGCGTCTCGGCGCCGGCATCCTTGTAGCCGTCCGATCCGTCGGTCAGCACGTCGATGCGGGCCTGCGGATCGTGCCAGCCCGCCTGGTTGACGACCAGATCCAGCTGCACCGCCGACACCTCGTAGCGGCGAAAGCCCAGAAGGTCGGGATCGGTGACATAGCCCGCACCGCCCACGAAGGGATCGTTGCCGCTGGCCGGCCCGTCGCGCACCGGCGCCCCGCCGCAGGGATCGGCGAAGGGCGCCCCGGGGGCCGCCGGCGCACCGTTGACGTGGAACCGCCCCGGCGGCATGTCGGACCCGCCCGGCAGGGGCGCGGTCAGCGTCTGATACGACCCCTCCGAGGCGCTGGCGGGCGTGCCGTCCGGTTGCAGCACCGTCAGCCCGGCGCCGTCATGGTGAAAGGCCTGCGCCGCCTGTTCCAAGGGCTCGCCCTCGGGGTGCAGGGCGCGGATGCGGGCATTGTCCAGATGCGCGCTCATGTCGCCCAGGGCCAGCGCCTTGGCGACGATCCGGCTGCGCAGCGCCTCCAGCCGCCGCAGGTTGCCCGGGGCGTCCAGATCGGATGCCAGCGCCGTATCGAGGGCCAGGATGTCGTCGGTCAGGTAGTCCAGCTTGCGGTCGGCACCGGTCACGACATGCCGCCCCAGCCCGCCCGACAGGTAGTCGTCGGTGGGCTGGCCGTCGGCATCCAGCCTGCGCGCGATGTCGCGCGGCGCCTGCGGGGGGCGATGGCCCGCCGCGCCCGCGATATAGAAGGGATAGCCGGGCATGGCATCGATGCGGGGGGCCGCATCGGGGTCCACCGGGGCGGCGGCCTCGGTTCGGATGAGGCGTTCCGGTCCGTCCCGGACAAGGGCACGGTCCCGCAACCCCATCGACGGCACGCCCCGGCGCCCCGGCAGGCTGTCCGCCGTGCGCCGGACCGGGGGTGCGACCGGCTGCATTGCGGCCTGATCCTCGTCGGTCGCGTCGGGCAGGGCCGCCGCCGCGGGGTCGGCATAGCTGGGCAGCGGGGGCAACGGCTCTCCGGGCAGGGGGACCAGCGCGGGGATCGGCGTGCCCGCGCCCTCGATCCGGTCGGGCGTGGCCGGATCGTCGCGGTCCAGCCAGGCCCCGGTGCGGGGGTCCACGCTGCCCGTCCGGGTGAAGTCGGCCTCCTCGGGGGCGCGGATCTGCGCCGACAGTCCGGGCGTGGCCTGGCCATCGGGCAGCTTGCGGCTGCCATCCTCGAACACGTCATGGACGCGCCACAGCGCCCACATGCCCTGGGCGAAATGGGGATAGAGGTGGCAGTGGAAGATCGAATCCCCCACCGTCCGGTTGCGGTTGCCCGAGCCCGCCACGAAGGGACCGCCCTGCCCGTCCCGGCGCCCGCCGTGATAGATGTTATAGCTGAACCCCTGCCCCGGCGCGACGGTCTGGCTGTCCAGATAGCTGCCGCGCCCCGGATCGTTGCCCGCGAACCATTGATGCGCGTGCAGGTGGAAGACATGCGTCTCCTTGGGTCCGGCATGGAAATTGCGGAACACGACCGGGTCGTTCAGATAGGAATGATGCACGTTCGACGGATCGTCGGCATACCATTCCAGCAGCGCCGGATCGCCATTGGCCCAGGAGGTCAGGAAGAACTCCTCGTAGAGGCACTCCATGCAGCTGGCCGAGGGGCCGATCCCCTTGCGGTTGGCCAGAAGCAGCGTGCCCATGCCGCTGGCGCCGTAATTGATCGCGAAGGCGTCGCGCACCCCGGCCAGCTGGCCGAACTGTGCCAGTTCCTCGAAATTGCGGGTGTAGAAGGTCTTCAGCTCGTCATGGAAGAAGACCGAGAATTCGCGGAAGGCGCTGAACACCGGCTCGACCGTGCCGGCGTCCGCATCGGTCCCTGCGGCGCAGCCCAAAGGCTGGGCGGCCCGCGCGGCAGCCGATGCGGCGTCGCACCAGATGATCGCGTTCAGATCGGCATGGACCAGCTCGACCGCGCGGGCCTGCCCGAAGGCGGCGCCGTCCAGCGACCGCGCCATGTTCAGGACCGGCACTTCTCCGATCCGATGTTCGTAATCCAGCCAGTCCTGCCGGGCATGGCGCGGCGCGTCCGCGCGCGGGGCCCAGACCGCATCCATCGCCGCCTGCGACACCTGGCTGCGATACCAGCGCGTGCCCGGGCGCTCGGCCATGACGGCACCGAACAGCCCATGTGTGATCGACCCGCCATCGCCATTGCCCCCGGAGGGCGCGGCGCGGCTGGACAGGAAATGCGTCCCCTCCTGCACGACCTCGAAGAGGCAGGTGAACGCCTCGTTCGGCGCGACGGCATCGAGGCCCGAGCAGGCGGGGTTCGGCGCGCTCTCGCCGGGCAGCGCCAGGGGCCGCAGCCCCTGCAGGGTCAGGTTGACCGACCGCGTGCGCGGCCAGTCGGGCGCGCCATCGGCCGCGTCGGCCCCGCCGGCATCCGAGGGTCGAGTCCCGAAGCAGGTACCGTGCTGCGCGAAGGGCCCCTCGTCGCGCGCGATCTGGGCCGAGACCTGGGCGCGGCTGGGATCATCGGTGGGCCCGGTCGGGCAGAAATCGGCCGACAGGTCCAGGGGCGCCAGATCGCCGGGCCCGTCGCCGGGGGCCAGCAGGTTCGTCACCCGCAGATACATCAGATCGCCCACATTCGCGCGCAGCACCAGCGGGCGCGGGCGGCGGCAGTCGCGCAGGCGCACCCCCCCGGCACTCAGCGCGCCGGCTGTCGCCTCCTGCGTGCCCGTATCCGTCCCGCAGTCGATCGCGGCGGGCGTGTCGTCCAGCGACATCGGCACCACGTCGCGGCGCAGGGCAAAGATCATGCCGAAGGGGTTGAACGAGCCGAAGCGGTTGTAGACCAGCATCTGGTCCAGCGCGACCAGATCGGCACAGACGACGCGCAGATCGCGATCCCCCGCAGCCTCCTGGCACTGGGTGTGGAACGTCGTTCCTTCGGGCGGCGATTTCTGCGCAAGGGCCGGGTCGGGGGGCAGCAGGACGGCCAGACCCAGCAGCAGGGACGCCGCGCTGCGACGAGGAAAACGGCGGGAGATAAAAGCGGATGTCCGAAACATGGCGCCTCTTACAGCTTAACAAACGGCCGCCCTTGGCGCCGCCTGTATTCGGGCCAAGCCGACAAAACCATTCACCGAAATTCATCAGGAGATAACATGAACGAGGTTGCCACGAGTCGGTCGACGTGGCAATTATTTATTGATTTCGGATTATGTCTGTCACATCAGCTTCGCAAGGCGTTCGATTGAAACAGTTCGTGTGATTTGATAGGAATGACAAAACTCTAAAATTATTTACATAGAATACAATTATTTGGACAATATATAGTTAATATTATGCACATCCCGCAAATTTGCATTCCACGAAAGTTATTCCGGCGAGTTCAGTTCGTTTCTTTTTGACTCCCGAATTTCATCTCGGTCCGCCAATACCTTGCCGCAGATTGCCTGACGAATGGCTCCCACTTTTGCTTCACCCGTCACCAGTTCTCTTTTTCTCGGAGGTTGACCCATGCAGCATGACCTTGCGGCGGCCCGGAGGTTCCTGGCCATGGGTCTGGATCACCCGCGCGCCCGGTCGATCATCAACGCGATGCGGCCGATCTTCCGCTATGATGCGGTCGATGCGGGCCGGGCCGCCGCCCTCAAGGCCCTCGCCGAGGCCTGCGGTCCGAGGATCGCCCGGCTGGAGGTCAAGTTGAACGGCCAGTTCGTGCCCCTGGCGACGGCCTGGCCCTGCGCCTCCGGTCTGGACCCGGACGCGCCGGGACCGACGCGGCGCTTCGTGACGGCGGGCCATGTGCTGCCGCTGTTCTTCCAGACGGCCCAGATCCTCAGCTTCGCGGGCAGCGTCCAGACGCGGGCCATGCACCCCGGACGGGTGGTCTTTCCCGACGGCCGGACCTTCGAGATCCGCAAGTGGATCTCGGCCCATGACCTGGATCTGGCGGTCTTCGACATCGAGGGGCAGTGCGAGGGGCTGATCCTTGATCGCTCGGGCACCCTGCCGACCGTCGTGGCGCCGATCGGCTATCCGCTGGTCGCGGGGGTGGGGCTGTTCGCGCAGATCGATGCCGCCTATCGCGAAAAGCTGTTCGCCGGGACGGGGGACAGCCGGCCCCATTCCTCCAGACGGCTCAAGGGCTACTTCCTGCACGATGCGACGACTATCCCCGGCTATTCGGGCGCCCCGGTCTTCGACCCGGCGACGCAGCGGGTGGTGGGTGTGCATGTCTGGGGCTCGGCCGACCGGCCCGACATCGCCGGGAGCAGCCCCGAGGCCGACCCCTTCGCCGCGGACCTGAACGATGCCGTGCGGATCGCGGCGGCACTGGGGGACGGCTGGATGCGGGACATCCTGGCCGGCCTCAGCGACGCCCCGCCCGATGGCGCACCGACCCGCCCGTGGGAGGCCCGGCAGAGCCCCGAGGCCGCCCTGTCGCTCTCCGCACTCGGGCAGGAGGCGCTGCGCCGCATCGCCCCGGCGCGGCGTCCGGTGGCCCCGCCCGATGCCGGGATCGACCGCGACCGGCCCGACAGCCGCGACCGCTGGTTCCGCCCCTCGCTGGCCCCGCCCGCGCAGCAGATCCTGCCCCAGCCCACCGTCATCGGTGATCAGGCGACCGAGGGCAGCTGCGCCGCCTTCGCCGTCGCCGCCGCCATCGAGCATCACCTGGCGCAGCGCCCGGACCATGTCGCAGCGCCCGTCTTCCGGGCCAGCGTGCGGATGCTGGACCGCATGGCACGCCGCCACGACGAATGGCTGGACGACACTCCGGACGGCACCAGCCTGCGGGCCGTCCTCAAGGGCTTCTACCACAACGGCGTGTGCAGCTGGGATCGCGCGCCCTATGTCCCCGGGCTGACGGATTTCTTCCTGACGCGCGACATCGCCAAGGAGGCCCGCCGGCTGACCCTGGGCAGCTATCTGCGCGTGCGCCCGACGCTGGACGACATGCGCATGGCCGTGCAGGAGGCGCGCGTCGTCATCGTCACCGCCCGGATCCATGACGGCTGGCGCCATCCGGACGCCGACCACCGCATCCCCTACGACACCGCCGATCCCCCGCAGCCGCGCGGCCTGCATGCCTTCGTCATCGACGGCTATACCGACGAGGGATTCATCGTCCAGAACTCGCGCGGGCCGGACTGGGGCGGGTTCGCGGGCCTGCCCGGCCATGCGCTGTGGAGCTTCGACGATTGGGCCGCCCATGGCGGGGATGCCTGGGTGATCCGGCTGGCCCCCGACAGCGCCAGGGCCTTTGCCGTCGCGGCCGGCGGTCATGCCGGCGCGGGCACCCGACGCATCGGGCTTCTGGGCCACATGATCCATGCCGAACGGGGCGGCCTGATCGAGGACGGGACCCTGGGACTGGGCGCCCGCGGCGTGGCCGAGACGGCGGGCTACCTCGCCTCGGACGAGGGGCGGGCCGCCTATCCGCGCCTGCTGCTGATGGTGCATGATCCGCTGCTGGACAGCGATACGATCGCGGGTCTGGCCCTGCCGCTGACGATGCGGCTGAAGGCGCGGGGGATCTATCCACTCCACATCGTCTACGGCATGGACGAGATGCTGGGGTGCCGCCTGCGGCTGGCCCATGATGTCGGGCAGGCGGTCACGCGCTATCTGCGCGAGGGCGGGTCGCGGGACGCAGCGCTGGCGCGGCAGCTGGGCCCCGGGATCCGCGCGCAGGTCGACAGCTATCGCCGCGGCGCGCAGGAGGCCGCGCCCCGCCTGATGCGCGACGCGCTGGCCGTGCTGCCCCTGTTCGCGGCCGACGAGGGGCGGCGGATCCAGATGGTCTCGGTCGGCCTGGGTGCGATCCCGGCCCGGGCGCTTGGCCGCGCGGTGCCGGACGTCCGCCCCGACCATCTGGCCATCGCGCCCCCGGTCCCGATGCGCGCGGCACGGGTCTGGCGGCTGAGCGACACGCGCGACGAAAGCGACCTGCCCGGCTGGCGCGGCAGCCTGACCGACCTGATCGCCGCCGCCCATGACTGCCGCATCCGCGCCCGCGGCGGCACCCCTGCCGCGACCATCCAGGCCCTGCTGGGACAGGCCGATTTCACGGAACAGCTGGTGGAGAGGCTGGGGTGAGGGGCCGCGTCAGCCGGGACGCGGCTCGGCGATCGAGGCCTTCGATCCCGGGCGGCAGCCCCGACCGTCAGAGGCCGGGGGTCGCCATGCCCGCGATCATCCAGATCGTGGTGCAGGCCAGCAGCGCGGCCATGGCGCGCTGGACAAGGCGGGCATGTTCGGTCGTGCTCAGCAGGCGCTGCAGGCGGCAGGCCAGCAGGACGTAGCCGCCATAGACGGCGCCAGGCGCCGCCACGGTCACGATCGCCACCGTCAGCAGGGAGGACCAGTCGATCCGGTCACCCGTCGAGCCCGCGGACAGAAGCGCGACGAAGAACAGCAGGCTGAGCGGGCTGGCCAGTCCCGCGACGATGCCCGCCGTCAGGTCGGCACCCCAGGACGCGGCACCATGAGCCGCGCCGACCGCGATGCCGCCACGGGCGGCCGATCGCCAAAGGTGCAGGACGACGGTCCCCAGATAGGCGATGACCATGGCCTTCGCCGCCAGGATGATCGCCCGGGGATCGCCGATCCAGAGGACGAGGCCGCTCATCACGGCAGCCAGGGTCGCCAGCTTTGCCAGGATGACCCCGGCGGCGAACAGGGCCGCCCCGCGCCGTTGCCCGGCCAGCGCGCGCGCCAGCAGGATCGCCACGACGGGGCCGGGTGCGGCGGCGACCACGGCAAGCGCCGTGGCATAGGACAGGATTTCCACCAAGGCCTCCAGTTCCGGAACGTGACGGCATCGCGGGGTGTCCCTCGGCGCCCGGTCGATTGACGTGCCCTTGACGCGGACGACCTAGAGCCGCGCTTCCTGCCGGGAGTGGATGCCGCATCTCCAGCGCTTGACCTGCCAGCCGGCATGCGCCTGCTGCCACCGCGCGACCTCGGTCTGCCCGGACATCATGCAGGTCAGCATCGAGACCTCGGCGGGATCGTAGAGGTTCGAGAATTCGCGGCACTGCCCGTGCAGGCAGGCAATGATGATGAGCTCAAGCATCGTGATCTCTCTCCGACTGTCAAAAGGGGTCCCGCGCTCAAGGCATCCGGACCCGGAACGGCAGGCCGCCTGACGGTGCATCAGCTGCGCTGCCCGCTCGTCACGGGTCTCCGCTGTCGCGGCCACACAGGCGGACGGGGTCGCCATCGGCGCGGTGCCGATGGCGACGGGGGCATGGGAAGGATGGTGATCCCCGTTGCGCGACCGCAGTCGCAGGACGGCGTCCCCCGGTGCCGACGGACCTGCAAGAAGCCCGCGTGATGGTCCCCCTGCCCGAACGGGGTCAGGGGAAGGCGGCGGGATGCGACGCCGACTGGTTCAAAATGTCACTGTTCACTGATGGTCATCATCCCGCGCGCCGGCGTCCTGTCGCGACGTCCCGGCATCGTGGCTTTCGGGGTCATGTGTCGCAGGTCACCGGGCCATCCTCCGTGTTCGCGGATCCGGCGTCCTGCCGATCCGCGACTCAGGGTATGCCATCGATGCGTGATCGCGGTGTGAGCGGCGCGTGACCGGCTAGAGGCCCGACTGCGTCACGTTCAGCAATCCCATGCGCCGCAGGGTCGTGACCGGATAGTCGGGGCTGGCCATCAGCTGCAGGCTGAAATCCGGCTCGGCGCGGCGCAGCGCGCTCAGCGCCTCGGCGGCACCCGCCTCGTCGTGCCGGTGAAAGCGCAGGGCGGCCAGGATCCGCAGCGCCGGGCGGCAGTCCGGGGCATAGGCCAGCGCGGTCGCCGCGGCGGCCTCGGCCTCGGCCAGGCGGCCCAGGCGCAGCTGCGCCACCGCCCGCCGCATCTGCCAGCTGGCCTGTCCCAGCACCGCCATCGGCCCCGCATCGGCGCGCAGGATCGTCGTCAGGGCGTCGCTGTCGCGCCCCGCGTCGTTGAGGGCCTGCGACAGGGCCAGATGCGCCATGTCATGGCCCGGGGACAACCGGCAGGCCAGACGTGCCAGGTCCAGCGCCCCGGCCACCTCGCCGCGCCAGGACCTCATCAGCGAACAGATCGCCAGCACGATCGGATCGCCCGGTGCCGCCTCGAAGGCGCGGCGGCAATGCGCCTCGGCCTCCTCCAGAAGGGCGCGAGGGTCCGCGCCCTGCCGCTCGATGATCAGGGTATAGCGCAGGAAGGCCCGCAAGGCGCAGGGTACCGCCCCCTCGGCCTGCTGCAGATGTCGGTCCGCCGCCAGCAGCCGGCTGCGCGAAAAGCTGAACAGGTCGGGAAGCGGATAGAGCATCCAGCCGCCCTGCCCGGCCTGGCGCGCGGTCTGGATCATCGTCATCGCCAAGGCGCCGCTGGCCCGGCGCAGATCGTGCAGGGCGGACGACAGGGGATAGTGCTGCGCCCAAAGCTGCGTGCCGCTGGCGATGTCGCGCAGCACCATCATCATCAGGACCTTGTCGTCGGGCTGGCCCAGGCACCAGCTTTCCACCAGCAGGCCCTCGCCCGCCTCGGCCATCTGCGTGGCGCGGGCGGGGATCAGCGGTGCGGCCCGTGCCGCGGCCTCCTGCAGCAGGAATTTCGTCAGCATTCGCGCCTGCGCGCTGTCGCCCTGCGGTTCGCCGACGATCAGCAGCGGCAGCTGGCGCGCGGGCGCTTGGTCCTCCAGCGCCAGGCGCATGTCGCGCAGCCAGTCCTCGAACTCGGGATCGTCGATCTCCAGCCCCTCGGCGAACTCGGCCGGCTGCCCGGCAAGGCCGGGCGCGGGACGCAGATCCACCGACACGACCGCAGGATCGAGCCCGGCCCAGCCGTCGCCGCCGATCAGCGCCGCATCCAGGGCATGGCGCAGGTCATGCAGCGTCTGCCGCAGGCTGGCCGCGCCCTGCGCCGGGGGACTTTGGCTCCACAGCAGGTCCTGAAGCCGCGCCCGCGCCATCCGCAGGCCAGGGGCCGTTCCCAGCAGCGCCAGCATCCCCCGCGCCTTCCGGCTGCGCGGCGTCACATCCTGGCCCAGGGCGCTGGTCAGGCCGACCGGTCCCATGAGGCGTAGCCGAAAGCGCATGGCACCACTCTCTTAATTTTGCTCTCGACCATGTTACCATAGGTCAACCGAATCGAGGTCACGAAGCGGCCCGGCCAGAGGGATGATGCGATGTCGTTCGCCAATGCCCACAATGCGCACAACGCCCACAATGCACATAATGCCCATAACGCGCATGGCGGAGGGGCGGACGGCCAGGGCCCGATGCTGGCGCAGGCGCTTCTGATGTCGCGCGAAGCCCTCGCGCCTATGGGAGAGGTCGCCCTGTCGCAGCCCGCAGCCCGGACGCAGGGCCTTGGGGCACGGCTGCGGCGGATCGAGCCGCAATTCGCCGTCGCGGCGCTTCTGTCCGAGCTGTGCGAAGGCCTGCAGGTCAGCGCAGCGGCGGAGGCCCTGACGATCACGGTCCCGCAGGGTCAGCTGATCCGCATCGCCCCGCCGTCCGATGACGATCTGAAGACGGAGACGCAGCTTGTCGCGGGCTATGCCGAGCTGCGGGCAGAGCGGATAGCCGAGATCCTGGTGCAGACGGAGCAGATCCTGCCCTTCTTCACGACGATCCTTCCCCTGGACCCCCGCTGGACGCCAAGCGCCCTGCTTCTGGCATCACTGGCCTCCGACTTGGCGACGGCCATCGTTCAGCGTGCAAAGCTTGGCTTTGGCATTGCGCGGCCGCATGTCCTGTCGGCCGACATTCAGCCCATCATCGCCTGCCCCGGGCATTCGGCCTTCCCAAGCGGTCACGCCACCCAGGCCTTCGCACTGGCCGGCGTGCTGGCCGCGCTGACCGGCCGGGCCTCGCCCGAGATGGCCAGTCCGCTGGATCGGACCGCCGCGCGCATCGCGGTGAACCGCACGGTCGCGGGCCTGCACTACCCTTGCGACAGCGCGGCGGGGGCGGCGCTTGGGCTGTCCCTTGCAGGCTGGCTGGTCGCCCGCGCGACGGCGGGCACGGCACCGCAGATCGGTTTCGACGCGCCGCGATGGGGCGAGGATGCCCCGGCGGGATCGCGGGATTTCCACCTGCCGGCCTTCTGCGCGGCATGGGAGGGCAAGACCTGCCTGACGCGGGGCGCAGAAGTCGCCTTCGCGCCGGCCCCGCTGCTGGCAGCCCTGTGGTTCAACGCGCGGCAGGAATGGGCCGAACGATGGGGATGACGCCGCATGTCTGGACGCCGGCCCCGCCCGAAGAGGCGGCACGGATGGGGGACGAGGACTGGCCGCTGCTGGACGAGCTGCTGGCCCCGATGACGACTGCCGTGCCGGACCCCGACCGTCAGGAACGGCGCGCCGCCCTGCAGGCCCTCATCCAAGCGGCGTTCGAGTGATGATCGCTACGGATTCCCTCGAGTTCTTCGGCCCGATCCTGGATCGCATCCCAGATCTTCTGCCAGCCCAGACCCTTGTGAGGGCGAGCACGCCGTTGATTGAAAACGGCCCTTTCCTTCACCCCTTGGCACACCCGCCCGATCCGGACCGGGCGACCATCGTGGCGGTGATCGACCACGCGATCCCCTTTGCCCATCCCCTGTTCACGACCCGCGAGGGCCATAGCCGGGTCGCGGCAATCTGGCTGATGGAGGCGCAGGCCGTCGACCGCCGCCCCGACATCGCCTTCGGGCGCGAGCTGCGCGGCCCGCAGATCGACGCGCTGCGTCGCCCCGATGATCCCCATGCCGCCTATCGGGCCTGCGGCCTGATGACCGCTGCCACCAGCTTTGCCATGGCCCATGCCGGCAGTCACGGCGCCGCGGTCGCGGCACTGGCGGCGGGTCATGATCCCACCGATGACCGCGGGCGGGCCGTCCCGATCCTGGCGGTCTCTCTGCCGCAGAGCGCCCTGGCGGACACCACGGGCAGCCTGGCCGGGCTTTTCATCCAGTCGGCCATCGTCTTCGTCATCGCCCGCGCCCGGGCCCTTGCCCGCGAGATGTCGGCGCAGGCCGGCCGGACCGTCCGGCCATCGCTGGTCGTCAATCTGTCACTGGGCGTGACGGCGGGCGCCGATGACGGCAGCGCACGTCTGACGCGATTGCAGGACGCCATCGCGACCCGGACCGGATGGGAACTGGGACCGATCTTCTTCGTCCTGCCGACCGGCAATCACCGCCAGGATCGTCTGCGGGGGCGGCTGGACGCCGGACAGGAGATCGGCTGGCACATTCCGCCCGCCGACCCGACCCTGAACGCGATCGAGATCTGGGGCGGGCCCGGCGAAGCGCTGCCGCAGGTCGAGGTCGCGACTCCGGACGGCACGCGGCTTGTCGTGCCGCTGACGACGACGGGGTCCGGACGGATCACCGATGCGAACGGCACCGCGCTGGCCCGGGTCGTCCTGCAGCGTCGCGGGGGATCGTCGGGCAGACCTGTCGTGACCATCATCGTGCCCCCGACCCTTCCGGCGGCGGCCCGCGCTCCCTGCGCGCCGCCCGGCCTGTGGCATCTGCGCCTGATCCGGGCGGGCCCGTCCGGATGCGACCTAGCCGTTCACCGCGACGACCGGCTGTCCGGCTTCCGCGGTCAGGGACGACAGTCCCGTCTGGTCGAGCCCAGCTACGCGCCTCGAACTGACAGCGGTCGCTGGCAGGGGGCCGACGATCCGGCGACAGTCGGCCTGATCCGCCGCAACGGGACGGCAAATGTCTATGCCCGCGGCAGGCGCCAGATCCGGGTGGGCGCCAGCCTGGCCCGGCCCGCCGGCCAGATCAGCGCCTATACCGGCCTGCTGCCCGACGGCGCGCCCGGCGACGTGACGGCACCCGCCGACACAAGCTTTGCGCTGCCCGGACTGCGCCTTCCCGGCATCGCGCCCGCATCGCGCCAGCGCCTGAGCGGCACCAGCCTCTCCGCCCCGCAACTCTGCCGCTGGCTGTCCGCCGCCTTGGCCGACGGCGCGCGCATCTTCGACCGCGACACCCTGCTGACGGCGCTTGGCCCGGATGGCGGGGCCCCAGATTTTGGTGTGCCCGACCTGGCATGGCGCTGCGTCAGGGCCGACTGAGCGCGCGGCTGCCTGCAGACCGGGCGGTGACCGAAGGGACGACATGATCGGGGGCGCGCATGCCTCTCCCTCGCCTCGCGGCAATCCCCGCAATCGAAGTGCAGACGGGCGATCCCGCCCCCAGGACTTTCATGCGGCCCCTGCACCGGTCCCGGACTGCACCACCATCCCGGGCGGGCCGCCCGGGATGGTCCTTGGGCGATCTGGCTGCTGGCGCCGGCCGCGTGGCCCGCGCCAGCAGCCACGCGACCCCTATGCGCCACTGTCACCGTACCGATGGCAGGCAAGGCGCGATCTTCTCTGCCATGTCGGTCGGGACACCAGTACGCTTGCCGCTGCCGACCTCGGCCTTCTTGACCTACGCGTTCAAGTGCTGGGGCTCACAGCCGATCCTTGCGGAAATCGACATGGCCGGCTGCCGGCGCGGTCCGTGCTGATCTTTGTTGTCCAGAACCAGCCTCACCGCGCGGTCACGCACCCCATGGGAAGACGTGTTCGTTGTCTTGCCCATGATGCTCCACCCCATTCAGCAGTTGGGGTTTTCGGCAAACCTGGCACGGTTCGGTTGCGTCAGTTCGGTATCATGGACGTGGTGACGCTCAGTTCCGCTGGAAGAGACCACCGCGGCTGTCGAAGGCGTCTGACGACGCTGCATGGCAAGACGCATCACAGCCAATTGACCAGCGGCTTCTCCAGATCGCGCAGAGCGATTCGCATCTGATCGCCGTCCCCGCATCAATTGGATCAGGCGTTTTCGAACGTCTCGCTGATGGCACGGGCCAGATGCCCTCCCTGTGGCTGACCGGTTGGAACTCCGTCCCGGGCGATGGTCCGACCGCGCAGCAGGGTGCGGACCGGCCAGCCGGTGATCTCCATCCCCTGGTAGGGTGTGTAATCGCAGCCGTGGTTCAGCGATGACTGTCGGATGGGCTGGGTCAGGGTCGGGTCCCACAGCGTCAGGTCCGCATCCGCGCCGATCGCGATGCTGCCCTTCTGCGGATAAAGGCCATACAGCCGCGCCGGGTTTGTCGAGGTCAGCGCGACGAAGCGCTGCAGGCTGATCCGACCCTTGCTGACGCCTTCGGAAAACAGGATCGGCAGGCGGGTCTCCACGCCGGGGATGCCGTTGGGCACCCATTTGAACGAGGTCCGGGCCCGGGGATTGTCCTTGCTGCCCGGTCCTTCGATGCGGAACGGGCAATGGTCGGACGAGAACAGATCGAACGTCCCGTCGCGCAGCCCCTGCCAGATCGCCGCCTGGCTGTCCGCATCACGCGGCGGCGGCGAGCAGACGCATTTCGCGCCCTCGAAATCCATGTTCAGCCCGCGCAGATCCTCGGCGGTCAGGGCGATGTATTGCGGGCAGGTCTCGGCATGGACCTTGAGGCCGCGGGCGCGGGCCCATTGGATCTGCTCCATCGGGTCGCGGCCCGAAACATGCACGATCACGATGGGCACGTCGATCAGCTGGGCGTGGCTGATGGCGCGGTGGGTGGCCTCGCGCTCGGCGATCTGGGCATGGGCCTGACCGTGGTAATAGGGCGCGGTGCGACCCTGATCCTCCAGCCGGCGGGTCAGGTGCTTGATCGCATCGTGACCCTCGGCATGGACCATGACCAGCGCGCGTTCGCGGCGGGCGACCTCGAACACGTCCAGCAGCTGCGCGTCGTTCAGCACCAGATCGTCATAGGTCATGAAGACCTTGAACGAGGTATAGCCGTCGCGCACCAGCGCCGGCAGCTCTTGACCCAGAACCTGCGGGGTGGGGTCCGTGACGATCAGGTGGAACGAGACATCGGTGTGGCAGTTGCCTTCGGCCTTGCGGTGATACTCTTCGACGCAGGCGCGCAGCGACTGGCCCTTGATCTGCAGCGCGAAGGGCAGGACCGTCGTGTTGCCCCCCGCCGCCGCCGAGCGCGTGCCGCTGGCGAAACCGTCCGCCATGACCGTCCCGTCCGAGGTCGGCTGGTCCAGATGCACATGGGCGTCGATCCCGCCGGGCAGGACCAGCAGGCCCGAGGCGTCGATGCGGTCCGCTCCGGTCAGCCCCTCGCCGATCTGGGCAATGCGCCCGTCGCGGATGCCGATATCGGCGGTGTAGCTGTCAGCGGCGGTGACGACCGTGCCCCCCGTGACGACCAGATCCAGACCGCTCATGCCGCCTCCGCCAGGATGGCGGTCAGCGCCTCGGTCAGGCGGTCGACCTGCGCGACGGTGTTGTAATGGACCATCGAGACGCGCAGCACGCCGCCCTCGTGGTCCTCGCCCAGATGCTCGACCAGCCGGCGCGAGTGGAAATCGCCGAAGCGCATGGCGATGCCGTGATCGTCCATCGCCCGCGTCAGCTGGCCCGAGTCGAGGCCGTCGAACCTGAAGGCGATGGTGGGGACGCGGGTGCTGTCCCGGTTGGCGGCCTCGCCGATGATCCGGCAGTCGTTGCGGGCGCCGAGCCATGCCAGCAGGCGGTCGGTCAGCAGATCCTCCTGGGCGGTGATCAGGCCATAGGCGGCGGCCAGCAGCGCGCGATCGTCGCCCACGGCCCCATGGTGGCGGGCAAGGCCGGTCAGATAGGCCAGGATGCCATCGGTGGCATAGGCAGCCTCGTAGCTGGGATTGCCCGGCTCCAGCTTGGCGGTGACTTTGTCCTTGCCGTAGAAATAATGATAAAGGCCGTCCAACCCGGCCAGCAGGTCGTATTTCCCGTACATCAGCGCCCCATGCGGGCCGTAGGCCTTGTAGAGGCTGAAGACATAGTAATCGACGTCCCAGGCCCGCACGTCGATCAGCCGGTGCGGGGCATAGGCCACTGCATCGACGCAGATCAGCGCGCCCCGGTCATGGATGAACCGCGCGAAGTCGGCGATGGGATGCACCTTGCCCAGAATGTTGGACACATGCGTGACGCAGACCAGCCGCGTGCGCTCGGACATCAGCGGTTCCAGATCGGCCAGCTGCAGGTCCATCGTCTGCGCATTCAGCGGCCAGACCTTGAGGATGACGCCGAACTCCTCCAGCCGGGTCCAGGGGCCGATATTGCTCTCGTGATCGGCCATGGTGACGATCACCTCGTCACCCGGCACGAACTGTCGGCGCATGGCCTGCATCAGGTTGCCCATCAGCACCGTGGTCGAGGGGCCGAAGACGATCTCGTCGGGGCGGGCGGCATTGACCAGCGTGGCCGCCGCCTGCCGCCCTGCCGCCAGAGCCTGCGCGGCAGCCTGGGACACGGCATAGCTGCCGCCGATCTGCACGTTCCGGTGGGTCAGGAACTCGACCATCCGATCAAGCGCCGGCTGCGCGATCTGGGATCCGCCGGCATTGTCGAAGAAGACCCAGTCATCCGTCAGGCCGGGAAACTGGGACTGCACGTAAGCCATGTCCAGCTGTGTCATCGAATAGCTCTTTTCAGTGGTTCAGCACGGCGCCCAGAAAATCGCGCGTGCGGGGTTCGCGGGGACGGGACAGCACCTGTGCGGGCGGTCCCTCTTCGACGATCTGTCCCGCATCCATGAAGATGACGCGGTCGGCCACCTGGGACGCAAAGCCCATCTCGTGCGTGACGACGATCATGGTGACGCCGGTGCGGGCCAGATCGCGCATGACGTCCAGCACCTCGCCCACCATCTCGGGGTCGAGCGAGCTGGTGGGCTCGTCGAACAGCATCACCTGCGGTTCCATCGCCAGGGCGCGGGCGATAGCCACGCGCTGCTGCTGGCCGCCCGACAGATGCTCGGGGTACTTGTCGGCCTGATTGCCGATGCCCACGCGGTCCAACAGGCGGTCGGCCTGGGCGCTGGCCTCGGCGCGGGCGGTGCCGCGCACCCGGCGGGGGGCCAGCATGACGTTCTGGCGCACGGTCAGATGCGGGAAGAGGTTGAAGGACTGAAAGACCATGCCGACCTCGGCGCGGACCTTGGCCAGGGCACGGCCCGAGGTGACGGGAATGCCGTCCACGCGGATCTCGCTTCCCTCCGAGAACGCCTCCAGCCGGTTGATGCAGCGGATCAGCGTCGATTTCCCCGACCCCGAGGGGCCGATGATGCAGACCACCTCGCCCTTGGCCACGTCCAGATCGATCCCCTTCAGGGCCTCGAAGCTGCCATAGGACTTGCGCAGGTTCCTGATGCTGACAAAGCCGGTCATCCTAACGCCTCCTTGCCGCGAAGCGGCGTTCCATGCGCGACACCAGCGCGACCAGCGGCCAGAGGAACGCGATGTAGATCATCGCGGCCACGATCAGCGGCGTCGGATTGGCGGACAGCGCCTGCGCCTGCGTGGCCTGCTTCAGCAGGTCGGGCATGGCCACGACCGAGGCCAGCGCGGTGTCCTTGACCACGTTGATCGAATTGTTCGTCAGCGGCGGAATGACGATCCGCACCGCCTGCGGCAGGATCACGTCGGCCATCGTCTGCCTCCCGCTGAGGCCCAGGGCGGCGGATGCCTCGAACTGGCCCTTGGGGATCGCCTCGATGCCGGCGCGGAAGATCTCGGCCGTGTAGGCGCCCGAGACCAGCGTCAGCGCACTCATGGCCGAGACGAAGGGCGACAGGCGAAGCCCCACGAAGGGCAGCGCGTAATAGACGATGATCAGCAGCACCAGAAGCGGGATCGACCGGAAGATGTCGATGTAGAACCGGGTCAGGACCCGAAGCGGTCCGGGTCTGTAAAGCCGCGCCATGGCCAGGGCCAGCCCCAGAGCCAGCCCCCCCACGATGCTGGCCGCCCCCAGCTGCAGCGTGATCCACAATCCCTGCATCAGCATGGGAAAGGTCCGCCGCATGACCTCGGCGTTCAGGAAGGTGTCGAAAATATCCATGAGCGTCCTTTCGGGTCCGGGACCGGCCCGGACCCGGGTCTTCGGATCAGTCCAGCGCCGGCATCGGCAGGACGGTCATAGTCGAGGAGCCCTCGTCGGGAGCCACGCCGAACCATTTCTCGTGCAGCTCGGCCAGCACGCCCTCGGTCTTCAGCTCGTCCAGCACCGCGTTGACCTGGGTCGCCAGCTCGGCATCCTTGGCGAACATCATCGAATAGGTCTCGCCCGTCGGAATGCGCTCGACCACCTCCAGTTGCGGCTTGTCGCGGACATAGTATTGCAGCGCCGGAATGTCCGAGACATAACCGTCGATCCGCCCCGCCTGCAGGTCCAGCATCGCGGGTGCCAGCCCCTCATAGCGGCGGATGTCGGCAAACCCATAGGTCTCGGCCTGCTCGGTCGCCCACATGTCGCCGGTCGATCCCGTATCGACGCCGACGACCTTGCCGTCCATCTCGGCCAACGATTTCGGCCCCTCGGCCAGTGCGGTCAGCGACTGGTCGCTGTCGTAATAGGGCTGGGCGAAGCTGACCGATTCCAGACGCTCGTCCGTGATGGTGATGGACGAGGTGGCGATGTCGATCCGCCCCGACTGCACCGCCGAAAAGAGGCCGTTGAAGGGAATGTTCACCGTCTCGACCTCGGCCCCCAACCGCTCGGCCACGGCCGCCACCAGATCGATCTCGAAGCCGACGAAGTCGCCGGTGTCGTCCTGGAATTCCCACGGCACGTTGCCGATATTGGCGCCGACCGTCAGCGTCTCCTGCGCCGCCGCCGAAAGCGCCGTCCCCGCCAACAGCGCCATGGTCAATCCCGTCAGTCGCATTCCCTGTCCCGGCATGGTAACTCCCCGTCCTTATGATTTTGGATTGACCGGCCTAACCGGTCTGACCAGTATCAAGCCACGCTCGGGATGCGTTTGCAATGCCTGTCGCGGGATGTGCAGATGGCAGCGGGCAGGATGCCGCCAAGAGAGGCAGTTGGGACATGATGTGGGACAAGGCGCCGGTGACGCAGGTGATCGCGCGCAGATTGCAGGACATGATCCGCTCGGGCGAACTGAAGCCAGGCGAGCGCCTGCCCTCGCAGCGCGTTCTTTCCGAGCAGATGAACGTCTCCCGGCCCACCCTGCGCGAGGCCTTGCTGACGCTGGAGACCCTGGGCCTTGTCCAGACCCTGCCCGCCCGCGGCACCTTCGTGCGGGATCCGGCGTCCCGGCCTGCACAAGCGGTCTGGCGTTATGACGACGCGCACGATCTGCGCGACGTCTTTCAGACGCGGCTGCTGATCGAGGCCGAGATCTGCGCGCTGGCGGCAGAGGCCATGACCCGGGACACCATCGACTCGCTGCAGTCCGCCGCCAAGACGTTCCAAGACGCCTGGCATCGCGGCGATCTGGTGGCCCATGTCGAGGCGGATCTGGCCCTGCATCAGGCCATCGCCGATGCCTGCCCCAACCGGATGCTGGCCAATGTCTATGCCAACATGCAGCACCTGCTCAGCGAAACGCAGCGCCAGCCCATTCCGAACACCGACCCGGACCGCATGCTACAATCCATCGAGGAACATCGCTCCATCATCGCCGCCTTGGAAGGCCAGGATGCCGACGGGGCACGGCGGCACATGCAGCAGCACATCCGCAACACGGCCCGCTGTGCCGGCCACAGCGTCTGAACGGCCATCCAAGGCCTCGGGTATCCGCAATCGCTGAGGTCCGCCTGATGATCCCCGGCGGTCTGCGACGACAGCAGTGTGGCGACTTCCGGCGCCCGGATCCGGATTGTGAGCCCGGCCCCGGCGGCCATGGCCTGGATGACCTGGGCCACCTGCTGCCAGATCGGGTTGTCGGGAGCGGTCATATCGACGCTGTCCACCCCGACCGAGCCTGGTCACCCGGGTCGTTTTCCAGCACAATCCGCTCTCAAAACGCCTACAAACCAATACAAACCTAGGCGCCGCCGAAATCGTCCCCCGAATGTCGTCAGCCTTTGGTGAGAAGCGTTTTCTTCAGTCGGCCGTGAACGCCCTTTTCGCCGTTCACGGTCTGGGTCACCGCGAAGTCCACGGCGAGCGAACAGAACTGGTAGGCCTCGGTCGGGGTGATGCCGGTCCGTTCGCAGATGATGGCGATCATCTGGCGCAGGGCGATGCGCATCGCCTCGTCCAGATCGGCGTGAAAGCCCATCGAGATGATCTCGTCCGCCGTCTCGGCCCGGGGCAAGGTCACCGAATGCTCGCCGGCCTTGCGCAGCGTGAAGGTGAAGGTGCCGATCAGCGACATCTCCAGCGCGGTGATGCAGACCTCGCCGTCGCCTTGGCAGCCGTGCCCGTCGCCGCAGGAGAAGAGCGCCCCCTCGGCATGGACGGGCAGCGACAGCGTGGCGCCCGGCGTCAGCAGCTTGAGGTCCATGTTGCCGCCATGCAGGCGCGGCTGGATCGAGGTCAGCTCTCCCCATTCGGGGGCGGGGCGACGCCCATCACCCCGAAGAACGGGTTCAGGGGCAGCACGGCGCCCCAGGGCAGCCGCGCCGTGCAGGCCGCGCGATCGACCGGGATCAGCGTGGTCGCCTGCTGCGAGACCGGAAACTCGCCGATCAGCGTCCCCGAGCTGGGACGCACCAGGTTGAAGCCCCAGTCCGCGCCCAGCTCGACCGCATCGATGCGGATGTCCAGCACGTCGCCGGGCTGCGCCCCCCGGATCGCCACCGGCCCGGTCAGCAGATGCCCCCGCCGGGGCAGGTCCGTCACCAGGATGTCCCGCAGCGCCGGGGCGACGGTCATGCCCGACCCATCGGGCGGCAGCACCTCCTCGCGCCCCGAATGGGTCTCGATCGTCAGGGTGTCGCCGGCGTCGATCTCCAGCACGGGGGGCAGTCCGGACCAGAAGCGGCCCCAGTGAACGGTCCGGGGCGTGGCCGCGAGAAAGTGGGTGGTCATCGGTCGGTTGCCTTCCATCGTCGAGACACTGCGCGTCAGGTCTCGGATCTGTTGTCTTCGAACCATGATCACGGTTCTGTCGCGATCATGGCTGTCAGCATCGTATTTCCGCCGCCAGGGGCGCGATCGCAAGGTTCCATTGGGGCTCAGCCCCGCCTGCCGGACCTGGAACTCGTCGACCGTCCAGGTGCGGGGCACCTTCGGTCATGGCAGTCGAGATAACCAGGGATCGCGGAAAAGCACCTTCAGGGGGGCCGTGATCCGCGCCGGAAGAGCCTCGGATCGCCACGATATCGGGCATGAAGACCTGGAACTGCGCGGCTCACCTTCACCCCCCGGTTCATGCGAGGCGCTTCATCGATAGCGATCCTGTTGCACCGGTCGGCTTTTTGCAGTTCGGCGTCGCTGGCTGCGCTGAAACGCCCGGGAGGCCTTCCCGAAACCGGTCATCCGGCTTGTCGGGACGATCCGCAACGGGCATTATCTTGCGTGCGAGTCGTTGCCGACACTTTGTTACGTCACCGGTGGAACGATGCAGAGATCTCTTGCGGCCCGCCATTGGCACCCTGACTGGTTTGCGGCCACCAGGAAGACACCGCTTCCGCTGGTGCGAGTTAACCGGGCCGCGATGGACTTGAGTCGAACGCTGTTACTGGCGATGCCGTCTATCAGGAATGAGACGGCGCCGGACTCAACTTTAGCGTGCCTCGTCTTCAGGCCCGTCAGGGCCTGTGCTAGGGATCACCGGTCGAGCAGGCTTCGAGGAGTTGCCTGAAGATTAAATGGCACGCTAAGGTTTGGCAGACCCGACGGAGACGAGTGACGATGAGCGACGTGCCGAAGGAATTGGTCCCGTTTCCCCTGGATTTCGACCTCGATGAGGGGCCGTGCCTGGTCTGCGGCGGCCAGCTTGACCTGGAGTGGAGATGCACGGAATGCGGGGCAGATCATTTCGAAGGCGTCATGCTGATCATCGGATACGGAACGCCCCCGAAGGGCGCCTTCACGTCATCGGCGACCAAGCCCACCCCGTCGAACCGATGAGTCTGACTAATCTGTAACCCATTCAATGGCGCGGCATCTCGTCGACCGTGCAGGTCGGGTCCACTTGTCGCTAGTCTGCCATGACTCGGCAGTTTACGTACCGGTGCCGGATTTCTGATTTTCGATCCGCGCCGGAACAGCCGCTCTCGGATGACGATGCCCCCTGATGACCCCAGGCTCCAGGTAATAGCAGAACGAGACATAGATCTTGGTCACCGGTGAACGGATCTCGTCCGAGAACTGCTCCGCGAATGACGGCCAGGACGTATTGATGGCCTCGTGCCAGATCTCGGTCACCTTGTAGACGTTGAAGCAGTTGCCCCCGCGTGAACTGAAGGTGTCGAGGCACCGCAGGGACAGCCATTCGTCGGTTCGTGGCAGATGGGCCAGTTCGTAGGACCCCAGGAAGACCTCCTCGGATATGTCGAAGACATTGTCTGCCACGTTTCGTGCGACAAGACGATCTTCATAAATCTCAGCGCGGAATGTCACGGTCGTCCCCTTGTCAGCGTCCAGCAAGACCATGTAGCAGCCCTGCTGGATAGGTCAAAATATTTGACCGATTCTTGGACGGCCCGAGGCTGACCGAAGGCCCCTGCCCTTCACCGTTCGTGCCCCGCGCCCTTGACCACGCCATGTCAGTCGGACAGGGGCAGCCTGGGTTCGCAGGGCTGCTGCCCCGACGGCGGTTCTACCGGCGAAGGCGTTGACGCTTCCGGAAGTGCCGGGGAAAAGACCCCGCCACCCATCCACCCGCCCGGCGTGATCGCCATCCCCAAGGCCTTGACCACCGCAACCATGATCGCCTCGGCCAGCCCGATCTGCCCCAAGAGCGCTGCGGCCGTGGTCTCGTACCTGACGCCGATGATATGGGGAAAGAGGATGCCGATCATCCCCAGCGCCAGTCCCGCAAGCGTGGGCCTGATGGGTGCGTCAAAGCTGGATCCCAATTCACCAGAGACGTCGAACTTCTTATCTCAACGGTCTCCGGTGACAGCCGTCCTCAAATAGACCTGTCACGAAGGGCCGAATTCACCTGATGCCGGATCAGGGCCAGAAAACCGAACAGACCTGAAATTCAGATCTTTGTCTTGAGGCTGCGAGAGCCATGGGGAACTGATCTGACCGGAGTGGAAATACCCCACGCACCCGCTTGAAGTTGCAGGCGTTCCTGCAGTTCACGATAATCCGCCCTGTGCGCGTATAATCCGATCGCGGAAATGATCATTCCCAAGTCCTTTGCGGAAACACAGGAACGAAGTTCCGCAATATTTATCTGCTGTGACATTTAAAAATCCTACTCTACGAAAATGCTTATGATCGTTAATACTAGGTGGTTCAGATGTCCGAAACCTGACTTTTCGCACAGGTTGTTTTCGGGGAGGGATCAACGCCCCCATGGTTGAGAACTTGTCTACAGGGCGGGCAGGCGCTGCCCGACCATCACCTATACCGGCGTTAATGAACGCTTCTCCCCGTCAGGGGCTCAGGGCCTTCGACGTTCTTGAACGCGCCGGTAGCGACCTAGGAACGGATGATCTGACACCGGAGGTTCTGGTGCTGGCACCGCCCCCACTTGGGGAGCTATACCCCGAGGGGCGGGCAGAGCGTTTTGCCGGGGGCGTAGAAAAGACCCACGCGCTTCCCGAGCATGACCAGACGATTGCGGAAGCGGCCGATGCGGAGTTCCTCGATGTCGGGACACTTGCTGAGACGGATGGGATAGACGGGTTGCATCTGTCGGACGGTGCGCATGAGAACATTGGGCGAGGAGTGGCCGAGAAGGTGAGGGCCATTCCGGAATAGGTCGTCTATGAGGCGCGTCTGGTTCACAGGCGCGCCGCTCGAACGCAACCCGTTGCCCATGGCTGCGGGTCACGGCATGGGCCAGCCGCGCCCGGCCCCTCAGGTCACCCAAGCTGGCCATATGCGGGACCAGCGCCATTCACAGACTGACAAACGGCAAACGTCTTTACCCGGTCCCCTCCTGCCCTCTTGCCCCGGCCACGAGGACCACCTGATCCGTAATGGTCACCTTCATGCGGCCCTTTCAGAGGTAGATCATGTGGCTGTGCTGACCACGGACGTGCTGGTCCTTCCGGCCGATCGCGATCAAACCAGTTCAATTTCGATCGCGGCCAATGGCAAGCCATTGAAGCTGGCCTGCTATATCTCCCCCGGACAGACCGGCAATGCGCGCGTTAGTGTGCCGGTCGTCACGAGATCGCTGGCCTTCAAGGGCACGGCGCCGGGCATCCTGGCAATCAGATCGACGAGGTGGCCCAAGGCTGCATTCTCAAGGCCGGCAACGAAAGTTCCCGATCTTGAGGCATTTCAGCCGAAGTGACTCTTGAGGCAAAACCGGACAATCTTGCCCTGACCGATGGTTCATACAGAAGCCATGAACAGAGGCAGTTCATGTCCGGAAGGAAACCGGTGTTCTAGCGCTTCTTCGCTTTGCGGTTGGCATAGCGCCGGTCGCGCTCGGCTTTCTGGGCCGCCTCATCCTCAGCGGTACGTGAGTTGAGGTCCTTCTCAACCTCATCACGCGTTTCCGCCTCGATTTTGGCCGTCGCATCGGCTGCCAAGGCTTCACTGCGCGCGCGCTCCTGCTCTGCAAGCTTCACCTTCGTGGCCTCTGCCTGGCGTGCCTCTCTGGCTGCAGCCACCGCCTTGAGTTCTTCCTGGCGTGCCAGTCGGGTCGGTTCAGCAGCTTCCTGCGCAGCCCGGTGCGCTTGCAACAGAGCAGCCTTTGCGTCCGCAGCATCGCTGCGACGACCGGTGAAATCATTCTCTCTCGGGTTTTTCATGTTCATGTTCCGTTGGAAGTAGGGTCGCTCGACACGTCAATCCTGCGCGACGTAGTGCAAGAGGCGCACATTTGCCAGCTTCGAGTGGTCCCGTTGCTCCGATTGACCCGGCGCGCAGCAGATATTAGTGAAAAGTTCCGGTTTTTTGGAGGAGGCGTTGGTAGCCGCAGTCGTCGCCATGACCCGGCACAATCGCCAAGCCAATGCCGACTTCGGCCATCCCGCGGCGTACAACCCTATCGCGCCCACCGTGAAGATCGCAGACCTGCGCAACAACCTTGACATGACCCGCGTGGCGGATCCTACCTTCCCGATAAGGGGCGGTCACTGAAATACCTCAAGGTGCTCAGGGTGCGGGGCGTTTCCCCGGAGTGGAATGGGGGTTCCGGCGCTCCTGTCCTGTGACCAACACTTGGCCCTCCGCAAGCTCCAAGTCGCCACGAATTCGCAGCTCCAGAGCTTGCGGACACCCCCCCTGCCCCTGCCGGCCAGATCAGACGTCCACGTAGTTCCGCCACGGATGCGCTTCCCGAAATCCCAGCACGTCGCGGATCTTGCGATTGGAGAGCGGGGCCTCGTCCTTGCCCATCGGCCGGGTGATCGGCGTATCCGGCGCATATGTCGCCAAGAATTCCGCCGTCGGCAGGGTGGCGGTGATGGTGTCGTTCACCGCGTTGAAGACCTGATAGCCGAGCCCGTCCTTCTGCAGGCAAAGATGCACGATCTCGCCCAGATCGCGGGCGTCGATATAGCTCCAGGCGTTGCGCTTGCGGCTCATCGGGTCGGCCAAGTAGCCGGGGAAGTTGGCGTATTCATGCGGCTCGATGACGTTGCCGATCCGCAGGGCATAGACATCCGCCCCATAGCGCATCGCGAAGGCACGGCCGGTCTTTTCGTTGACGACCTTCGACAGGCCGTAGCTGTCCATCGGATCGCTGTCGTAATCCTCCTCCAGCGGGAAGGAGTGATAATCCTTGTCCCCTTCGCCAAAGCAGACGCCATAGGTGGTTTCCGAACTGGCGAAGATCACCTTGCGCACGCCCAGCTTCATCGCCGCTTCCAGCACGTTGTAGGTGCCGACGGTGTTCTGCGCGAAGGTGGTGTTGTCGGGGTTGATCATCACCCGCGGCACGGCGGCGAAATGCACGATGGCGTCGGGGGCCTTCGGCGGCGCGCCTTCGTCGAAGCCGTCAAAGCCGAAATGGGTGGTGAAGGCGTTGAAGACCTGGCCGCTGTCGGTGATGTCAGTGATCAGCGTGTTCACCCCCAGACAGTCGAGCGGCTTGAGATCGACGTTCAGGATCTTGTAGCCCTTGGCCAGAAGATGGGGCACGGCATGGCGACCGGCCTTGCCGGTGCCGCCCGTGAAGATGATGCGCTTGGTCATGAGACTCTCCGTATCCTTAAATTTGTCCGACGGTCCTGATCAGCTGGTCGCAGCCGGCAACACCCGTGGTCGAGCGCTTTTTCGCACGCGAGGCGGTATGAGTTTTACCTTTATTGTTGCGGGAACAGTTTTTTAGCTGTTGCTGTCATCTCCCATTGTGCAGCCCGTAAAGCTTCGCCGACCGACGGCACCACGCGATCTGACTGAGCATTCTTCAGTCCCAAGGCGTTCGGACGGACAACGATATGTGGCACTTCCCCGGTCAGGATCAATTCATTCTTGCGTGTATCGACAACCTCAGCCGAGCTATGCGGGATTTTGGGTGACGCGGCCTGATCAAGCGGCGCGGCTTTCGTTGGCGTCCTGCTCGGCGACACCGTCAGCGAACTTGACGCCTTCGACGACGAGAGGCAACTGGTTTGCGCCCTTCAGCCGTCGCCATTTCTTCGCTGCAGCCTGAACCAGCTTGAACACCATCAGCTTCGCCGTCTTCTGAGACAGCGCGCCTTTGGCTCGGACGGTGCGATGGCGGACGGTCGCGAAGACGCTCTCGATCGGGTTGGACGTGCGCAGGTGGTCCCAGTGAGTGGCCGGGAAGTCGTAGAAGGCCAGCAGTGCCTCTCGATCCTTGGTCAGGCAGGCGACGGCTTTCTCGTATTTCACGCCATACTTCTCGACGAAGGTATTGACGGAGGTTTCTGCCGCCGCGCGGGTCGCGGCTTGCCAAATCTCCCGCAGGTCAATCTTCACCGCCGGGTGCATCGACTTAGGAAGCTTTTTCAGGATGTTGGACACCTTGTGGGTCCAACAGCGCTGGCGGCGCGTGTCGGGGAAGATCTCATCCAGCGCCTTCCAGAAGCCAAGGGCACCATCTCCGACCGCGAGGTCCGGTGGCGCCGAGAGGCCGCGGACCTTGAGGTCGACCAGAGGTTCGTGCCAGCTCCGCGCGCTCTCGCGGACCCCGACCTGGAACGCCAGCAGCTCCTTCTTCCCTTCCGGCGTCGCGCCGATGATCACCAGCATGCACTCGGTCTGCAGCTCCATCCGGGCCTGCAGATACACGCCGTCGGCCCAGACATAGACGTAGCGCCGGGCCGAGAGGTTTCGGCGTTGCCAGCGGTCATGTTCGGCCTGCCACTCGCCCGTGAGCCGCGAGATCGCTCCTGGCGACAGGTTGGGCGCATCCGGACCGACCAGCGCGCTCAGAGCCTCCTGGAAGTCTCCAGTCGAGACGCCGCGCAAGTAGAGAACCGGAAGCAGAGCATCAAGGCTGAGAGAACGGCGCGCCCACTTCGGAACAATGCGCGAACTGAACCGGATCCTGTCCTCCGGCGGCGCATCAGCTGCCCGGTCGCGCACCTTCTGTCTTTGCACCGGGATAAGGGCCGATCCCCGTCTGGATGTTGCGCTCATGGCCCCGGTGCCGTGGTGGACAACGCGCTGCCGGCCATCGGGCGGGCGCTCCTCAGCAAACTGCGCGACAAAACTCGCGGCCTCAGCCCTGAGAGCCGCCGCCAGCATCTGCCGGGCGCCGTCGCGTGCAATCTCGGTGAGTGGATCAACGACAGATCCGGGCTGGTGAAGCGGGGTGATCGTGATATCATCTTCCAAGGCGTATCGCTCCTTCGGGAGGTTCTGGTAGGCTTTGACACCCGCCACGATACGCCGCCTTCTCAGACCCCATCACCCAAAATTGGCCATAGCTCGGTGACCTCCACATTAATCGTCCGCTATGCCGCCATCCGGCCCATCGAAAATGCTGCGGCATGAACGAATGGCTGCAGTGCGAAAGCGGCACCGCAGCATCCGCAGTACGGATGACGAGAGCAAATTCACTTCGCGCCATCGCGCATCTTCCTTGCCGTAGAAGGCCGCGAACAGCTCCAGCTCGGAGACGCCATGGTCGGCCTCGACATTAATGACGTTCATCCAGACGTCCCACTTGCCGAACGGGCGCTCTTTGAACCGGGCGTAGGACGAGTGGTCGATCTTGAGAACAAAGAAAGGGATCAGCTCTGCAAAGAGGCGTGCCGGTTCCTGCGCAAGGGCGCCACCGCGTTTGGTCAACCCGAGTTCGCCTTTTAAGTGTCTACCGAGGTGCAGAGTTATAAGAAGGTAGCGCAGGACCTCGAGCGGCAGGAGTTCGTATTCGTTGATGACTTTGCTGTAGCGAAACATCTCTTCGGCCCCTTTCCCGGGCCAATCGAAGTTCTCGACCGCCCATTGCACGAAGACACGCCTGAATGCCTTCATCTTGGTCGAGCCGATAGATCGATGATCCTGGGCATAGCGAAGCGTCAACAACGTCGCGCGCAAGAGCGGCGAGTGCGCCAGGTCGGGATGGTCGTCAGGGAGGGTACGAAACCCGATCACGGCCGATGCTGCCACAGCAGATTTCACGACGCCAGAATCAAAAGGTCCCCGCGTTTCCGGGGGCCTCGTCCAACGTTGATGTGGCGTTGAGCTGCTTTCTGGCCATGCGAAAGCCCCGCTATTGGGCGGGGCGTAGGGTATTGTTATTACGTGTATTTTTGGTTGCGGGGACAGGATTTGACCTCAACCGAACTCTTTCAGTTCTGCAAAGGTCACCGTCAACCTTCAGGTTGTGAGCCTAACCCGACGATTTCAGCTAAGCATCACAGATCCACCGTTGCAGTATAACAATTTCATATTGGGGAGCTTTAATCCCGGCGCGGGTCGTTCCTTACCGCTTTTCGCCTACACGAGCCGCCTGAGAACGACGTGTCAGCGTTGAGGTGGCGTTCATCTGACAGTAGCCTGCCTCATAAATTTACATCAAGCATTCGGCATAGACTCCAGACCTATTGAACTCAGGCTTTTGGCGTGATTCTGGTCTTGCCCCTCTTTCACCGGACACTCAGGCGGTTGTGGTTTGAGCTGCAATGAACTCGCGAGGCGAGCGCATTTTCAGCCCTGAATGCGGGTGATTGTCGTTGTAGTCCTCGATCCAGCCTCCGATCAATCCGAGAACGGTTTGGGCATCTGGTAATGGCGTCACCTGAACGTAGTCGCGCTTTAACGTCTTTACGAAAGCCTCTGACATGCCGTTGCTCTGAGGGCTCCGGACCGGGGTGAAGCAAGGCTTCAGACCAAGTTGGCGGGCGAAGATCTGCGTGTCCCTGGCGATGTAAGGTGAGCCGTTGTCGGACAACATCTCGACGACCGAAGGCGCACGGTATGTCCCGAAGCGACGCTCGACGGCTTCGAGCATGATGTCGCGGATGTCGGACCCGCTGATCCCGGCGTTCACCACCGCACGCCAGGCGATGATTTCGCGGGCGTGGGCATCAAGGATGAAGGCGCCACGAACGATGTCTCCGTTCCAGCAGGTGAACTCGAACCCGTCTGAACACCAGCGCAGGTTCGAACGCATGACGATGACCTTGCCGTCATGAACATGCTCGGGCCGTTCCATATATTTCCGCGCCAGCAGCAGGCTATGGGCCTGCATAATCCGGTAGACCCTCTTGTGATTGACCCGTGCCAGGCTTTCAGACCGCAGCTGGCGGTTCAAGATCGCAGTGATGCGACGGTAGCCATAGGTCGGCTTGGCCGTCACCAGCGTGGCGATCCGCGGCACCAGCTCCGCGTCCTGCGCCTTGTAGTAGCGCCGACGCGGCTTTGTCTTGCCCTTCAGTCGATCAACTAGGTTCGAGCGGGCCACACCAAGGGTTTCTGCCACGACCTTCACCGGAAACCGTCCGTCAGCGGCGACCGCGCGTGCAAGGTCAGTTTTTTTGAGCGTGACTTGTCCAGGGCCTCGCGCAGGATCTCGGCCTCGAGCGTCTTGCGGCCAAGATGCCGTTCAAGTTCGCGAATGCGATCCTCGAGTTGCCGCACGACTTTGTTGCTGTGACGTCATCATCCTCGGTCACAGCGACACTCCCCCCTTCGAGCATGAGCCTGCGCCAACGATACAACAGGTTGGGTGCAACGCCATTGCGCCGCGCAACGATGGAAATGCTGGCTTGATGTTCCAGCGTCTCGAGCTATGGCCGATTTTGGGTGATGGGGTCTGAGAAGGCGGCGTATCGTGGTGGGTGTCAAAGCCTGCCAGAACCTCCCGAAGGAGCGATACGCCTTGGAAGATGATATCACGATCACCCCGCTTCACCAGCCCGGATCTGTCGTTGATCCACTCACCGAGATTGCACGCGACGGCGCCCGGCAGATGCTGGCAGCGGCACTCAGGGCTGAGGCCGCGAGTTTTGTCGCGCAGTTTGCTGAGGAGCGCCTGCCCGATGGCAGGCAGCGCGTTGTCCACCACGGCACCGGCCCTGAGCGGAACATCCAGACCGGGATCGGCCCTATCCCGGTGCAGAGACAGAAGGTGCGCGACCGGGCAGCTGATGCGCCGCCGGAGGACAAGATCCGGTTCAATTCGCGCATTCTTCCGAAGTGGGCGCGCCGTTCGCCTAGCCTTGATGCTCTGCTTCCGGTCCTCTACTTGCGCGGCGTCTCGACTGGAGACTTCCAGGAGGCTCTGAGCGCGCTGGTCGGTCCGGATGCGCCCAACCTGTCGCCAGGAGCGATCTCGCGGCTCACGGGCGAGTGGCAAGCAGAACATGACCGCTGGCAACGCCGAAACCTCTCGGCCCGGCGCTACGTCTATGTCTGGGCCGACGGCGTGTATCTGCAGGCCCGGATGGAGCCGCAGGCCGAGTGCATGCTGGTGATCATCGGGGCGACGCCGGAAGGGAAGAAGGAGCTGCTGGGGTTCCAGGTTGGGGTCCGCGAGAGCGCGCAGAGCTGGCATGAACTGCTGGTCGACCTCAGGGCCCGCGGCCTCTCGGCGCCACCGGACCTCGCGGTCGGAGATGGTGCCCTTGGCTTCTGGAAGGCGCTGGATGAGATCTTCCCCGACACGCGCCACCAACGCTGTTGGACCCACAAGGTGTCCAACGTCCTGAACAAGCTTCCGAAGTCGATGCACCCGGCGGTGAAGACTGACCTGCGGGAGATCTGGCAAGCCGCGACCCGCGCGGCGGCAGAGACCGCCGTCAATACCTTCGTCGAGAAGTATGGCGTGAAATACGAGAAAGCCGTCGCCTGCCTGACCAAGGATCGAGAGGCACTGCTGGCCTTCTACGACTTCCCGGCCGCTCACTGGGACCACCTGCGCACGTCCAACCCGATCGAGAGCGTCTTCGCGACCGTCCGCCATCGCACCGTCCGAACCAAAGGCGCGTTGTCTCAGAAGACAGCGAAGCTGATGGTGTTCAAGCTGGTTCAGGCCGCAGCGAAGAAATGGCGACGACTGAAGGGCGCAAACCAGTTGCCTCTCGTCGTCGAAGGCGTCAAGTTCACTGACGGTGTCGCCGAGCAGGACGCCAACGAAAGCCGCGCCGCTTGATCAGGCCGCGTCACCCAAAATCCCGCATAGCTCCAGCGTCTCCTCGACGATCCGCAGCTTCTCGGCAGCGGTCCAGCGGCGCCGACGACCGCCATCAGTGATGATCTCAATCTCAGACATAAGCACGTGCTCAGGCATATGCCTAAGCCTCCATGGCTATGCCTAAGTGTCCGGTCGAAACAGGGGCCAGTTCAGATTCATGCGCCGCAGGGAGACCTGATCGATGAGCAACCTCTACTGGCTGACCGAGGCGCAGATGAAGCCGTTCTTTTCGAAAAGTCATGTCAAACCCCGCGTCGATTATCGGCCCGTCCTCAGCTACCTAGTCCGGCCTGAACAACATTTAACCATTTAGATTTGTTTGCTTATTCTCCCAAAGCGATAGCGGGGAATTGCAAGGTTTCGTATGCTGGTACTTGAAACCTTGCGAATTTCCGGAGCTGTGATGAAGCCTCGTCCGCGCGCTGAAGAGCAGGATGATCTCCTGCGTCCCCGCCTGACCGACATGATCGATCTGCGCCATGAACTGGCGAAACTGGCCGCGCTGATTGACTGGGAGTTCTTCGAGACCGAATGGGCAGGCTTCTTTCCTTCCACCACAGGGCGGCCGGCCACATCGCCGCGGCTGGTGGCGGGCCTGCTGTATCTTCAGCACGCCTATCGGCTCTCTGACGAGGCCGTCGTCGCTCGTTGGGCCGAGAACCCTTACTACCAGCATTTTACCGGTGAGACGTTCTTCCAGCACAGCCCACCGATCGACCCGTCCTCCCTGACCCGGTGGCGCAAGCGGATCGGCGAGGAAGGTGCGGAGTGGCTGCTGACCAAGACGATCGAGGCCGGGCGCAGATCAGGCGCGGTGGAGGATCGCAGCCTGTCGCGTGTCGCCGTGGATACGACGGTGATGGAAAAGAACATCGCCCACCCGACCGATGCGCGCCTGTATGAGACCGCACGTGGAAAGCTTGTCGCCCTCGCCAATGAAGGCGGGATCACGTTGCGGCAGAACTACAATCGTCTCGCGCCGCGCCTGGCGGTGCGGATCGGGCGCTACGCCCATGCCCGGCAGTTCAAACGCATGGGCAAGGCTCTGAAACAGCTGAGGGGATACACCGGTCGTGTCCTGCGGGATATTCGCCGGCAGTTGGACGGGATTGCGGAGGGGTCCTTCCGCGAACGGGTTCTGGACACTCTCGTGCTCGTCGGTCGTCTGCTCCATCAGACCCCCAAAAGCCGCGGCAAGATCTACGCCCTGCATGAGCCCGAGGTCGATTGCATCTCAAAGGGCAAAGCCCGCAAGCGCTACGAGTTCGGCACCAAGGTCAGTCTGGCCACCACCATCGACGAGGGCTTCGTCGTGGGCATGCGCGCCTTGCCGGGAAATCCTTACGATGGCCACACATTGCCCGAAGCCCTGGAGCAGGTGGCCATCCTGACTGGCAGGACCCCGGAGCTGGCGGTCGTGGACCGCGGGTATCGCGGCCATGGGGTGTCGGAAACGAAGGTCCTGATCAGCGGCACCCGCCGCGGCCTGACGCAAAAGCTGAAAGCGCTGCTGAGGCGACGCAGCGCCATCGAGCCCGAGATCGGACACATGAAGACAGACGGACGCCTGTCGCGCTGCCCGCTGAAAGGCACGTCCGGCGACGCCATCTTTGCCGTGCTCTGCGGCTGCGGCCACAACATCCGCAAGATCCTGGTCCACCTCAGGGCTTTGTTGGTCTTTATTGTAGCCGCTATCTTGCAAGTGATCAGGACAGAAAACGGCTATCTCGCTCATGGGCAGCGTTGTTCAGCCTGAACTACCTAATCTTTATCAATCGCAATGGGTTGCGGTAGTGCGATGCGCCGAAGGAATACGGCCCAGCCAAGACCTTGTATAACGTAAGGGCGACGTTGCGGCCCTATGCGGTGAGGCTTGACGGCTGCATGTGGCGCCAGGGCATGAGGTCCTCGATGCGTGATCTGGGATGCCCGTCAAGGATGGCGCGGAGGGTGTCCGCGAAATAGTTGACGGGGTTCACGCCAGCCATTTTGCAGGTGGCGACGAGAGAGGCGAGCATGGCCCAGTTCTCTGCGCCGACCTCGTTGCCGGCGAAGAGGGCGTTCTTGCGCGTCAGCGCGATCGGGCGGATCTGGTTCTCGACCGGGTTGGTGTCGAGCTCGAGGGTGCCGTCGTCAAGGAAGCGGATCAGGCCGGGCCAGTGGCCAAGGGTGTAGCGGATATCTTCTGCCAGCATGGATTTCTGCGGGATGCGCGAGAGCTGGGTCTCCAGCCAGGGCTTGAGCGCTGCGATGATCGGGGCGGCCTGGGCGCTCCGGACGGCGAGACGGTCGGCGGGAGCCTGGCCGCGCACGGTCTTCTCGATCTGTGTCAATCGGCGCCCAATATTGACCCCCTTTCGGCGTGCAATTTTGACCCCTTAGCTGTGTGGTGATCAGGGTCTGTCCCGACGCAGCTGATCATGTTGCGGAGGCGGGACAGACCCTGATCAGGCGCGGTTCTTGAAGCGCCAGGACTCGTTGCCGGTTTCGAGGATCTCGCAGTGATGCGTGAGGCGGTCGAGCAGGGCCGTTGTCATCTTGGCATCGCCGAAGACGGCCGGCCATTCGCCGAAGGCAAGGTTCGTCGTGACGATGATGGACGTGCGCTCGTAGAGCTTGCTGATCAGGTGGAACAGCAACTGGCCGCCTGCCTGAGCGAATGGAAGATATCCCAGTTCGTCGAGTACGATGAAGTCGAGACGGGTCAGGTATTCGGCCGTGCGCCCCTGTTTACCGCTGCGGCTCTCGGTATCGAGCCTGTTCACCAGATCGACCACGTTGAAGAAGCGGCCTCGGGTGCCGTTCCGTATCAAGGCGCGAGCGATCGCGATGGCGAGATGTGACTTTCCCGTGCCAGTGCCACCGATCAGCACGACATTGCGCTGGTCGGCCACGAATGTGCCAGTCGCAAGATCGCGCACCAGGCCCTCGTTGACCGGTGTGTCGGCAAAGTCGAAGTCTTCGATATCCTTCGCGAGCGGCAGCTTTGCCACGGTGAGCTGATACTTGATCGATCGGGCCTGCTTCTCGGCGATCTCTGACTGCAACAGATCACCGACAATACGGGGCGGTTCGAACTGGCGCTTGATACTGGTGGCCATGATCTCGTCATAGGCGCTGCGCATCCCGTAGAGCTTGAGAGTGGCCATCAATTCCAGAACCTGGGTGCGTTCCATCGTAGTTTGTCCTCCTGAGGCTGTCGTAGCGTGCGCAATCAGCCACGGGCTCGTGGGTCAGCCGCAACGCGGTGGGGGTGAGAAGCAATGGAGGTGGTGCCGGGTCCCGGCTGCGCGCGAGGATGTTGATGATGACCGGCGCCGAAAAGACGCCCTGTGCGAGGGCCTCCTGGCACGCGGCTTCCACAGCAAGGAGGCCATCGGTCGCGACGCAGCCGAGGATTGCCACCATCTGTCGGTCGCCGTCATTCATGCTCTTGAGCTTGCGGCGCACCGTCGCTATCGCGGTCGGCAGCACCCAGTTCTGGAACGGGGCACCATTCCGTAAGGCGCCGGGTTTGCGTGCCAGAACAGGCACATAGTGCCAGGGATCGTAGACCGTCTCGTTCCTGCCAAAGCAGCGGGAATGTTCTGCCACGATGACCCCGTCCTGCCGGATGACGATCTTCTCGGCATAAGCGTGGACTTCGACGGGCCGTCCGACAGCCGTCGAGATCACGGAATACCTGTTGTTGTCGAACCGGACGAGGCAGGTCTTGGAGACGGAGGCCGGAACGGAATGGAAGCCGTCAAACGAGCCGACATAGGGGACGAGGGTCGCGCGCTCTGTCTCGAACATCTGCCAGATCATCTGATCGCTGCGCTCAGGGTGCTTGTGCGCCTTCGCATAGGCGATGCATTTGTCGAGCAGCCAGACGTTCAGCTCGTCCAGGCTCCTGACCCGAAGCCTTGGGGTGAAGAACCGTTCGCGCACAAGGCCAACCTGGTTCTCGACCTGGCCTTTCTCCCAGCCCGACGCAGGCGTGCAGGCAACCGGCTGAACCAGATAGTGGCTGCACATCTGCAAAAAGCGCCGATTGTAGAGCCGCTCCTTGCCGATAAAGACCGCCTCGACCGCCGTCTTCATGTTGTCGTAGATCCCGCGCGTGCAAGTGCCCTTGAAGAAGGCGAAGGCCCGGTCATGCGCGTCGAACATCGAAGCCACCGCGGCGCCATCGGTTTGAGCCCGATGGCTGAGGCTCCTGGCTCTCGCGCATATACGCCCGGGCGAACATCATGCGGCTGTGGCAGAGCCTGACATGCGCGACCTTGACCGTCGTCGTCACGCCGTTGATCAGCACGACCTCATGGCTCCAGTCGAATTGGTAGGCCTCGCCGGGCGCATAGTAGAGCGGCACGTAGGCTTCGGCAGCCGCTGATCCGCGCGCCTTCGACCAAGTCTTGGCGTAACGCCGGATTGCATCGTAACTGCCCTCGTAGCCGAGTGACCGGACCTCCTCGTAGATCCGGATCAGGGTCAGCCGTTCTCGCGACGCCTTGCCTTCATTGGCAACTAGGAACCGATCCACCTCCGACTGCCAGGGCCCAACCCGCGGCATCGGCTGATGGTCACGCTCGTAGGTGAAGTCCGTCTCGTCTGACCGCAGGATCTTGCGCACCGTGTTGCGCGACACATGCAGGTCCCGGACGATGCGCTTCATCGACCAGCCCTGCACATGAAACGCCCGACGCACCCGCGCTATCGTATCCACTCGCTTCAACTCCCCCTCCATCCGCTGCCTCGCAACGGATGGTCAGATGAAACCCGAGGGGGGTCAAAATTGGACGCCGATTACCCCGCCAAGGGGGTCAGTTTTGCACGCCGAAACACAGCAGGGAGCAGCATTCCGATCGCAAGCTCAGCGCGCAGCGCGTCGGGAAGCGGAAGTGAACGCCTTGAAAATTGCAAGCGAGAGCACCTGTGCGCTGAAACAGTCGAACTGGTCGCTGATCACAGACGCAACGAAGGTGCAGCATGATCATTCATAGCGCCGATATCACCTATCCCGAAATTGACTCAACTGTGGCGCCGGTGATCCACTCGCCGCGCGCGGAGACGCCGAGGGCCGAAGGTTATGAAGATCCGACATGGCCTTGGAAGCACGTAGCGAAAGTGGCGGCCGCAATGGTGCTCGCAACCAGTAGGAGCGCGCGATGAACGTTGCAGCTCCGATCCCGCTGGATGCCGGCTTCTACTCGATCGAGGCCGAGCAGCAACTGCTCGGCTCGTTGATCCTGTCTGATAGGCTGACGGCGATTGTGATGAGGTTCGGGGGCGACGCGCTCTTTTATGACCCGGTTCATGCCGAACTCTATCGGCTGATTGCGCGGAAGTACAACGCAGGTGAGCTGGTAAGCCCGATCACTTTGAAGGCGGTGCTGGAAGGCGATGATCTTCTCGACGGTCATGGCGGCATCGCGTACGTCGTAAGACTTGTTGGCGGTTCAATCTTTACCGATCGAAAGTCGGTTGAGGGCATTGCGCAGCTGCTTGGCCAATATGCTCAAAAGCGGGCGCTAAATGCTGCCATCTTGAAGGCGCAACAAGAGCTCATGCGCGGCGAAATGCCGCCTGATGATATCGCGACACGGCTCGAGGGCGCTCTGGCTGCGCGCGAGATGGCGGTGCAGACGATGCGCCCGACGTCCATGCTAGCCGCGGTAAACGAGGCCATCAGCTTGGCGAACGAAGCCTACCGTGGCGAAACCGCAAACCTCGTTCGTTTCGGCATCCCCCCATTGGATCGCCTCATTCCGGGCCTTTACCCAGGAGAACTTACGTTGCTTGGCGGGAGACCTGCGATGGGAAAGTCGGCCGTTGCGCTGACGATGGCGCTGAACGCGGCCAGAGCGGGCCATGGAGTCGCTATCGCCTCTTTGGAGATGACACCGGCGGCGATGGCTTAACGAGCGCTCTCAGAGGCAACAGCGCGAGCGGGAAGCTCTGTACCCTACACGAGCATGCGGCGCGGCGACATGGAGGAGGGACAGTTCCGGTCTGTCATCGAGGCAGCGCAGCACGTTGGCCATTTGCCGATCACGTTTCTATCCCGCGCCTACTCGAACGTCGATGCCCTCGTGGGCGGCGTCCGGCAGATCGCCCGTACGACTCCCAACCTCCGCCTCCTGATCGTCGACTACGCGCAGTTGCTCAAGGCGCAGGGAAAGGACCGGTATCAGCAGGTTACCAATATCAGCCTGGCGCTCAAGGGCATGGCAATGGCGCTGGACATCCCTGTGCTGGCCCTGTCGCAGCTGTCGCGCGACATCGAGAAGCGAGTTGATAAACGTCCGACGCTGTCGGATCTCCGCGAGTCTGGCCAGTTGGAACAGGATGCCGACAACGTCCTCTTCTGCTTCCGGGATGAATACTATCTCGCCCAAGAGGAGCCTGATGGCAAAGACATCGACAAGCTGGCTGAGTGGCAAGTTCGGATGGATTCCACGCGAAACCGCCTCGACCTCATCGTTGCAAAACAGCGCATGGGTGAGACAGGCACCGCCAAGGTGATGTTCGAAGCTTCCACCGGCATGATCTGGGAGGCCGAACGATGACCAAAAAGCTGTCCGTCTCGCTGCTTCCTCATCACATGCCAGTGCCGCCGGCTAAGAGCAATACATGGGGCGACTGGGTAAGCTGGTTCGTGATGGTCATAAACCCGGACGACGCGCAGTTCGGGTTCATCGCTTCGTTGCTCCATGATGTGGTGAAGCACGGCTCGCTGGGTGCGCATCAGCCTGCGGCTTCGAACAATGTCATCCGCCGGGTTCAGGTGGCCTACTACCTAGGGGAGCATTGCCTGAAACTTCGGCTCTCACCGCACAAGGCGATTGGCTTCCGCCCGTGGCTAGCAGTCGACAACACGAAAGAAGGTGCATGATGCGGGACTATGCCAAGATTTCCTGTACGCTTTGGGGAAGCCGGAAGTTCAGAAGCCTGCCTGACGATGCCAAGCTGTTGTATCTCTACCTGCATACCTGCCAACATGTGAACTCCGTCGGCTGTTACGTGCTTCCTGAAGGATATGCGACGGCCGATCTGGAATGGAATGTTGAACAGGTCCGAAACGGTATCGAAATGCTTTTAAAAGCCGACCTGATCGCCTTCGACCGCACTGAGAACCTCGTCCGCATTGTGGACTTCCTGAAGTACGACCCGTTCGCCAACCCGAAGCACGCGGCGGGTGCAGTCAAGATCGCAATGAAACTGCCAGACTGTCCGGAACGCCGGCGTTTGCTGGAGGAGATTTCTCGGCAGACGCATGCTCAGCCAGTCCTGAAGCAATACGGTATCGATACGGTATCGATACCGTATCGATACCCCGAACCCGAACCCAAACCCGAACCCAAGACCAAGCCCGAGCCCAAGCCAGCCGCAGCGCACGACGAAGATCGAAAGGTCGAACTCCGGCAGAGGGTAATTGCTGTGCTGGGCTTGAAAGGAAATGAGCTGAACACCAGTGGCACGTTCAAGGTGCTGGGGATGGATAGGGACAATTGGCCGATGCGTTTGGAGGTTTGGAATCAGCATAGACTGTCCAATGATCAAATCATTCTGGCCATCACGGGCGCCGTCGGCCGTGCGCGGCAGAAGGATCCCACGTTCTGCCCGAGTTCGGTAAAATATTTCGATCAGCCGATCGCCACCTTTGCCCGCGACCTGATGTCCGGGAAGGTCGATGCAACAAGTGAACGGGTCGCTGTCCCGATCTACCTGATCCCAGAGCATGCTGCGCGCGATGCAGCTATTCGAAAGGAATACGAGGGACTGATGGATAGGGAGGATTCAGCTTCCGTTGCGCGCCGCAAGAAGTTGGTGAAGGAGCTGGCTGACCTGAAGATAGAGGCGGCCGCGTAATGCTGTCATGGACGCCAAGCCGCCACTACAGCTTTGGCATCTATTGCACGCCGTTGGAGTGGCGCCACGGCAATGATCGCGAACGCTTGCCACAACGGACCGGCCCCCGCCGGCCTTGGGTCCTTCCACTGCAGTTTTGTATGCGGTGGGCTTAGTCGCGCAAGGTTTCCAGTTGCAGGCGAGAAATCTGGGTTTCCACCTGGAAACCATTGCTTTCCACCCGGCCGAGGGTTTCCACTCCGTCTTCGGTTTCCACTTGCCCGGGAGGGGGTCAGCAATCCCGCACCACATTCCCTCCCGCCTATCGGTGATGCATGTCACCAAACTGGGAGCCCTCTGACATGACCCGCGGTTCCAACCCCCTGCCAGCGGGCAGAATGATGGCCACCGAGCGTCGGCGCGAACTCTGTGCGCTCCTAGGTCTGGGCCTCGTTCGGCTCCGGATGCGCATCGATGGCCTCGGCGGCCTTGCCCGGGAGATGCTGGCCGGCGCGATGGAGCGTGCGGCGTGACGCGCGCAGCGCCCGTTTCCGCCCCTGCCCCTGTGCCCGAGGCCATGACACTGCATGTGCCCTTCCGCGTAGTGAAGCGTGGCGGACGCAAGGAGATCCAACTGCCGGAGGGTGCGCCGCAGCATCGCCGACGCGACAGTGCTCTGGTCAAAGCGCTGGGACGCGCTTTTCGCTGGAAGCGCATGCTGGAGAATGGCGAGTTCGCCACCATTGGTGACCTGGCCGGGTCCGAGAGCATCGCCCATTCCTATATGACCCGGGTCCTGCGGCTGACGCTGCTCGCCCCGGACATCGTCGAAGTCATCCTCGACGGCAAACACGGCCCCGAACTGACACTGCGCAGGCGTCCCACGATCTTCGAGGAGGGTCGGCAACGCCCTCACGGGCGAGCGATGCCGGCCGGCCTCGTGGATGCCCGAACCACATCAAACAGGAGAATGACGATGAACATGGACGAAGGCCATCGTTGGGTCGAGAGGGAAGTCTTGCAGCAAATGGCACGGGAACTTGGCGCCCATCTTGTCGGCTGCCTTCTTCACCTAATCGCCGATGCCGAGGACAACGGCGAGATCGCGTACCAGACCGCAGTCATGCTTCTGGCCGCTGCTCCGGACATGAGCAAGCTGAAAGCACATAAAGATGTTTCAAGACTGGTGAAGGCTGGATGGCTTGCCGAGAAGGGCGACCAGCTGGCGATCAAGGGGTACGGTACCACCTTCATCCAAGACCGCACGCAAAAGCCGCCGGCCTGAACTCAAGGCCGAACGCAGGGACCTGCCGGAGGGGACGCTGGCCCCGCTATGTAGCACGGCCGACAAAGGCAACGAGTCCAGAGAAACTTACGGTGAAGCCGCGCCTCCGGGTGCGGCTTCACCCGATCTCGGCGGTTATCCTGGTCCTCACACGGCGAACAGCACACAGACCGTGTGAACCAGGTATACGGTTCGAGGCATTGCCCCGGCGCTGAAAGAGCAGGCGGACGCCGTGCTGGAATGTAAAGATATTGCGACTCCAGCTCAAACGGTGCGGTGACGGGTTTGACGCTGGCATATGCCTCCCGGCCGGAAGGGCCGCGACGGGGGCCGGTTCCACGCGTTTTCCCGGGACCTTAAGTCCGTGCGCGCATCTTTCGAGGCTGCAACGTCGCTGGTTGCGCGGTACCCTCGCCCGTACGCGACCCGGCAAGAGGGCGTAAGGGGGAGACGGGGGCGCATCCGAAGCCTGTCATGGGCTCAGCGGGGCGAACAGATCCTGCAGGGTGGCCTCGTCGAGCAGGATTTCAGTCGCGCCGGACGCGTCGTCGAACAGCGCGTCCGCCAGCGCCTGTTTGCGCGCCTGCATGTCGAGGATCTTCTCCTCCACCGTGCCTGCGGCGACGAGCCGGTGGACGAAGACCGGCTTTTCTTGTCCGATCCGGTGGGCGCGGTCCATCGCCTGCCGCTCCACTGCGGGGTTCCACCAGGGATCGTAGAGGATCACCGTGTCGGCCTCGGTCAGCGTCAGGCCGACGCCGCCCGCCTTGAGACTGAGCAGGAAGACCGAAGCGTCGCCGCGTGCGAAGGCGTCGAGTACCCCGGCGCGGTCTTGCGTCTGGCCGGTGAGCATCAGGTAATCGATACCCGCCGTCGCCAGATCGTCCTCGATCAAGCGCAGCATCTCGACGAATTGTGAGAACACCAGAACACGTCGCCCTTCGGCGACCAGCTCGGCAAGCAGATCGCGCAGCCGGGCGCGTTTGGCGCTGTCGGTCACGGAGCGGGCGGCTTCCGTCTTGACTAGGCGGGGGTCGCAGCAGACCTGCCGCAGCTTCAGGAGCGCGTCCAGCACGGTGATCCGCGCCGCGGCCGCCCCCCGTTTGGCGATAGCGTCGCGCACGCGGGCATCCATCGCGCTGCGCACCGTCTCGTAGAGCGCTTGCTGGGTTTTGGGCAGCTCTACGCGGTCGAGGATCTCGGTCCGGGGCGGCAGTTCGGCGGCGACCGCCTCCTTCGTGCGGCGCAGCAGGAATGGGCGCAGGCGACGGTTCAGCCGGGCCTGCACGGCGGTGTCGCCGTGCTTCTCGATTGGCGTTCGGAACAGCGTCTGGAAGCGCTTTCGATCACCCAGCAGCCCCGGGTTCAACCAGTCGATCAGGGTCCAGAGGTCTTGCAGCGAGTTCTCCAGTGGCGTGCCCGTGAGCGCCAGACGCCCGCGCGCGGGGACCTCGCGCAGGGTCTTCGCCATTTGCGAGGCGGGATTCTTGAGCGTTTGCGCCTCGTCGAGGATCACCAGCGGCCAGTCCTGGGCCGCCAGCCAGTCACGGTCGCGGGCGAGAAGCGGATAGGTCGTCACCACCAGATCGGCCCGCAACGCGTCGTCCCGCAGGGACCCGCGGCCCGTGCCATGCAGGACCGCAAGACGCAGCTCGGGCGTGAACTGCGCGGCCTGCGTCTGCCACCCGTGCAGCAGGGACGTGGGCACGATCAGAAGCGCCGGGCCGGGCGCTCCGGCCTCGCGCCGCGCCTGCAGGAGGGCGAGCGTCTGCACCGTCTTGCCGAGCCCCATATCGTCGGCCAGCACTCCGCCAAACCCGGCCTCCAGCAGGCTGCCCATCCACGCCGCGCCATAGGCCTGGTAGTCGCGCAGTTGCGCGGTCAGGCCCGCGGGCGGCGTGAAACCTTCGGCCTCGGCCAAGGTGCGCAGGCTCCGCGCAAGCGGCAGGATCCCGGCATTGTCGGCGAAACGGACCGTGCTGCCGGCAAGCGCTTCTTCGGCCAGCCGCGCGACGTTGGCGTCGGACGGGTGCAGCGATCCCCACTCCGCGTGATGGGTCAGGAAGAGGTGCAGAAGCGGCGCCAGCGGGCTGAGATCTACCGCAACATAGCCGGCCTTGCCCCGGTTTAGATAGACCCGCCGCCTGGCAAGATGCTGCGTCAGGGTCTCGACATCCGGCACCCTTCCCCAGTCCTCGCGAACTTGCTCCAGAAACGCCGCGACCAGCGGCGCCACATCCACCACCTTGCCGCCGATCTCGACCTTGAAGCCCAGCGAGAACCAGTCGTTGCCCTGGAACGCCTCGCCCGCCTCTGCCTGCGTCGTGACCATCAATTCGGCCGCTTCCGTGCTCAGGCGATAGGGCCAGTTCGAAGTCTCGACGATGTCCCAGCCCTCGCGACGCAGCTCGGGCACAATCCGAAAGGCGAAATCCACAGCCGCGTGCGGGTCCGACCTCTCCAGCGTGTGAAGGTTCATCTCGCCATCGGCGAAGACGAAATCGCACGCCATCATGCGCTCGCCCGGCCAATGGACCTCCAGCTCATCCACCGGCAGCGCGCCCACTTCCATCAGTCGCGTGGCGCAGGCGGCTTCCCACTGCGGATCGCGGGTCAAGGTGACAACCTCGCCGTCACGGACAGTCCGCGGATCGGCGTCGCCCTCTCCGACCTCCAGCCCGTCGTAAAGGAAGCGCAGCGTGAGCGTGGGCAGCTGCACTGTTGAGCCGTAAAAACGCGGCCCGTCGCGTGCGCTCTCGCGGCCTAGGGTCAGTCGGGCTGTGCGCTGCCTGGCCGCCCGCTTGGCCTGGCGGATCGCACTCGGGCGCGGCAGGTCCAGCCCCGCGAGCGTATCGGGCAAGGCCGCGCCGAGCTCGGCGACCTCTTCCGGGGCGACCTCAGGGCTGGCCTCCACCAGTTGGAGAGCGTCTGCGTCCACATCCCCTTCAAGCGCCCCGATCCGCCCCTGTGCGGTATCGACCCAGAGCGTCGCGCCATCAAGGCTGCGCAGACGGAGGGGATGGCCGGCGCCATCCGCGAAGCTCAGCCGCTGGCGGCCGTCCGCAGCCATCAGCCAGGTCAGGCGCGGCGCAGGCCGCTCATCGGTCCAGTACAGCTGCGCGTCCGGCGCGTTGTCGTGCAGGAAGCGGCCCGTCTCGCACAACCTGCGGATCAGCGCGATCGCGTCCTGCCCCCTCGGGCGCAGCAAATCTGGCAGCCCGTAGCTGTGGCCAGCATCCCACAGTCGCGCCTGCGCCAGCGCCGAGAGCAGCTCGAGATCCACCGGGCGTATGAACTTGGCCGGACCGGTGCTGCCCAGAGCATGGGCCGCGTCATAGCGGCGGATTGAACTGGTAAGCCCGTTGCCCGCCGCGTTGATCCGCCCCTTGCAGATGTCGATTCGCATCTGCGGGCAGTGCGGCGAAAGCACATAGAGCAGGCGATCCTTCACCTTGTCCGGGTAGTCCTCGTCTCGGGTTTCAGGTGGCTGCGCACGGGACACGCTCTCCTTGACGCGGCGCAGCCAGCCCTGCACCGGCGCGGCCAAACCCGGTCGAGCGTGCCGCTTCGCAGCCCATGTCACCACCACCGCAGCCACATGCTTGCAGTTATGGCCAAGTGGGCAGGAGCACTGCCCGTCCAGCCATCCTTCGCCAAGGGCGATCCGCTGGCGATACGTAGTACCGCGACCGTTGGACACCCGTGCCGCGAGCGTACCGTCCCCCGATACATCGACCGACACGACGAGACCACGCCGCACATAGTCGCGCCCGCGCTGCAGCGCCGCCCCGTCGAAATGATCGCTTAGCCGGATGTCCATGGATCGTTACTAACGCTCCTCGCCCCCATTGGAAACGACGGCGCAGCCGGCCCCCGCCGCTTCCGCCTGCCGATCACGCTGGCTTTCCTCTGGGAAGAGGGCGGCCGCCCCCGCGCCATGATCCACCCTTTGGCTGTCTGACCTGCTCCCGCCCGGACATGGCCACCTATACCGTTAGGCCTCATGCTTCGTCCCAGCGCAGGCGGCGCAAAGCTGCCGTCGGTCACGATGACTGGCAAGGCGGTGTAGCCCGCACGAAGCAGTCATTGGCGCGATGGAGTTAGCTGACTTCGCCTGAGGTGCCGTTGGTCCGGTTTTGGCGATAGCTTGCGGACGTCTGTGCTGCGCTCTTCCATATGTCGGGCGTGAGGTAGACGACCGTCTCATCGACGCTCACCATTACGTCGCCATCTTGTATATTGACTTGGAGCTTCATCGCGCGGTTGGCCAACTGTGCCAATGCGGCCGTGTCGGCCTCCGTGAAACTGATGATCTGCAAGTTCTCGAAACGGGTGGTGCCGTTCCTGACCTTGTCCCACCACATTTCGGCAACCCTGCCACCATAGGGGTAAACAATAACCCTCGCAGCTTTAATGCTGGACTGACGCAGGACCTTTTCGCTTGGAAGTCCTAGTGCCACCCACAAATCGATCTCGCCGCTAAGGCTCTTCTGCCAGATGTCGGGTTCACTGTCCGTCGACAGTCCTTTGGTCATTTCCAAATGCTCATGGGCGTTCAGGGCAAAGGCGAGAATACGGACCATCAGCCGCTCATCAGTCTCCGAAGGATGCTTTGCCACAGTCAATTTATGGGTCTCGTAATAATGGCGATCCATGTCAGAAACTGATAGCTCGATTTTATAAATGGTGGCGTTTTGCGCCATGATCTGCCCCAACCCTAAAAGGATCCGGCTGCCTACCCCGTCCGGTGTTCCTTGGAAAGCGGATACAAAGCCCGCCAATAAGCATTGGCCGACATACCGCGTCAAAGATGGATGACGTCACGGTTGAGTTGATCAATTCGCGTTCTCAACTCTTCAGCTGCCGTTGGCCCTTAACGGACGGCCTACTGTTGCCACGCGCTGCAGTGCAGCGTCCTCGAACCGGACACCGTTTTTCGAGGAGGGCTAGGATGTGCGCGTTCCATTGGGAACATCGCTCCTATCTTAGCATCTTCGGACGCGACCTCGTGGGGTTTGGCGCCTCATCACGGGGTCCGGAGGCTTCAGTCTGAGGGACGGCGCACAGGCTCGTGGTCATAGACCATTGGCCTTGGCGATGTAATCCGACAGATGCGGCACGTAGTCTTCCGGGCCATCTCCTCCCGTAGCCATCGCCAGCGCAAAAGCGTTTTTCACGGCGCTGGCCATCGGCGTGGCGATGGTCGCGCCGTTCGCCATGGATTCGACATAGCGCATGTCCTTGTAGGCATTTCCCAAGGTGAACTTGTGCGCCTCGCGGTTGCCGTCCAGCGCATAGTCCATGAATGTCTGGTAGAAGCCGCAGTCCATCCGGCCACCCCGGATGACCTTGTCGAAGTCTGCCACCGGAATGCCGACCTTGCGCGAGAGGGCGAGCGCCTCGGAATACAGCGCAGCATAGCCGAGCGACAGGAAGTTGTTCAGAAGCTTCATCTTGTGGCCGTCGCCAACCGCGCCGATATGCACGATCTTGGCGGCCCAGGTGGCGATGATCGGCTGCACCCGCGCAAAGGCGGTGTCGCTGGCCCCCACCATGCAGTCGAGCGTTCCGGCCCATGCCTCCTTCGGGGTGCGCGACAGAGGCGCGTCGACGAAATCCACGCCGATCTTGGCCAGGTCCGCCGCCAGACGCAGGGTGACGGTCGGGTCGGATGTGGAACAATCCACCACCACCGCGCCCGGTGCCAGTCCGGGCTTCAGGGCCGCCACCGCGGCTGCGACCTCGGGGGAGCCAGTCAGGCACATCAGGATGACGGTGCAGTTGCGCGCAAGGTCCTCCAGGGAGGCGGCTTCGACGGCACCGCGTGACATCAGGTCATCGACTGCCGCGCGCTTGCGGTGGGCCACCACGGTCAGCGGATAGCCCTTTTCGACGATGTTCTTCGCCATGCCGTGCCCCATCAGGCCAAGTCCGACAAAACCAATCTTCTCTTGCGTCATCGTCATTCTCCGGGTGAGTCAGGAAAGGTCAAAGCGGCAGCGCAGGTCGGCGATCCGTTCGGGCATCAGAAAGCGCAGCGTCCGACTTTGCAGCATCGGACCCAGCATGTCGATCCTTGCAGGTGCGTCGGATCGGCCGGAGGTGCTTGTCCTTGGCGACCGGATGGTGGTGCTGATAGAAGGCGTCATTACCGGGGTCCTTCCTCTTGGATGCTGCACCGCCACGGGTGTTGCCGGCTGCGACCAGCTGACCAGGACCGTCGGACAAACTTAAGGATACGGAGAGTCTCATGACCAAGCGCATCGTTTTCACGGGCGGCACCGGCAAGGCCGGTCGCCATGCCGTGCCCCATCTTCTGGCCAAGGGCTACAAGATCCTGAACGTCGATCTCAAGCCGCTCGACTGTCCGGGGGTGAACACGCTGATCACCGACATCACCGACAGCGGCCAGGTCTTCAACGCCTTCACCACCCATTTCGGCTTTGACGGCTACGACGAAGGCGCGCCGCCGAAGGCCCCCGACGCCATCGTGCATTTCGCCGCCGTGCCGAGGGTGATGATCAACCCCGACAACACCACCTTCGCGCAGAACACCGTCGGCACCTACAACGTGCTGGAAGCGGCAATGAAGCTGGGCGTGCGCAAGGTGATCTTCGCCAGTTCGGAAACCACCTATGGCGTCTGCTTTGCCGAAGGGGACAAGGATTACCATTCCTTCCCGCTGGAGGAGGATTACGACAGCGACCCGATGGACAGCTACGGCCTGTCGAAGGTCGTCAACGAAAGGACCGGCCGTGCCTTCACGATGCGCTATGGTGTTGATGTCTATGCCCTGCGGATCGGCAACGTCATCGAGCCGCATGAATACGCCAACTTCCCCGGCTACCTGGCCGACCCGATGAGCCGCAAGCGCAACGCCTGGAGCTATATCGACGCCCGCGATCTGGGCGAGATCGTGCATCTTTGCCTGCAGAAGGACGGGCTCGGCTATCAGGTCTTCAACGCGGTGAACGACACCATCACCGCCACCCTGCCGACGGCGGAGTTCCTGGCGACATATGCACCAGATACGCCGATCACCCGGCCGATGGGCAAGGATGAGGCCCCGCTGTCCAATCGCAAGATCCGCGACGTGCTGGGATTTCAAGAGGCACACCCGTGGCGGAAATACGTGGACGTCTGATCCGATAGACCGGGCGTCGCGGTCGCGATACGCCGGTTGACCAAACCTATATGGGATTGCCGCGATATGGGGGCACTCTTGGTTGCAAGCGCTGCGAGCATTAGCCTCGATTATTGGGTGCGATCGCTGTTTCATGGCGCAGAATGCTGTTGTTCGGCGTCGGTCGGAGGCGCTGCGACGCAGCGCGCCCACTCCACCCGTTCACGCTCGCTTCAGCGGCCCCGATCAGGCACCATCTCCACCGTGATCGAACCCGGAATAAGTGCCGCATCAGCACTATGTTCCAGCGGACACATGAACTGATCAGTGCTTGCCGAGTTCTCTAAAAAGGGAGGCTGTCATGGCGTCACGTGCCGTCTGGAAGGGTCAGCTGCGCATGTCCCTTATTGCCATTCCCGTCGAACTTCATGCGGCCACCAAGTCGGGGGCGCGGGTGTCGTTCCGGCAGATCCACGGACCTTCGGGGAAACCGGTCAGATACGAAAAGACCGTAGCGGGTATGGGGCCGATCAAGGCCGACGACATCCTGAAGGGTTATGATGTCGGGGACGGCGATTACCTGCTGCTTGACCCTGAAGAGATCGACGCGATCAAGCTGGACACCAAGAAGACGCTAGAGCTGGTCCAGTTCGTTGATCAGTCCGAGATCCCGCCGCTGTGTTACAACAAGCCCTACTATGTCGTTCCGACCGATGATCTGGCCGAGGATGCCTATCGCGTCGTGCGCGACGCCTTGCGGGCCGAGAAGAAGACCGCACTTGGACAACTGACGATGCGGGGGCGGGAATATCTGTGCGCGATCCGCCCCTGCGGCGACGGCCTGCTGCTGGAGACCCTGCGCTATGAGGATGAGATCGGCGAGGCCGAACCGTTGTTCGCATCCATCGAGGACGCGGCCAGCGACAAGAATCTGCTTGAGGTGGCGACCCAGCTGATCCAGCGGAAGTCGTCGTCGTTCAACGCCGAGGCCTTCAAGGATCATTATGACAAGGCGCTGCGTGACCTGATCGAGGCAAAGCGCAAGAACCGCAAGACCCCGCGCGCCAAGGCAGGGGACGACGATGGCGGCAGACCCTCGGGCACAAACGTGGTCGATCTGATGTCGGCGCTGAAGGACAGCCTGAAGAAGGATGGCGGCAAGACCAAGGCGCCGGAGGGCATGGGTCTGACTTCGAACCTTCTCCAGCCAGTAAGCTGGTCATTCGAACTTAACATGTGATCCTTCAGATGACAGCGCTTGTAATTGTAGCGCAAGGCGTGGGCGATATGCATTGCCGATCTTATGACACTGCATCTTGCACCTTATTCAGCTAGCTGTTTTGGCGGTATACGATTGGCAAGCTGAAGTGCGGAGGCTTGCCGGCTTGAATCATCACGTATTCAGCGCCTGCGCGATCTGAAGGTCGTATAAAGATCCCAGCCTGCGAGAGCTACAGTTAGAGCTACCACAGATGCAAGGTCTACTCTTGGCACATGGAAAACTAAAATACCAAGAAACACAACCAATACGACAAACGCCAATAAAGCCATAAATATGTTCATTTTATTGCCTTTCATTTCCATAAGTTTCAAGGTACTTGGCCAGCCAATTTGCCGTGCGCAAAAGCCGGGCGTCATTGCCTTGCCGCCCAACAAGCTGAATTCCCATGGGAAGCCCATTTTCCGCCGTGAACAAGGGCAGAGTAATTGCCGGCAATCCAGCCAGCGTCCAAAGACCATTGAAGATCGAGTTTCCTGTATCAGCCAGTCCCGATGGTGCAGGGCCCAAGGCTGCTGGGCACATGATTGCGTCGCAACGCGAAAAAATTACATCCGCTCCGGCATTGATAACCTCGCGCCAATCAAGGGCAGAAAGATAATCCCGTGCAGGCACGGATTTTCCTTCGTCGATCGCCGCTTTGAGGACATTAGACATCTGGTCTCGACCGCGCCGCTCGAGCGCATAGTAGCATTTGGACATTTCGGCGAAGTTAATGCGCTGGCGTATCGTCGCGACTTCATCCAGCATCGGAAAGGGGACCTCGCAGCAATGCTCACCCAGCAGCGCGGCAAGCTCTTGAACAGCCGCTCTCATCTGCGGCTCTGCCTGATCCCAACCCGGGATCCGTGCCAAGCCGAAGACCGGAGTGAGCGGCACGTCTGATAGGGCAGTTTGCAACAGACGCGGTATGGGCAAGGCGTCCGTGGCCTTGTCCGCGGGATCATGCCCGCACAACACCTCGGCAAGAAGCGCGCAGTCGGCAACGCTTCGCGCAAATACGCCCACCGTATCCAGAAAGGGCGATTGTGGCAGTATGCCGGTCCGAGGAATCAGGCCAAAGCTTGGCTTCATCCCGACGATGCCACAGAAGGATGCAGGACGGATGACCGACCCCCCGGTCTGCGTTCCAATCGCCAACGGCACCATTCCGGCGGCAACGGCCGCGGCTGATCCCTGCGAGGATCCGCCCGGGGTATGCGCGCTGTCATGGGGATTGCGGGTCTTGCCCGGATGCATGAAAGCACATTCGGTGGTGACGGTCTTTCCCAGAATGATGGCCCCTGCCGCGCGCAGTCGCGCGACGATCCACGCGTCCTCGGTAGGGACCCGCCCCGCATCGATGGACGTCCCGTTCTCGGTAGGGACCCCCTTGGTATCGATGATGTCCTTCAGCCCGATTGGAAGGCCATGCAGCGGGCCCAACGACCGTCCTGACTGGCGCCATTGATCCAGGCGCTTTGCCTGCGACAAGGCATAGTCCTGGTCAACCCACGCCCATGCGCCCACCGTGGGTTCTAAGTTTTCGATACGTGCCAGGCACTTCTGGACAACATCGACCGCCCGCAATGCCCCAGAAGCAAGGCGGTCGCGCATCTCGACCGCCCCAAGCCCCAGGATGGCATCTCCCTTATCGTGAAGGGCCATAAACCGCATCCGGTAACATGAAGACGATCTGCGGATAGACGTACATCAGGATCATCGCGATGATGACCATGCCGCAATAAGGCAGGACACCCGCAAAAATTTCGGTCAGCTTTACGTTCGCTGGTGCGATCCCTTTCAAATAGTAGGCGCTCATTGCCATAGGTGGGGTCAGAAAACTGGTCTGCAGGTTCAGAGCGACGAGGACGCCGAAGAAGAGTGGATCGATCCCGAAGATCGGAAGCAGGGGCAAGAAGATCGGGACGAAAATGATTATGATCTCCGACCACTCGAGCGGCCAGCCAAGCAGGAAGATGATCAACTGAGCAATCAGCAAGAACTGGATCGGGGTCAAATCAAGGCTTTGAACAAACTCTGAGATGACCTGTTCACCTCCCAAATAGCTGAACACTGCGGAAAAGACATAGGACCCCACGAACAGCCAACAAACCATCGCCGTTGTCCGGACGGTGAGATAGACGCTTTCACGAAGGCGATCGAACGTCATGGCCCGATAGGCAATGGCCAGCAGTATGCCGCCCAAGGCGCCGATCGAGGCAGCTTCGGTCGGTGTGGCAAGGCCGAACAGGATCGACCCCAACACTGCCAGGATCAGGACGGCCAATGGAAGAAAACTTGTCGCCAATAGCCAGAGCAGCTTGCCCATCGGGACGCTCGGCAACTCCTTTTCAGTAGGCTTGGGGGCGAGTGCTGGGTTTATCATCACCCGAACCACGATGTAGACAAGATAGAGCCCGACCAACACCAGACCCGGCAGAAGGGCGGCCGCGTAGAGGCGCACGATGGAGACGCCGGACGAGGCTGCATAGACGATCAGCATGATCGATGGCGGGATAAGGATTCCCAAGGTGCCGCCAGCACAGATGATGCCGGTCGCAAAACTGTGGTTGTAGCGCATCTTGAGCATCTGAGGCAGGGCCAGCAGACCCATCAGCGTTACGACCGCCCCAACGATCCCGGTCGCTGTCGCAAACAAGGCGCAGGTGATCAGCGCCGCAACGCCAAGTGAACCCGGCACATTCCTCGTTGCTACCGCGATTGAGCCAAACAGCTTGTCGACGATATTTGCACGCTCGACGATGTACCCCATAAAGAGAAACAACGGGATGGCCGTCAGGACCTCATTCGAAATCACCGTGTAGGTCTGATTAACAAAGAGATCAAAGATTCGGTTGTTGTAAAACCCTTCGATCCAGAGCGTGGTACTTTCCCACCAACCTGCAGTCTCATCAAGACGATCGTATGAACGCCACATCCGACTAGGTTCATAATAGGCAAAGTAGCCGAATCCAATCCCAATCGCCATCAGTGTGAATGCGATGGGAAATCCGAGGAAGACGCAGAAAATAAAGATGCCAAGCATGAACAAGGCGATCTGAGGATCGGTCACGTCGAGGACTCCGGAATCTGAAGGACGGATGCGGGTGGGACGGCGTCAGGCCGGACCGTTTGTCTGCTTTTGCGCAGCAGTTTGGGCAAGGATAGTCTCGGTCTCTTCGACGTCTTGGGGGAGTGGTGGCCAGTATCCCTGGCGGATGCAGATGAGGCAGCGAAAGACCTGAGCGATCCCTTGGATAAACAGCAGGATCCCAGCGGCCACGATCACTGACTTAAACTGATAGATCGGAATGCCAGCCGGGCTGTTGACCGAAACCTCTCCATACCCCCAAGATCGGCTGGCATATTTCCAACCGGCAAAGATCAATGCAAGAATTCCGGGAAAGAAGAATACAAAATAAAGGACGAGATCCACCCGGGCCTGTGTCCGATCTGACCATAGCCGATATAGAAAATCGCCCTTCACATGGCCGCCACGGGACAGGGTATAAGCCCCGCCCATCATGAACATCGTTCCATACATAATGAAACTCATATCCAACGCCCAAGGGGTTGGGCGGTTGAACAGATAGCGGACAAGCACCTCATAGCTCATTCCGAGAGTCATTAGAATGACGAGCCAGCCGAAGGCCTTGCCAAACCATGCCGAGAGGTTGTCGGCAAATCGAATATAGTTTTGCATGATGGAAACTCCGAGGGCGTGGCAGGGCCGATAGCGAATGGCGCGGTTTTACCGCGCCAAACACTAAGTTACATGCTGAGCTTTCCCGGAAAGTAATGCTCGTATGCCAAGCCCAAATCGGCCGAGTTCATCAGCTCGTAATATGCGACGCGCTCTGTCCAAGCCCGTTGGCTGTCCATGACCTTTTTGTTGAAGGGATCCGTTTCTAGATCTGCAATCAACGTGTCCCAAGCCTGCAATTGGGCCGCAAGAATGTCCTGGGATGTCCGTCGAACCGTAACGCCCCCTTCAGATTGAAGTTCAGCCAGATCCTTCGAGTACTCCGACATGGCCAAAGCTAGGTTCGAAGTTGCGGATGCCTCCACTGCATATTTTAGAATTGCCTGAAGATCTGCGGGAAGGTCGTCCATGAAATCACGGTTGAACAGGAACTCGAAAGATTCCGACGCCTGGTGGTACGAGGACAGGTAATAGTTTTTCGCCACGTCTTGAGCGCCGAAGCGGCGGTCCGACGAGGGGTTGTTAAACTCGAACGCGTCGATCACGCCACGTTCCATTGCCGGCACGATTTCGCCGCCTGGCAACTGGGCTACAGACATTCCCATTTCTTGCAACAGATCTGCTGCAAGCCCGACGGTCCGGTATTTCAACCCCTGAACGTCCGCAACCGTGCTGACCTCGTTCTTGAACCAGCCGAGAGGCTGGGCGGGCATGGGCATGCCCATGTAGCCGTAGACGTTGAGGCCGAGAATGTCCTGGGTGAGCTCGCGATACAGTTCGGCACCGCCACCTTGGTAGAACCAAGCCAGCATCGTTGTCGCCGAGCCGCCAAAAACCGGACCCGTCCCGAAGAACGACGCCGCCTTGGACTTGCCGTACCAGTAAACCGGCACGGTGTGGGCGGCGTCGATGACCCCGTCAGCCACGGCATCCATCACCTGGAATGCACCGACGACCGCACCGGCAGGCAGAAGGTCGATGGTGATACGACCGCCTGACATTTCTTCGACACGCGTCGTGTATTCGCGGGCCATGTCCATCCAAATGTCCGACGCGGGCCAAGACGTCTGCATCCTCATCACAATCGGAGACTGCGCAAGCACGGCAGGTGCCGCAAGAGCGGTGACTGCTGCTACAGAACCGCCAACGGCGCCAGTGCGTAGAAATGAACGGCGAGAATGACGTGCTGTTTCACGAGTTTCAGTCATCGGTGTCCTCCCAGACAATATGGCCGCTGACGCGACATGCGATCCCTCCAGACCAGAAGACCCGCCTAAACCCCTTGGCGCAACAGATTTTCAGCCGGACCTGAGTATTACTTAAAAGGAAGGTCCGGATGGTTGGTCAATACGACCTTCGTCGGGAAAGCAGTTCATTCCGTATTGCCCAATAAACAAAATGCGACAAAGGTTTAGACATCCGCCGCAATAAGCGGTCCTCATATCCGCGCCTTTGGCAGGACGGTCACATCATTTGTGCCGGACATCTGGCACGCGCCGTGCTGATTGCATCTGAACATGTCCCGATCGCACAATCAGGGTCGAACCGCTAACAGGGGAAAGAGCATCAATGACCAAAGTGGCATTTCTGGGACTCGGGGTGATGGGGTATCCGATGGCGGGGCATCTGCACGCCAAAGGCCACGAGGTCACCGTCTACAACCGGACCGCAGCGAAAGCAGAAAGATGGGTCGAAGAGCACGGCGGGAGCATGGCCTGGACACCGCAAGAGGCGGTTGCTGGGGCGGAGCTCGTTTTCGCCTGCGTCGGCAATGACGATGATCTGCGCGCTATTTGCATAGGACCGGATGGCGCCTTCGCCGGCATGACGGCAGGAACGATCTTCGTGGATCACACGACCGTCTCCGCAGCAGTCACCCGAGACATGTGTGCGGCCGCAGCCGCCCTCGATCTGGGGTTCGTCGACGCGCCCGTGTCCGGCGGGCAGGCGGGGGCAGAAAAGGGCGTCCTTTCCGTGATGTGCGGGGGAACGCAGGCTCATTACGGCAAGGCCGAAGCCATCATTTCCGCATATGCCCGGATCTGTCGCCGGATCGGCGACAGCGGCGCGGGACAGGTGGCCAAGATGTGCAATCAAATCGCAATCGCCGGACTGGTTCAGGGCCTGTCGGAAGCGCTGCATTTCGCGGAAAAGGCCGGGCTTGACGGCGCGGCAGTGGTCGAGGTGATCAGCCAGGGGGCAGCGGGCAGCTGGCAGATGGCAAACCGGTACGAAACCATGCTCAGCGGTCATTTCGAACACGGCTTTGCCGTGGACTGGATGCGGAAAGACCTCGGGATCTGCCTCGACACCGCGAATACGACCGGAGCCAGCCTGCCGGTGACGGCACTTGTTGATCAGTTCTACAAGGATGTTCAGAAGATGGGCGGTGGCCGATGGGACACCTCGTCGCTGATCAAGCGCCTGCGCCATCTGGGTTAGCAAGTCAAACGTTTCAGCCAGTCATAAGCAGTCGATATCAAGGTGAACCCAATGGCCAAACCCAGACTCTTGATCACGCGCAAGCTTCGCACGGTTGTCGAAAAGCGGGCCTCGCATGACTACGATGTCGTCTTCAACGTGGACGACGACGTCTTTTCTGAAGAGGATCTTATCTTGGCCTGCCAGGGCGTTGATGCGGTGCTGCCCTGCCATTCCGAGCGTTTCGATGCCGCAGTCATCCGCGCCATCGGTCCCCGGCTTAAGATCATCGCGAACCATTCCGTTGGAACCGACCATGTCGATCTGGATGCGGCCAAAGCGGCTGGGATCGTGGTGACGAACACCCCGGACGTGCTCTCGGACGCCACGGCTGAAATTGCGATCCTGTGCATGTTGGGGGCGGCCAGGCGGGGTGCGGAGGGCGATGCCCTCGTTCGTTCCGGGCAATGGACCACATGGTCCCCCTCGTTCATGGTCGGTCGACAGGTCACAGGTCGTCGGTTCGGCGTGTTGGGAATGGGCCGCGTGGGTCAGGTCACTGCAGATCGGGCGCGCGGCTTCGGTATGGAAATCCATTACCACAATCGGCGTCGGCTGCCCGATCACCTTGAAAAAAGGGCGGTCTATCACCCAACCCTCGACGGCCTGCTCGCTGTTTCCGACGTATTGAGCCTTCACTGTCCGGCGACGGCAGAAAACATGAACGTCATGAACGCCCGCACTCTGGCTCTGCTGCCGGACCGGGCAATTGTCGTGAACACGGCACGTGGTGCGCTGATCGATGAAATCGCGTTGATCGCGGCGCTGAGATCGGGAAAGCTGTTCGCGGCGGGCCTCGACGTCTTCCAGACGGAGCCGGGTGGAAATTCGACCCTTGCCGGCATGTCTAACGTTTTTCTCCTGCCGCATATCGGGTCCGCGACGGAAGACACCCGTGATGCCATGGGGTTCAGGGCACTCGATAATCTCGATGCGTTTTTCGCTGGCCAAGCCCCGGGTGATCGCGTGGCATGATCCCTTGATCGGGGGCCTAACAAAGGCCATCCTGGCATCCAATTTTCTAAATGCTTCAGTTGGTATTTAATGGGCAGAATAAAGAGTCTGGACAGGGCCGTCGCTTGACGGCATCGCAATCATCATCTCGCCATAAACGGTATTGGCTTTTGTGCATTGCGGCCAGACCGGGCATATATGAGATTGGGGATTACGGCAGGTTCTGCGGATGCTTATGGCGGATCAGAAAGCGCATCGTCGATCGCATCGATGGCGGAATTAAGAAGTAAAGGGGCAGCCACTTGGACGGGGGCGGAATAACCCATGTCGGTTTGATTGCCACGCGGCTGATGTGAGATCATCACGCGAGGCAATCGTGTCATGCACCGTCAAGGTCTACTTCGGCATTTCGTAGGTTGCCGTGATCGAAGCATACCATGCGGCCAAATTCCTGATGTCATCATCGCTGAGATCGCTTGCGATAATGGACATCTGCGGGTCCTCGCGTCGGCCCGCACGATAGTCCTGAAGAGCTTTCGACAGGTATTCGGGACTCTGCCCGCCAATATTCGGAATGATCGGGTTTGTGCCCACCCCGTCCAGACCGTGACAGACCCGGCATGTCTGGGTGAGATTGGAACCCGCCTGCTGCGCGCCCGGAGCAGGATCGTCGGTTTGCGCAAAGGCAGGACCGACATGGAGGCCGGCCATTGCAACGAGAGCCGCCGCGCGGTGAAGTAACGTCATGATATGTCTTTCCTGGCTTGGTCCGGGGCAGTAAAAGTTGCCCCGGATAACGTCAATCTGTCAGCCCGATGTCGTTAGTTGGCAGGCGCTGCGGCCCCTTCGTCAGCCTCTTCCTCAACCTGTGCGGCACCGGTGGACGTGGCGCTGTCTGCTCCGGCGTCAGCCTGCTCAGAGCCCTCTCCGGTATAGGCGATCCGCCAGATCGCCCCCGCGAAGTCATCCGAAATCAGCATCGAGCCGTCGCGGAGGAACGCCACATCCATGGGACGACCCCGGTACTCACCGGTTTCCTCGTCCAGCCAGCCATCGGCAAAGACCTCGGTCCCTGCGGCATTGCCGTCTGCATCGAGGCGAGTGAACATCACCCGCGCACCGATGGGGGTGGTCCGGTTCCAGCTGCCGTGCTGGGCCGAAAAGATGCCTCCCTTATACTTCTCGGGAAAGCTGCTTCCCCGGTAGAAGCTCATGCCGAGATCTGCGGCATGGGCGTCCATCTCGACCTGGGGCTCGCTGAAATCCACACCCTCGGGGCGCTCCACGCCCTTGTAGTCCTCGATCTCGAACGAGGCATTTGTCCAAGGAAAGCCGAAATGCTGGCCCGCTTCCGTCTGCCGGTTCAGTTCGCCCGGCGGAATATCGTCGCCCAAGCCGTCGACCTGGTTGTCCGTGAACCAAAGATCGCCATTGGTCGGGTTGAAGTCATGCCCGACTGAGTTGCGGATACCCCTCGTGTAGACCTCGCGCCCGCTGCCATCGGCATTTACACGGATGATGCCGCCGATCCCGATCTCGTCATACGTCGCCACCTTGTCCTGAGGCTGGACATTGTATGGCTGGCCGAGAGACACGTATAGCTTCCCATCGGGGCCCACGCGGCAAACACGGGCGGTGTGGTTGAAGCTTTCCTCCTCCTTAGGGATAAGTTCACCCTGCGCGATCACAGTGCTAACGGCAGGGTCCGGGCCTTCAAAAAAGAATTCAGCAGCCGGGAAGCTCAAAACCCGGTTGCGTTCGGCAATGTAGAGGAAACCGTCAGGTGAAAAGCAGGGACCGTTCGGAACGTCGAAGGTCAGCGAGGGTGCAAAGTCCATGACCTCGTCGGCCACGCGGTTGCGGTCACGATCCACGACAGACCAGACCTTGTCCTTTCGGGTGCCCACGAAGACGACAGTGCCCTGGGGGGCGACAGCCATCGACCGGGCATCGGGGACGACGGCATAAAGACTGGCTTCAAAACCGCTGGGCACGTTGATATGGGGCACGATCGCTTGCAACGCATCGGCAGTCGGGCCCGTCTGGTCAATCCGGGTGAATGTCGCGTCGGTGCGCTGCATCCCCTGCAGCGTCTCCAAGTTGTCTTGGGCAAGTGTTGGTGTCGCAAGAGCCGTCGTCACGAGCAAGCCAATCATGGACGCACGCTGCATGGTGTCTCCTCCCTGGTGAAATTCGTTCGGATCAGATTTCGCAGGGCTTCCTGACCTGGCACATTTTCCTCGAGCCGTTGGCCAGTCTGCCGCTGCAGATAACTTGGACAATGTCGCGCCCCTCCGCCCGACAAATGCCTGCGCCCGAGAATCTGCGGTTTAAGAACCACGTCAACTTATTTCCTTTGATATCACACCAAAGAATTGGTCTCCGTGAGCCGGATGGGAATCCATTCAAGGATTCGATCCGTGTTGCGTAGCTGTAGAGGGGGGTGCAAGGATCAGAAGGGTCGTCGTGTCATGGATGGGCGGGCGCCTATTTTGCCAAAGTCACAGAGGCTCAGAGGGCGACCTGCGCAAGATGTCCCTCACGCTTTGCGGGCTGCCGCCGGAGGTGCCGTGGCGTTTTCCTTGGGGGGCTTCTTCGCCATGACGGCGGAACGCTATCTGCATCTCAATCAGGTCTCCCCGAATGTCATGGTAGCAATGGGCTGCAACGGACGCGGCGTCGCCATGGCCTTGGTCATGGGAAAAGTGCTGGCGGATTGGGCCTCGGGCACCGCACCGCAGCCGATCCCGTTTCACTTGATGAAGAAGCCGGCCGTCATGGCAACGGTGGTATGGTCGTGGCTGCGCGACGCGCTGAAGTAGCCTCCGGGCAGCACCCGATCACACCTCGCCTTCGTGAACCGCATCCCCCCAAGGGCTCATGATCTCGGTCGCGCCGCAGTTACGACCCGCTTCGCGCATGACGCCTGCAGGCACGGCAAAGGCATAGGGGTGGACGGTGCGTTTCGCGGTCGTCACGGGACCGAGGGCCGCCAGCGCCTCGGCCACGTCGGGCGGCAGATCCTCGTCCATCACGGTGCCTGTGGCGCCGGAGGCGTCGATGCGGGGGGTGTGGAACGCGGCCTCCAGATCCATGCCGAAATCCACCATGAAGCTGACCAGATTGGCCACCGCCGGCAGGATCTTGCGCCCGCCCGAGGCGCCGATGGCGAACATCCGGTCGCCCACCTGCCCCACGGTCGGGCAGACATTCATCAGGCAGCGCTTGCCCGGCGCGAGGGAGTTGGGCTTGCCGGGCTCGGGGTCGAACCACATGATGCCGTTGTTCAGCAGCATCCCGGTCTGCGGCGAGACGACATGGCTGCCGAACATCGACAGCAGCGTCTGCGTCACGTTCACCATGTTGCCGTGCCGGTCCACCACGCTGAAGCTGGTGGTGCAGGCCGGGGCGCGCGGGCTTTCGCCGGTATCGCCCCCCTGGGCCAGCCGGTCGCGATAAGCTGCGCCCAGCCCTGAGGCCAGCGCGCCGTAGCTGGCCGCCGAGGGCGCCTCGCCCGGCAGGAAGGCGACCTCCATCTGCTGCAGGGTCTTCACCAGCTCCGCCCCGGCGGACAGGCCCGAGGGCGCATGGATCACCGCGTCGCGGTAGCGGATGGTGCGGGGCGTCGTGGCCAGCGCCCGATAGGCCCGCAGATCGTCCAGCGACAGGCAGCCCCCCTTGGCCCCGACATCCTCGACCAGCATGCCCGCGATGGCGCCGTCGTAGAAGTCCTGCGCGCCGTGGTCGGCAAGACGACGCAGGGTGGCGGCATGGGTGCGCTGGTCCAGCCGGGCGGTGGCCGCCGTGGTCCAGCCCGCGATATCGGGCCATTGCCCATCCGCCAGAAACATCGCTGCCGCATCCGGATCCTGCGCCAGCTGGCGCGCCGCCGAGGCGATCAGCAGCGATGAGTACCAGTCGAGCTGCATCCCTTCCTCGGCCAGCGCCACGGCGGGAGCCAGCAGATCGGCCCAGTCCTTCGTGCCATAGCGCTCATGCGCCAGCGCCATCCCCGCCACCGTGCCTGGCACCGCGACAGAGGTCGCGCCAAAGATGTTGCGGTCGTCCCGGACCCGCGTCCACGGGAACAGATCCGCCGCCTGCCGCCCCGGCTCCAGCGGGTAGTCGGCGACGTCCAGCGCGGCGGGGGAACGCATGCCGAACTCGATGGTTTCGGCCCGCGCCTCGCCCGCACGCCACAGGGTCATCATGCCGCCGCCCATCGGTCCCGACATCCACGGCTCGACCACCCCCACCGCAAACGAGGTCGCGACCGCCGCATCTATGGCATCGCCCCCCGAGGCCAGTACCGCCGCCCCGACCTCGGCAGCCTTGCGGTGCTGGCAGGCAACAACACCCCCATCGGTCCACACGACGTCTTTGCGGATACGCTGCGTTCGGGAGAAATTTGTCATGTCATCGGCTTTCTGTCGTCATGGGTGCTTGGAAGCAGGCGTCCGCCATCAGACGGCGCTGCGGCCGGTCATGCAAGGTCGCCAGAGACGAAAGCTGGCCCATCGCCAGCCAAACCGGCAGCGGACGATCAGAAGACGGGCGGCTGTCTGCCTCGGGAGCGTGCGGGCCTCGGCTTTCAATCCCTGCCACTGCTCGGCAGCGTGCGTTTGTCAGGAGATGATAAATTCTCGCCAGCGTCGGATTAAGTAGTTGTTCTCCGGCATGATCGTCGACCAGAACGCAATTCGCTCCATCCGATCACGATAACTGCCGCCGGCGCGTTGTTCGCCCTGTTGGGCGACAATGCGTCCATCAGGTCCTGGCAAATCTTCTTCCGCAGGCTCGCCTGCATACCAATACGCCCACTCGGCAGAGCTCAGCGTGTCACGTAGCGGCCCGGCGACCGAGGTATAATAGCCGCGCCGGGCCATAATCGCACCCGGCTCTCCGTCCAGCCACCAGTTGAGGTATGCATAGGCCATTTCAAGCACCTCTCCCTCTACCGTTGAGGAGATGCAGTTCCCGGAATGCCACCCGCGCGCGCCTTCGACCGGATTGGCATAGATCAAATCTTTCCCCTCCGCGCGCAATAGGTAATAGCCCGGCGACCAAAGCGAGCCAATGGCGGCAGTCGAGCTAGACATACCGCGGACCGACTCTTCCATCGTGTTCCAGCAACGGCCAAAATGCCCGGTTCGGCGGTGCGACATGAGAAAGGCAAAAAGTTCGTCGATCTCCTCAATGGAAAGATTGCCCGGATCCGCTGCAGAAAGCACACCGGCGGCACGCGCTGCGATGGCAAGCTCAACCGCGCTTCCTGCTGGATCGGCACTCAGCAGGCAACGTCCATGCCACGCACTGTCGAGTAGCCAAGCCCAGCTTTCTTGGCGGTTCTCTCCATAATGTCGTGCTACCTCGGAAGTATATGCAAAGCTGTCTGCATTGTAGACCGTCGGCAGCATGGAAATTTGCGGCGGGCATGACTCACTAGCCGCCCCTGCAAGAGTGCCATCAGGCTGAACATACAGAACATTCCCCGGCCGGCTGCCCGACCCGCGCCAAGCCACTTCAACCGAGCCGGCGGGCACGACTTGGGACCAGCGCCGGATAAGTGCAGTGTCGATTGGACGGATGGAGCCGGCGGTCCACAGAAGATCAACAGAATGGAACCACTGGTCGTAGATGTCATAACTCTCGGGTGCCATGACGCCCCGGCGCAAGCAGTCCACACCGTCAAGTGCTTCAAACGAGATTGAAAATCCTAAGTCGGTGCGCGCGCGTCGGCAGATTTCTGGGGTGAGAGTTGTTGAGGTGCCTATGACCCTAAGTATAGGTTCAGTCATGAAAAACCTTCAGTGGATCGCTGTCATATATGGTGCATGGTCTGGCAGCGGTAATTGCGAGAGGACCCTCAGCCGGGCAAGGGTCAGAGCCTCCGTCCGCTGCAAATGAGAACATAACCGCGCACACGCGGCTTTGATATCGCCATGCAACAGAGAATTCAGGATGGCCGCATGATCGTACAATCCAGGCAAGTCGTCGCGTATGGAAAAATGCTGGCGAAAGAGCTTGGGCACCAGAAGCGAAATCTGGTTGCGCTGAATCGACCCCAGCAGCCGCGAATTGCGCTGCCCGTCATACATCGTGCGAAACATAGCCTGTTCAATACCATCCAGCTCGGCGGACCCGCAGGCAGGAAACGTGGCGATTGCCTTCTCCACACGCTGAGCGATACCGACGATCCAAGCTTGGGACAGACCTTTACCCACATTCGCAAGAGCAGCGGGCTCAAGGAGCGTCCGCATCTCGATTGTCTCGTGTAGGTCACGCGCTGTCATCTGTCCCACTATCCAGTGCGACTTGCGGTCCTTCTCGATCAGGCGTTGATCCATGAGCCGCCAAAGCACATCGCGCGCAACAGTGCGGCTCACAGCGTGATAATCGCCTAGTTCGGCTTCTTGAATGCGGAACGTGCCGAACGGCATACAAGCGGTCACTTCATCCACGACCTCGGCGAGAATGCGCTCCCAAGCGGCCGAACGGTCGATGTCGCCGGGCTCGCGGTTCAGGATCTGCTGCAATCTGCGCGGCGAAATCACCACCTGCGCATCGGCGCGCCCGCTGACCACATAGCCCTGCCCACGAGCAGGGGTGATCAGGCCGCGTTCTACCAACAGACCAAGCGCACGACGCACCGGCGCGCGGCTGATTCCAAGTTGATGAGACAGGCTCGTCTCCTTGAGCACCGTACCTGCAGGCAGTTCGCCGCTCGTGATCCTTGCCGCCAGCAAATCGTGGATCGTGCCATACAGAAACGGTGCCGCAGCGGGTATCCCTATCCTGTTCAACCCTTTCTTTGGCTGATCGCATGTTTGCATCATGATCTCGCTATATTCTGGCGCCCTCATCATAGATTGCTCGCCCGTTCCTGCGCCCTGACTGCACATGCATGCGGCAGAGCTGTGGCAGAGCTGCGGACCATGCGCCCATTTTCATCATGGCCAGAGAAGCTCCTCAGGCCAAGAAAATTGTGCTTTGCATTCTAAAAACGGATTGCTACGCTCTTGGTAGCCGACATGTATGGGCGACCCTGGCGAAGGGGCATTGATCGGTGGAACAAATCTACCTGCAACCTATCGCCCCGGGAGGAGCCCCCATGACCGAAATGAAGAACAGTATCGACCTTTCGCGGCGCAAGTTTCTCCAGTCGACGGCCGCTGTCACCGGTGCCGCCGTCGGTTCAGGCGTCATCGGTGCGCCGATGATCTGGGCGCAGAACATCCGTGACATCACGATCAGCTGGACCGGTCCGTCCTTTTCGGTCATCGCCGACATCGCCGATAAAGCAAGCGAAGATCTGGGTTTCCGCATCGTTCCCCAATCGGTCGAAAGCACGAACCTGATGCCCAGGATCATCAACCAGCCCGAGACGCTGGAAATCGTCGACATGGAGTACTGGGCGCTGGCAAAGGTGTGGCGATCGGGTAATTTCCAAGCCATCGACAAGACAAAGATCGGCAATTGGAGCAGGATCACGCCGATCATGAAGGACGGAAAGAACTTCGATGGCAGCGACCTGTCGCGGCAAGGCATTCTACCTTTCAAGGTGATGTACCTGGAGTCGGCGGATGCAGACGGTTTCGCGGCAGAGGAGACGGATATCGTCAGCACGGTGCCGACGATCTACAACGCGGATACGCTTGGAATCCGTCCGGACCTGATTGGTCGCCCCATCGAAAGCTATGCTGAGCTGTTCAACCCCGAATTCAAGGGCAAGACCGCCCTTGTGAACGTGCCCGGCACCGGCATCCTGGATGCTGCTAACGCTTTTGAAGCCATGGGAGAGATAACCTACGGCGACAAGGGGAACATGACCCGTGAAGAGATCGATTTCACCATCAATAACTTGATCGAGCTGAAGCGCGCGGGACAGTTCCGTGCCTTCTGGCTCAGCTTTGACGAGTCAGTGAACCTGATGGCTGCGGGCGAAGTCGTCATTCAGTCGATGTGGGCACCGGCTGTCACCGCTGTTAAGGCACGCGGTATTCCCTGCGTCTATCAAAGCATGAAGGAAGGCTATCGAGCTTGGGGTTCGGGAATTGGTCTTATGGGGCATCTTGAAGGGATGAAGCGCGACGCTGCCTATGAGTTCATGAACTGGACGCTTTCGGGTTGGCATGGTGGGTTCATCGGGCGACAGGGCTACTATTCGTCTATCCCCGAACACGCCCGTGAATTCATGACCGATAACGAATGGGGATATTGGTACGAGGGGCAGCCGGCGACGGAGCAGATCGTCGACCCCTACGGCACAGTGATGGATGGCGAAGGCGCACAGCGCGACGGCGGCTCGTTCCAGGATCGGATTGGCAATATCTCGGTCTGGAACACAGTGATGGACGAAGAGCGCTACATGGTTCAGCGCTGGAACGAATTCATCTCGGCCTGATTTAGACGGCTCCGGCGCACCATGCCCCGGAGCCATGTCCGACCCAGCACACATTCACGGAGTTGCGCCATGTCTAGCCGTTCGTCGGGCGGGAGTTCAGGACTCAGTGCCTATCTGCAGGTCGCGCCGCTGGCGCTTTTCACAATCGCCTTCGTTGGCGTTCCGATCGGAACTCTGGTCTTGCTCAGCTTCTGGCAGACGGACGGCATCTTCATCTACCGCGAGTTCACGCTCGACAACTACCGGCAGATGCTTAGCTCCCCGCTGACTTATGCGTTATTCTTCACAACAATCAAGTTTGCGGCGATCACCTTGATTGTAACGACGATCATCGGTTTCATCTGCTCGTATTTCCTAGTGTTTCATGTGCGGAATCTGAAATGGCAGATCGGGCTTTTGCTGCTGTGCACCATCCCGTTCTGGACTTCGAACGTGATCCGCATGATATCATGGATCCCGTTCCTGGGCCGCGAGGGGATCTTCAACCAGACTATCATCGCGATGGGCCTGACAAATCAACCACTTGATTTCCTGCTCTACTCCGAGTTTGCGGTGATCCTGACCTATATTCATCTCTATACGCTGTTCATGATCGTCCCGATCTTCAACAGCATGGCCAAGATCAACCCCAATCTGATCGAAGCTGCGCGGGATGCCGGAGCATCCGGGTGGCAGATCCTGTACACGGTCATCATTCCACTTTCCAAGACCGGCATCGCACTCGGTTCTATATTCGTCGTCACCCTGGTGATGGCTGATTTCTTCGTGGTCCGCGTGATGAGCGGCGGACAAAGCGCGTCGGTCGTTTCAGCCATGAAAAACCAGATCGACAACTTGTTTTATCCGCAGGCAGCAGCCATGGCGATCATGTTGATCGCCGTCGTGGCGCTGCTGGTTTCGGGTATCCTGCGGGTGGTCGATATTCGTGCCGAATTGGCGCGCTAGGGGGCGATGAACATGTCGAACGGTCAAAAACGGGGCCTTGGCTTCTATCTGCTCGCCGCCTTCTTCGCGATGTTCGTGATCTTCCTTTACGGGCCAATGCTGATGATCTTCATTCTCAGCTTTCAGGGAACAACCGGCGGGCTTACCTTCCCAATGCGGGGCGTGTCGGTTCACTGGTTTGGCGACCTTTTCGCGTCAAGCCGCTATGGCGATCTGGGCGGAGCCCTCACTCGGTCGGTGCTTTTAGGGCTGGTGGCCATGATTATCACGACGGTGGTATGTCTCTTTGCCGGCCTCGCCTTTCGCCGACGGTTTATGGGCGCTGGGCCGCTTTTTTACCTGTCCATTATCAGCCTGGTGGTTCCGGGGATCCTGCTTGGCCTTGGCATCAGCCAGATGTTCCAGTTGCTGGGGATCCGTCTCCACTGGCTGATGTCGGGGCTTGTCGCGCATCTCAGCTGGACGTTGCCCTTTGGCCTTCTGATCATGTTCGCTGTCCTCAATCGGTTTGACTCCTCATGGGAAGAGGCGGCGCGCGATGCGGGCGCCCGTGCCCTGACCATCCTGCGGCTGGTGACCATCCCGATCCTGTTTCCGGGCCTGATTGCCGTCGCGCTGTTCGGCTTCACCCTGTCCTATGATGAGATGCCACGCTCGCTCCTGACCGTGGGCGGCAACAACACACTTCCCATCGAAATATCGAACATGACCACCACTGTCACGACACCGGCGCTTTATGCGATCGGGACACTGACCTCGGCGCTCAGCTTCCTCGCCATCGCCATCTCTTTCATCGCTATTGCCATCATCCAGAAACGACGCCGCGCACGCGATTGACCAGGAATGCTAGACATGAGTGAACAAAGCCGTATCGACATCCGCAATGTGACTAAAGCCTTTGGATCGGTGAAGGCAGTCAACAATGTCGATTTGACGATCGAAGGGGGATCCTATTGCAGCATGATCGGTCCTTCGGGTTGCGGTAAGACGACGCTTTTGCGGATGATCGCCGGACACGAGACACCGACATCGGGGACGATCACCATCGGCGGCGAGGATGTGACCCATGCCCGGACCGGCAGCCGGGGCACCGCGCTGATGTTCCAGAACTATGCGTTGTTTCCGCATCTGTCCCTGACGGACAATGTCGCGTTCAGCCTGCGGGTGAAGGGCGTGGACACAGATAACCGCCGCACCCAGGCTAAAGAGATGCTTGACCGGGTGCAGCTTGGCCACCTTGCCGACCGTCTGCCGTCCGAACTTTCGGGCGGTCAGCAGCAACGTGTGGCGCTTGCACGGGCGCTGATCACCAATCCAAAGGTGCTGCTGCTGGACGAGCCGCTCTCGGCGCTCGACGAATTCCTGCGTCTGCGGATGCGGGTCGAACTGAAGCGGTTGCAGAATGAACTGGGCATCACCTTCATCCACGTCACGCATACCCAACCCGAGGCCATTGCCCTTGCCGATCAGGTGGTGGTGATGGACCACGGTCTGATCGAGCAGGCTGCCAGCCCGCGCGACATCTACAACCGTCCGCACAGCCCCTATGTCGCCCGGTTCATGGGGGGGCAGAACGTGCTGACGGGCAAGGTAACCGGAGTCGGCGAGGACGGGATGGCTAGGGTCGAAGGCAAAGGCGGCTTTAATTTCGGAGTAAGGCCGCTCGACAGGGTGCAGACCGGCCAGGATATGCGTTTCTCGGTCCGCCGCGACCGGATCAGACTGGGCAGCGCCGCCGGAGCGCGCGATTGCCTTTCGGGGACGGTAACCAACACCGAATATCAGGGCACTTTCGTGAAGATCGCCCTTGATACAGGGGAGCGGGAGGAATTCATTATCTACCTGGATGTGGAGGCCTATTTCGAGCGTCCGATCCATGTCGGTGAATTGGTCCATGCGGAATGGGATGCGTTCCTCAATCACCATCTGGTCGGTCTCAACAACTCGACCGGAAGCCCGCATGAGGACTGACATGATACCGCGCGTCGAGATCATCGCCCTAGGCGGAACGATCGCCTGCCAGCCCGACGCAGCGGGTGCAGGCGTTGCCCCCAGCTTGACTGCGGCCGATCTGGTCATCGCGGTGCCGGCGTTGGCCGGCAGGGCCGTGGTAGGCGCGCGCGACCTTGCCAACTTGCCGTCAACAGAGATCGACCTTCCACTTCTGTTTGCACTCGCAATCTTGATCCGTGCATTCGAGCAGGACGGGACCGAAGGAGTCGTGGTCACTCAGGGCACCGACACGATCGAGGAGACTGCCTATGTTTTGGACCTCCTTCATAACGGGAGGCTGCCGGTTGTTGTGACAGGTGCGATGCGCAACCCGTCGCTTCCCGGTGCGGACGGGCCGGCGAACCTTTTGGCCGCTGTCACCTGCGCCGTAGATCCCGCCTGTCGGGATCTTGGTGTGCTGGTCGCCTTTGACGACACGATCCATGCCGCACGTTGGGTGCAAAAGCGCGACACCACATCGACAGGAGCCTTCTGGTCGCCTGCCCCACTCGGCTGGCTAGCTGAGGGCGAGGTTGCGCTTTACGCCCGAGCCAAACGACGCGCGGGCGTTTCGGTGCCAACGGATGCGGCGGTGCCATTTGTTCCGATCCTCAAGCCCGGGATCTCGGACGAACCCCGATTGATCGAGGCCGCGATGGCGGCGGGTGCGGCGGGACTGGTCCTCGATCTTGCTGGCGGTGGCCATGTGCATACCGACTGGCTTGCCCCGCTGAGCGATGCGGCCAAGCGCGTGCCGGTCGTCTTTGCCAGCCGTACGCGTGGAGGCCGGGTACTTGGTGGTACCTATCGCCAACCCGGCGGTGAGATCGACCTTGTCTCGCGTGGCCTTACAGGGTCTGGCGATCTTGATGCACTTAAGGCGCGCCTTCTTCTGATGCTTCTTTTGATGGCAGGGCGGCCCGATGAGTTCGCCCTGCGCGCCAGCCTGTCCCTGCCAGCCTTGACGTCATGACAGCATTCAATGCGGCCCGCCGGCCGTTGACCATACAGGAGAACGAAATGGCCAAGAAAATTTATTGCGCTTTCGGTACCGATATCGATTCGGTCGCAGGCTGGATTGGGTCCTATGGCGGCGGCGACAGCCCCTCGGACATCCAGCGGGGGATCTTCGCCACCGAGGTTGGCGTGCCGCGCCTGTTGCGCTTGTTCAAGAAATACGACCTGCGCACCAGTTTCTTCATCCCGGGCCATTCCCTTGAGACCTTCCCCAAGGAAATGCAGATAATCGTGGATCAGGGGCATGAAATCGGTGCCCATGGCTATCTTCACGAGAATCCAGTTGCCATGACGCCGCAGCAGGAAGAGGACGTTCTGGTAAAATCGATCGAACTAATCGAAAAGCTGACCGGACGCGTGCCCCGCGGCTATGTAGCACCCTGGTGGGAAATGTCAGAGGTGACCGCGGCGCTTCTGAAAAAATACGATTTCAGCTACGATCACAGCCAAGGGTATCGCGATTTCCAGCCCTTCTATGCTCGGGTCGGTGATGAATGGAACGTCATCGATTACACCAAGCAGGCCAAGGAATGGATGCACCCCCTCAAGCACGGCAAAGAAATCGACCTCGTGGACATCGCTGCCAACTGGTATGTGGATGACCTGCCGCCGATGTTGTTCATGAAGAAGGCGCCCAACAGCCACGGCTTTGTGAATCCCCGGGACATCGAGGAACTATGGCGTGATCAGTTCGACTGGATGTATCGCGAGATGGATTACGGCGTCTTTGCCTTTACGATTCATCCTGATGTCTCTGGCCGCCCGCAGGTGCTTTTGATGCTGGAAAGACTGATCGAGTATATCAACGGCCACGAGGGCGTCGAATGGGCCACCTTCGAAGAGATCGCCGACGACTTCCGCAAACGGTATCCGTTCGAGAGTGGCAAGCGACCCGAGGTGATCTGAGCTGGAACGAAGGGAGGCGCATCTATGTGCAGTGCGTGCGGTTTTCCCGCCAAGCCCGGCCATTGGACCGACGCGGGGGCCAGTTCCCCTGCTGAAAGGCTGCGCCTCCGCTTCATCCGACTGGCATCCGTCAACCGTCTTCTCGCCCCATGGGGGCTGAAGGCCCATGATGATGGCGCAACGCCGGGGTTGCAGCTTTTTGCCCCCGGCGGAGCGCGGGTTCTGGTGGACGATCTTGAAAGCCTGTGGCTCGAGGCCGCCCGTATGGCGGGCGAGCCGATCGATCCGTTGTCTGCCCGCGCTCTTGACCATGAAGGCTGAGGCGGGGCGCCGCGACGGGCGGATCCCCCTGACCCTGCTTGGGGGCTTTCTGGGCGCCGGTAAAAGCACGTGGCTTCGCCACCAGTTGCATGAAGGCAGATTCAGGAAACGCCATTTTCTTGTGAACGAGGCGGCGCTGACGCCAGTGGACAACCTGCTTCTTGGCAAGGCCGCACGAGTCGAAGTGTTGGCCGGCGGTTGTGCCTGTTGCGATGGGCTTCCTGCGCTTGTCGCCGCGCTGCGTCAAATCTGTGACGAGGCAACTACCTCTGGCGCAAGCGGCATCGATGGCGTGCTGCTGGAAACAAGTGGTCTTGCAGATCCGGGTGCAATTGCAGTCGCATTGGCTGCGGATCAGGTTTTGGCCAGGCGGCTGGTGATGGAAAAGGTTGTGGTGATTGTCGACGCGGTTCACGGGCGCGATCAGCTTGCCGGCGAACCCCTTGCCCGCGCCCAGGTCGAGGCCGCCGATGAACTCATTCTCAGCAAGCCGCTTCTTGCCAAGTACGGCGATCTTGCGCGCCTTGCTGCCACCATCCGGGTGCTTAATCCGACCGCCGTGATCAGCGCGGCCGAACACGGGACGCCGGTAAGTCTGACGCTGGGTTCAGCCCTGCCCTTTCCCTTGCCGGTCGTCGCTGCCATGGCCGAACCTATCCGCCCCTACCGCATCGAGGTGGGCAAAGATGGCGGCTGGATTGCCCTTTCAACCTGGCTCTCGGCCCTCTTGCAATCTAGAGGCGATGATGTAGTGCGGGTCAAGGGCATCGTGCGCGCGCCTGCGGGCCTGCTGCTGCTGCAATCGGTGCGCCGCATGGTTCAGCCCCCGGAGATCCTGCCCGAACGTGACGCGTGGCTGTCAGGTCCGGCACCCGAGGAGGGCATGATCGTCCTTATCGGGCGCAATCTGGATGGCGAGCTGCTGGAACGATCCTGGCGGCGGTTCGGCGCCTGAATGGCTCCCGCCGCACCGTTACCTCAATCAAGCGCCGCGCCGGCCATCCGTCCGGCCATGGGTGACAGCGCGCGCGGCAGGAATTTCCCCTGATCCTTGCGCCCCAGAATCCGACCCTCTTCCATCACCACCTCGCCGCGCAGGATGGTCGCCCGGGGCCAGCCGGTCACCCGGAACCCCTCCCAAGGGGTATAATCGGCCCCATGCTCCATCAGTGCCTGTGTAATCGTGACCTCGTGCGCGGGATCCCAAAGGACGATATCCGCGTCAAAGCCCGGTGCAAGAGATCCCTTGGTCGTCAGTCCGTAGATGCGGGCATGATTGGTCGAGGTAAGCGCCACGAACTGGTTTGCGGTGATACGGCCCTTGGCCACTCCTTCTGACCAAAGGATCGGCATGCGCACCGCGACGCCGGGAATGCCGTTCGGCACCCACTGAAATCCGGTACGCGCCTTTGGGTTCTTCTTGCCGACCTCTCCCTCGAAGTAGAACGGGCAATGATCCGAGGAGAAGGTCTGGAAGACGCCGGTCTGTATCCCGTTCCATATGGCTTCCCAGCTTGCATGATCGCGGGGCGGCGGAGAGCAGACATACTTCGTGCCGGTATCGTCCATGTTAAGACCCTTGAGGTCCTCAGCCGTGAGCGAGATATACTGGGTGCACGTCTCTCCCATGATCTTTAGCCCTCGCGACTGCGCCCAGCGGATCTGCTCCATCGCCTCACGTCCCGAGACATGGACGACCATGATCGGCACCCCGGTCAGTTCCGCGTGGCTGATGGCACGGTGGGCGGCTTCGCGCTCCACCGACTGTGGGCGTGAAACGGCGTGATAATAGGGTGCCGTGCGGCCGGATTTCTCCAGCTTTTCCGTCATGAAACGGATGGCGTCATACCCCTCGCAATGCACCATCACCAAGGCACCGCATTCTCCTGCAGCATCAAATACTTCAAGTATCTCGCGGTCGTTGAGAACCAGGTCAGCATAGGTCATGAACACCTTGAGCGATGTATATCCAGACGCGACCAATGCCGGCAGATCCTGCCCCAACGCCGCCGGCGATGGATTGGCGACGATCATGTGAAAACCGTAGTCGCAATAGGACTGGCCATCGGCCTCTTTGTGGTAATCCTCCACCGCTTGGCGCAAGGATTCACCACGTCCCTGCATGGCGAAGGGCAAGACTGTCGTATTGCCGCCGGCAATTGCCGATCGCGTGCCGGTCTCGAAACCGTCGGCCATGGCCGGGCCGCCGAAAGCGGGTTGCGCAAGGTGCACATGACTGTCGATGCCCCCCGGCATGACCAAAAGGCCGCTGGCGTCGATTTCTTTATTCCCGCGGCCCAGGTTCAGTCCAAGGGCCGCAATCGTGCTGCCCTGCACACCAATATCTGCGCGCGTTGTCTCAGACGCCGTGACGACGGTTCCGCCACGGATTACCAAGTCGAAATCGCTCATCGGTCCATCCCCTCCTTGTATAATTCCTCTGGTGGCGATGCCGAACCCAGCGGTCGGAAAAGTCTAAGCCACGGCAGAACATTGTCAATCTTAGCTCTTGCCAGCACGCTGAGTGCAAGACGCGTATATCCCACCGCCGCATCATCTTCTCGCACCGGGATCGCAGAGACGGCTCTTCCTGAGTTCGGCGGCTTCGACACTTGAGTCAACAACGCGGCAGTGGCCACCTTCGGTATCCTGCAGGAGACGCCAATGGAGGACCACCGCCCCGCCTTCAATGTCAACTACTTCGTCTTGGTGATGGGATCACTGGTTGCAGCACGCCTTCTGCGCCAGCGCAGCGGCAGCGCCATCATCAACGTGGGCTCCGTGCTCTCGGATTGCGCAATCGTCTACCAAGGCGCGTACAGTTCCACCACGTATGCCATCCGGGCTTTTACGAACGTGTTGCGCATGGCGTTGGAGCGCGATGGCGTCCCGGTTGCCGTAGCCCTCATCAAGCCCGGCGGCATGCATACGCCCTGCCCCGAGCACGCCCGCAGGTACGTAGATCAGGCCCCGCGTGTTCCACCAGTCATCTACGACCCCCGGCTGGTCGCAGACGCGATCCAGACCGTGTGAAAACTTGGGGAAGTCTGATGGTGTGCAGGGGTTTTGGCTGGATCGGAGCCTTTCCTTTAGAGGATCCGGATCAAACGCTTAATCGTGGGTTTTGGGATCCTGTGGGGATCTCTGAAGGCAAATATGGGCTGACACTTAAGGAAATGGGGAGCCTTCACAGCCTGACAGCCGCAATCAACGCCGGAATGCCGACAAGGCTGATCGCTCGACGCAAATTGTAGGCGATGGCCGTCAGGCTGAACTCAGCGCGCACGTTCTCCAGCCTGCGCATCAGGAATGCACCCTGGCCCATCCATTGCTTCACGGAGCCGAACGGGTGCTCGACGCTCTCGCGCCGCTCATCGAGCACCCCGGGCCGCGCGGCAAGCCGTTTCGCCATCCGGTCCAGCACGGCCTCGTTCTCATAGCGCGCAACCTTGCGGTAGGCCGCGGTGGTGCAACGTGTCTTGAGTGCGCAGGACTTGCAGGCAGCGGCATTGGCATAATCGAACACGCGGATCTCGCCACGAACCGGGCGGCTGTGCACATGGCGCAAAGCCGCGCCGCCCGGGCATGTGTAGATGTCTGCCTCGGCATCATAACGGAACTGGTCCTTGGGAAAAAATCCCTTGGCAACGGCAGATCCGCGCTGCGGTTTGGGAACGTAAGGGACGATGCCTGCCGTTTCGCAGGCCTCGATATCTTCGATCTTGAAGTAGCCCCGGTCGGCCACGGCATCGATCTGCGCAACATCGAGGGTCTCACGCGCAGCCTTGGCCGTCTCGGTCAGCAGGCCCAGGTCGCTGACCTTGTTGTGGACCTGCTGCTCCGCAATCAGTTTGTGCTTGGTATCGACCGCAATCTGGACGTTATAACCGACCCCGACGCGACTGCTGGAGTGCATCGCGCGTGCGTCCGGGTCGGTCAGCGAGATCTGGTCCGCGCCGCTGTCTGCAAGGGCTTTGCCATGATCATCAAGCCGTTCACGCCGCTTGCGGAGCGCTGCGATCTTTTCCTGCAGCCTCTCGACGGTGCCCCTCTCTGGCGCGTCCTCACCGTCCTTGTCGGCCTCATCGAGCTGCTTGAGATACCGCGCCAAGCGCTCATCGCTTTCCGCTATCGCTTTGGCCAGCTTGGCCTTGGTGAAATTCCGCTCCCGGCTGTTCACGGCCTTGATCCGGGTGCCGTCGACTGCGATCAACTCTCGTCCGAACAAGTCGAGTTCACGACACAGCAGCACGAACTCCCGGAACACCTGGCGGAACGCCGTTCTGTTGTCGCGTCGGAAGTCTGCGATTGTCTTGAAGTCGGGGGTCAGGCGGCGGAGCAGCCAGATGACTTCAAGATTGCGATGCGTCTCTACCTCCAACCGGCGGCTGGACCGCACCCGGTTCAGGTATCCGTAAATGTAGAGCTTCAAGAGATCGGCCGGATCATATCCCGGTCGACCGGTACTTTTCGCCTGGACCCGCCCAAAGCCAGCTGCCCTCAGATCGAGCCCGTCAACGAAAGCATCGATAAACCGGACAACATTGTCCGGCCCCACATAGTCGTCCACAGAGTCCGGCAAAAGCAGGAGTTGGGACCGATCACCGCCTGAAATATGTGCCATGCCCAAAAATACCACGGCCGCTCAATGCTGGGAATCCGGTTCGTGTTTTCACACGGTCTGGATCCTTTTTGCGACTGAACATCCTAATCGCACACTTTCGATCGACGGCAACGGCATGATGATCTCTCTCATGGGGCAAGTGGCGCCGCGCCTGATGGACCTGGTCATGGAAGCAAAGGGTCGCCCTGCAGAGGTGAAGCCGAAGCACCTAGGCGATCCAGCCCAGCGAGACAACCTTTACAAGGCCCGGTCCAACGGTGTGATCGATGGGGACCAAGACATCTACTTCCGCCGGCAGAGCCTGCTGCTGGAAGTGCAGAAGCGGCCCCTGTCCGCGGCAGCTGTGTTGGGGGCGGTCGGATGGGCGACGTGGACCATGGTGTCGAACAGCCGGCGTGGCTCGGTCCCACACATGTGGATAGGCGTGGAACGAAGCAGAGCCATTGCGGACGCCGCTCCGGAAGCGCGGCGCCGAACCTTCTAGACCCTAAGACTCGACATTGCCCCATCGCGATGCGGATTCATGTATGGCAAGCTCGCCGCGCACTTGCGGCGTCTACGCCACCCCTGCTGTGCCGTCACTAGACGAGGCGGAGCACTGACTGGAGCTATGCGGGATTTTGGGTGACGCGGCCTGATCAAGCGGCGCGGCTTTCGTTGGCGTCCTGCTCGGCGACACCGTCAGTGAACTTGACGCCTTCGACGACGAGAGGCAACTGGTTTGCGCCCTTCAGTCGTCGCCATTTCTTCGCTGCGGCCTGAACCAGCTTGAACACCATCAGCTTCGCTGTCTTCTGAGACAACGCGCCTTTGGTTCGGACGGTGCGATGGCGGACGGTCGCGAAGACGCTCTCGATCGGGTTGGACGTGCGCAGGTGGTCCCAGTGAGCGGCCGGGAAGTCGTAGAAGGCCAGCAGTGCCTCTCGATCCTTGGTCAGGCAGGCGACGGCTTTCTCGTATTTCACGCCATACTTCTCGACGAAGGTATTGACGGCGGTCTCTGCCGCCGCGCGGGTCGCGGCTTGCCAGATCTCCCGCAGGTCAGTCTTCACCGCCGGGTGCATCGACTTCGGAAGCTTGTTCAGGACGTTGGACACCTTGTGGGTCCAACAGCGTTGGTGGCGCGTGTCGGGGAAGATCTCATCCAGCGCCTTCCAGAAGCCAAGGGCACCATCTCCGACCGCGAGGTCCGGTGGCGCCGAGAGGCCGCGGGCCCTGAGGTCGACCAGCAGTTCATGCCAGCTCTGCGCGCTCTCGCGGACCCCAACCTGGAACCCCAGCAGCTCCTTCTTCCCTTCCGGCGTCGCCCCGATGATCACCAGCATGCACTCGGCCTGCGGCTCCATCCGGGCCTGCAGATACACGCCGTCGGCCCAGACATAGACGTAGCGCCGGGCCGAGAGGTTTCGGCGTTGCCAGCGGTCATGTTCTGCTTGCCACTCGCCCGTGAGCCGCGAGATCGCTCCTGGCGACAGGTTGGGCGCATCCGGACCGACCAGCGCGCTCAGAGCCTCCTGGAAGTCTCCAGTCGAGACGCCGCGCAAGTAGAGGACCGGAAGCAGAGCATCAAGGCTAGGCGAACGGCGCGCCCACTTCGGAAGAATGCGCGAATTGAACCGGATCTTGTCCTCCGGCGGCGCATCAGCTGCCCGGTCGCGCACCTTCTGTCTCTGCACCGGGATAGGGCCGATCCCGGTCTGGATGTTCCGCTCAGGGCCGGTGCCGTGGTGGACAACGCGCTGCCTGCCATCGGGCAGGCGCTCCTCAGCAAACTGCGCGACAAAACTCGCGGCCTCAGCCCTGAGTGCCGCTGCCAGCATCTGCCGGGCGCCGTCGCGTGCAATCTCGGTGAGTGGATCAACGACAGATCCGGGCTGGTGAAGCGGGGTGATCGTGATATCATCTTCCAAGGCGTATCGCTCCTTCGGGAGGTTCTGGCAGGCTTTGACACCCACCACGATACGCCGCCTTCTCAGACCCCATCACCCAAAATCGGCCATAGCTCACTGACTGGGAGCGCTGTCAATCTGCTTGAGCCTGCCCAGCTACGCCCCCTTTGGGTCCTTCCAACGCTCTTTCGTATGCGGTGGGCTTAGTCGCGGCAGGTCGCTAGTTGCAGGCAGAAAATCGGGGTTACCACCCGGTAACCGGAGGTTACCACCGACTGAAAGGATACCCCTCGCAAGCAGCAAATCCCTGCAGCGACAGGTCCGGCAATCTGATGGCAGATCCCGCCCGGCGTCGAGCAGTCGGACACGACCGACGGATTCAATCCCTTGCCAGAAAGCAAATTACCGAAGCGAAGTGTCGCCGTAAGCTCTGCGCCTTTCTCGGGCCGGGCCTTGCTCGGCTTCGCGCGCAGCAGCGACTTTACGGAGACAGTCCGCAACGGTGCAGATCCAGTGACTACACATCCGCCTCGGACAGAGCGGTAGTGTGGAACAACGAAAGTTCAAAAGAAGACAAAAACGATGAAGGTCGATCAAAATCTGGCACGTCTAGCCAACTTGTCCAAACCTGAGCGCGTCGCCCACTCCTACACGACCCGGGTTCTGCCGCTGACGCTGCTTTCTCCTAGCGTAGTCGAGGTTATCCTCGACGGCAGGCAAGGCCCTGAACTGACGCTACCCCGGATGCTGGAGCCGTTTCCGGCAGACTGGGCGGTGCAGCTGTCGCACTGGAGGGCAGCGCTGCGATAGCAGCGGGCCCACCGCCACCCCCATACCGTCTGACCGAGGATGATCTCTCGCGAAGACGTCCCACGATCCTCGAGGAGGGTCGGCAACGCCCTCACGGGCTAACGATGCCGGTTAGCCTCGTCGATACCTCAGCTACATCAAACAGGAGAATGACAATGAACAAGGACGAAGGTCATCTTTGGATTGAAAGGGAAGTCTTGCAGGAAATAGCAGGGGACCTTGGCGCCCATCTTGTTGGCTGCCTTCTTCACCTGATCGCCGATGCCGAGGACAACGGCGAGTTCGCGTACGAGACCGCAATCACGCTTCTGGCCGCTGCTCCGGACATGAACGAGCGGACGGCACAGAAGGATGTGTCCCGACTCGTGAAGGCCGGATGGCTCGTCGAGAAGGGCGGACAGCTGGCGATCGAGGGATATGGGAGCATCTTCATCCAGGACCGCAGGCAAGCGCCGCCGGCCTGAATTCGGCGTCGGACGCATGGACCTGTCGGAATGGATGCTGGCCCCGCCGCGCAACGCGACCAACCAAGCCGACGAGGCCTGATCAAACTCATGGTGAAGTCGCGCCTCCCGGCGCGGCTTTGCTGGACTTCAACGTTCATAAGAAGACTTGCTTCCCCAAACCAGTCACTCATGCTTTGCACCGCGACCATAACCCCACAACAAACGCAATGGGGTACGCCCGTCGGCATAAGCTTTTCCGCCGGCACGAACAGGGCCCCGACCCTGCGCCGGATCGGTTCAGACCTTCTGCCCGCTCTGCCGGCGCTCTTCGCGCCCGAGCTTATTGTCGGACCATGGCCGGCCTCGATCTGATAGACTACGACCTGAACGCAGTGTTCTCGACCGACGAGAATTTCCGCCGCCGGGTCGAGAAGTTGCACAGGATGGACGCCGACCGCTGAAGCCGTCGGGCTCGTCCTTGCCGATGAAAGGCAGGAACGTGCCCGGGAGCGACTTGGTTGTGGGTAGCAGGATTTGGCTGTGGTTCACCGGGCGCACTGCCGGGTCAGTCGTCAAGCACCCACCCCAATGTGGGGATGCTCACCAAGTCCGCAGCCGCAAGATGCCCCTATCGTTGACCACCGCCAAACAGCTTGTTCATCAGTCGGGCGAGTATAGATCCGCCCTCTTGCGCAGGCTGCGTCGGGGCTGACTGCCGCTCTGCCGCCGCAGATGCGCTTGGCGCCGCCCTGGCCGATGCGGGTCTAGCCGGTTGTTTGGCGGCATGGGTCGCTATCGCATCCATCAAGGGCGGAGATAATGTATCATAAGGATGAAGCCGCAATTCCCGAAGACGACCGCGGATCCCGTTCATGCGGGACGGATCGACACCGGACTCGATGATTGAGCTGACAAAAGCTGCAAACTCCGGCTCGGACCACCCCGTTTCTTTCGACAATTCGGTATGCACGAAATCGAGCCCATAGAACGGGTGGTCCGGGTTTTCGATCCGCCCATACATATGCACACCGCATTCCCGGCACCGGTGACGCTGAATGGGCGCCTGAGCGTTCACGACCTCCAGCTTGGCTGCCTGCTCAACCACCTTGACGGCGTCTCGCGAAACGACGGCCACCTGACTGAAGATTGCACCATCGGGTTTCCAGCATTTGGTACAGCCGCAAACGTGATTATGCGCGGTTTGTGCGCCGACACGAAGCTTCACAGGATTGCTGGTGCAATGGCACGTCAGAACGCCTCCGGAGAAACTCGGATCGCCTTGTTTTATTCCATTGTCGACTGCGGGATGAATAAGCACGTTTTGAGTGTTTGTCATGGTCCTCTCCTCCGATGACCAATTTGCCTCAACGTTGCCTTAACGGGAAGTAACAGCAAGCTGGCAGAAAGTGGCAGATCCGAGAGAAAGTCGCTTGAAGAAACTCAATGGTCTTGTGACGGCCGGCTTTGGGTACATCGGGGTAAAGGCAAAATAGCGAACGCCTCAACTCCAGGCTGTGTTCAAGTGCCAGATCCAGGTGGACCAACAAGGCGCGTAAAACCAGCATGCGAATTGGGGTCCCCCGTGCTATTATTGCTCAACCCGACAGGGGAGCGAGACATGAATGGAGAACCCTCATCGGGGCCAAAGGCCTTCAAGCCCCCAAAGATTGAGATGGCCCGTGGGCATCTCTCAACCCTCGCTCTGCTGCGCGTCATGGTGCGGAACCCAATAGCGGCGGTTCCACCGGCAGCCTACGAAGAGCCGCACGCCAGTCTGCAGGCGGCGGGACAGGCAATGTTTTTCCCGACCAAGCCGGCAATCGTAAATACCATTCTTGTGCAAAGACACGAAGATTTCGCCAAGTCCCGTATCGACAACCGGCTGCTCAACCCGATCCTTGGGGATGGCCTCCTGACGGCGGAGGGTGAAGCCTGGCGCTGGAGGCGCCGGCTGGCTGCGCAAGCCTTTCGTCCTGCCACGCTCTCGACCTACCTGCCTGTAATGCGCGGCCCCTTCGAAGAACTGGCCGGGCGCTGGAAGAGGAGCCCGGGACTACACCGGATTGACGACGCCATGACAGCGGCAACGATTGCTGTCATCTGCCGCACATTTTTCTCGAGCTTTCACCAATCGGAGGCGGACCGGATATCAGGGGTAATCGACAGATATCTGCGTCCCTGCAGCTGGCCGGTCTCTTATGAATCCCTGGGCCTTCCCAGGTGGATGCCTCACCCGGGCAAGCTTCAGATGGAACGGGCCTCGGCGGAAGGGCGGCAGCTCGTAAGGTCTTTTGTGGCACGACGGCGACAGGGGCGCCAGGATCCGCCCGACCTCGCTCAGATCCTGATAGATGCACGCGATCCTGAAACGGGGCGGGCGCTGAGCGACGAGGACCTCGTTGACATGTTCCTTACTCTGATCGCGGCCGGAAACGAGACTTCTGCCAATGCGCTGAGCTGGACACTGTACTGCCTCGCGGCCCAGCCCGACCTCCAGGAGGTGCTCGCAGATCACGTCCGGGTCGTCGCAGGACACGGCCCGGTTGAGACGCCGCATCTCGAAATCCTGTCTGACCTGACTCAGTTCCTCGAAGAAACAATGCGTTTGCTTCCGCCTGTTCCGCTGTTGAGCCGACGCGCGCTCCGCCCGTGCGAGATCGCGGGGCAGACAATCGAGCCAACCGCGCTCGTGTTCATCCCCATCTATGCCATCCACCGGCACAAGGCGCTGTGGTCGTCCCCGGACACCTTCAACTCAGATCGCTTCGAAAGCCTGTCAGCAGCGAGCCGTCCGCGCTGCGCGTACATGCCGTTCGGAGCCGGCCCGCGGGTTTGCCTCGGAGCCAGCTTCGCAATGATGGAGATGGTGGCAGGTCTCGCAACGTTGCTTACCGCAATCCGCTTCCATCTACACGACACGACGCCGCCGGAGCCAATGCACCGGATAACTCTGCGCCCCCGGAACGCCATCGTCCTGCGACTGGAGCCGCGCCCGTAATGCGCCCAAACGAGGTCTGCCACGACGCGCTTTGCGGAATTGATCGAAGTTGCAGTCATCGGCCTCTGCAATGTTATTACGGCCTTACCGTTGGGTTTTGCAGTAGCGGTTCGTCCGAAGCCTTCAGAATGCCCCTCTGTAACGAACCCGAGCATCCGGCGACCGGGTGGTGCGATTCCCCGCCATCCGCCGCCATCGTTTTGCTGACACTATGTTGACACGTTTGCGGAACGCAAAAAGCCTCCCGTGAGGGAGGCTGCTAAGCTGCTGATGCAGTGATCTATTTTGGTTGCGGGGATAGGATTTGAACCTATGACCTTCAGGTTATGAGCCTGACGAGCTACCGGGCTGCTCTACCCCGCGCCATTTTTGTCCTGTTGGGGTGTTTGCGTCGTTCGGAGAGATGTTGCGTTTCTTACCAGGTCTGGCGGTGACCTACTCTCCCACGTCTTAAGACGCAGTACCATCGGCGCAGCGGCACTTAACGGCCGAGTTCGGGATGGGATCGGGTGTTTTGCTCGCGCTAGGGCCACCAGACCAGGAAAGAAACGCTCAGCGTCGCCCTGCTTGCGCAGGGTGAAGTTGTCCAAGGATGCCTTTTGGAGAAGGGGTCTGCGTCGTCTTTCGAGGACGCGGATCTTGCTTCTACCGGATCAAATCAAGCCTATCGAGCCATTAGTACCGGTCAACTGAATGCATTGCTGCACTTACATCTCCGGCCTATCGACGTGGTGGTCTTCCACGGCTCTCAAGGGAGACCTTGTTTTGAGGGGGGCTTCACGCTTAGATGCCTTCAGCGTTTATCCTGTCCGGACATAGCTACCCTGCACTGCCGTTGGCACGACAACAGGTCCACCAGTGGTCCGTCCACCCCGGTCCTCTCGTACTAGGGGCAGCTCCTCTCAAGTCTCCAACACCCACGGCAGATAGGGACCGAACTGTCTCACGACGTTCTAAACCCAGCTCACGTACCTCTTTAAATGGCGAACAGCCATACCCTTGGGACCTGCTCCAGCCCCAGGATGAGATGAGCCGACATCGAGGTGCCAAACGATGCCGTCGATATGGACTCTTGGGCATCATCAGCCTGTTATCCCCAGCGTACCTTTTATCCGTTGAGCGATGGCCCTTCCACTCGGGACCACCGGATCACTATGGCCGACTTTCGTCTCTGCTCGACTTGTCAGTCTTGCAGTCAGGCTGGCTTCTGCCATTGCACTCAACGACCGATTTCCGACCGGTCTGAGCCAACCTTCGCGCGCCTCCGTTACTGTTTGGGAGGCGACCGCCCCAGTCAAACTACCCACCACGCAGGGTCCCGGACCCGGATAACGGGCCGCGGTTAGACATCAAGAGTGCGAAGGGCGGTATCTCAAGGATGGCTCCACGAGGACTAGCGTCCCCGCTTCAAAGCCTACCGCCTATCCTGCACATCGCAATCCTGATGCCAGTGCGAAGTTGTAGTAAAGGTGCATGGGGTCTTTCCGTCTAACCGCGGGAAGTCTGCATCTTCACAGACAATTCAATTTCGCTGAGTCCACATTTGAGACAGCGGGGAAGTCGTTACGCCATTCGTGCAGGTCGGAACTTACCCGACAAGGAATTTCGCTACCTTAGGACCGTTATAGTTACGGCCGCCGTTTACCGGGGCTTCAATTCAATGCTTGCACATCTCCTTTTAACCTTCCGGCACCGGGCAGGCGTCAGACCCTATACGTCGCCTTACGGCTTCGCAGAGCCCTGTGTTTTTAGTAAACAGTCGCCACCCCCTGGTTTGTGCCCCCGGCCTTCACTTGCGTAAAAACCGGGCCTCCTTCTCGCGAACTTACGGAGGTATTTTGCCGAGTTCCTTAAATGTGGTTCTCTCAAGCGCCTTGGTATTCTCTACCAGTCCACCTGTGTCGGTTTAGGGTACGGTCTTGTGGAGGGCTATTTCCAGGAACCCCTAAGCAGCCCGATCAATCCGTTAAGATCGAACTACCCTCGGGATCCGTCACCATCTCCTGGCCCAGGAATATTAACCTGGTTCCCATCGACTACGCCTTTCGGCCTCGCCTTAGGGGCCGGCTTACCCTGCTCAGATTAGCTTTAAGCAGGAACCCTTGGACTTTCGGCGACAGGGTCTCTCACCCTGTTTGTCGCTACTCATGTCAACATTCTCACTTCTGATCACTCCACCGGTTGCCTCACGGCCCGGCTTCACAGTCAGAACATTGCCTCCGTTATATCTTGCGATACAAAAGAGGCAGCGTTCTATATCACAGAACGCTCCGCTACCACGCATCCCGAAGGATGCATCCAAAGCTTCGGCTCGTGGCTTGAGCCCCGTTACATCTTCGCCGCAAGACCTCTTGATTAGACCAGTGAGCTGTTACGCTATCTTTAAAGGATGGCTGCTTCTAAGCCAACCTCCTGGTTGTTTTGGAAGT